>CBDVCJ010000347.1:0-3970 GCA_965372445.1 uncultured Thermoplasmata archaeon | reverse complement strand
CTTTGCAAATTACCTCGCTTTAAAAATTCCTTTGGAATTTTTAAAGTTAGAGTTCGCCTTATGAAAGGCGATAGTCGGAGGAGGATTTATTGCTAATGACGGCAACTTACTTCGTCAAGTTGCCTCGCATTGAGAATTCCTTCGGAATTCCCAAAGCGAAAGGCGATAGGGGGAGGGGGAACTAAAATCTCCAATCTACTATGGCACACCCTAATCCTTAATCCTCAATCCTTAATCCTTAATCCTGACTCCTAACTCCTAACATTATGATTTATTTATCGTTCTAAACGCCGAAATGTGTTCCAGCATCAAAGAACAATATTTTTGAGATGCTATAAATTCCTAATATTATCAGAACTATAGCACCAGTGACTCTAATGTATAGATCATATTTATCGAATTTTGTAACTATATTTGCCGTCAAATGACCGATAATGGGATAGATCGTAGAAGTTGCAACAAATCCCAGCATCATCAATAATGCAAGTTGGAGATCGACCACGAGCAATAGCGGAGTTAGTACCATGATCTTCAAACACGGTGTGGCACCGCGAAATAGCCCTAATGAAAATGCATATTTGTTATTGAATTTGCGGCCTTTTTTCGGGAAGTGAGTATTGTGCTCATTCTTGCATTTTCCATGACCTTTATTGGGGCTAATGCAAGTGCCGCCATCCATTGCAGTGGGTTTTAAATGTCTATTAGTTTGCGATATCAATTTCCAGGTGATTTTTTTATTAAATATCAATAACAACCCAAATATTATCGTCAGGACACCAAAAATAAGCACTAGATAAGTTGTATAACCTACAAAAATAAACCCGATCGATGCAATTATCATGCCCAACAGAATAACACCAATAACACGCCCTAATATGAAGTAGGTGCCTGTGAGCCTATTATCTGTTCGTGCACCGAAACCCATTAAGATACAGATCCAAGAGTTACCGAAGGCCAAACCCACCAATGCCGCTGCTAGGATTTCTTGGTACGTGCTTTTGCACCTCCTCTTATCATCTTTGTATATACGTTAAGTTGAACAAGCAGAATAATAACGAAAATCAAAATTAATAATTGATATGTCCAAGTTACATAGTTAGTAGTACCGATGGTGATCTCTATTTCGTGGGTCTCGCCATCTATGACATAAATGTGGGGTTCTGTATACCCGCTCGTGAAATCACCTTTACCCGTATAGCCACCTTGGGCGGCGATGATCTCTAAAGTACCGTCGAGGTCAACATCGTCAAGCGCGATCCCCAGCACATCATTGCCAAGCAGCTCGCTCTTCCATTCAATTTTATGGGAAACGGAATCGAAAATGTACACATAACCCGCTTCATTCCCCACCACGAATTCGATCACGCCATCGTTATCAATATCACCCACTGCAAGCCCGTATGGTTTTGGGCCAATGTCACGACTCTTCCAGATTTCTTGATAGCCATTTGTGGTTGGGTCAAAATTAAAAATTCTTAACCATCCTTCATGATATCTGTAACCATTACCAACAATAATGTCGAGAATGCCGTCCTCATCAACGTCAACCACCTCAACGGCGGTCGCATCTCCATTCAGGTCAGGGCTCTGCCATTCCAGGTTTTTCGTGACGGCATCAAAAATCCTGAGATAGCCTTCGCCAGGTTGTTCACCCAGTGCCACCCCGCTCCCCACAATAAGTTCATTCACACCGTCATTATCCACGTCCGCAACTTCAATGCCCCTCAAGCGCGAGTCTAAGGGCCCGATCTTGCTGATCGGAGCAGAATCGCCATAATGGAAAATATAGATAGTACCAAATGGGTTGTCCATTTTATAGCCGGTGCCGACGATTATTTCTAGGATACCATCTTGTTCCAGGTCCGCGATCTCTATGCCATGAGCATCTCTGATCATCCCGTCGTAGCTCCATTCTAGCTTGTGGCTCTTCGCGTCAAACGCATATATCGCACCGTCTCCCGAGCCCGCGAAGATCTCCATGACGCCATCGTTATCAATATCATGCACCGCCACACCCCACAACCGCGTCCCGAGATTCTCGCTGCGCCATTCCAGTACATAATCGCCGCCGATATTTTCCAAAATCGTCAAGTGGCCGTCGTAGTTACCAAAAACGAGTTCATGGCGGCCATCGTTGTCGATATCCATCGAGACTATCGAATTGAACCTTCCCGGTGCACTTCCAAGCACCTCGGGCTCAACTTCAGCCGTCCCAAACGGCAGCCAATTGGCTAATAACATTATACTTATCAATAATACCGAGATTTTTTTTAATAACCTGTACTTCATTTTCGACGCTCTCTTATTTGATTTATTAGTGGATAATATATGAGGATTATTCCCGCAACGGCAATAATCGCAATAACAATGACGCCAGGTGCCCATGGAGGTAGAAGTTCATCTTCTTCCACTGATGGGGTGGCACTGCCGAATGAATAAACCCTTAAGTATCGCTCCTTACCCGCCCCGGCCGCTAATTTTTGGCCGTCGGGTGACCATCGCGAACTCATAAGTACACTTCTGGTCTTTTTGGCGTCTGGGAAATCACGAATAACCTCTCCGTCTTCACCATCACGGACCTTTAAGACCGAATCCACACCCGCACTGGCAATGATCTTGCCATTTGGATGCCAATGCACTGAACGAATACAATTATCATCTTTCCAGGGATTGCCAATGGGGGCACCATCCGAAATATTCCAGAGCCGCATTTTATAATCGCGGCTGCCAGAGACCAGCCTAGAGTCATCAATAGACCAATCCACATCCAACACCCCGCCAGTGTGCCCGATCTCGCCGCCCAAGGTCATAACAATGTTGCCCTCCGACGCATTCCAGATATGGATGTAGCTATCATCTGAGGCTGTAGCGAGTCTGTCTCCTTTATGTGACCATTTGATCGATACAATTCCATCTTTATGGTTGCGAAGGTCGAATAATCGCTTTCCAGTGGCAAAGTCCCATATCATAAGTGCATTTTCATCTGCAACCCTGGGAAAGGCAACTCCTGGTGGTAGGGGCCTATCTGTACCGGAGCCGGATGCGATCTTAGTGCTATCGGGCGACCAATCCAGAGAAAGTATCCAGCTTTCATGGCCCTTGAGAACTTTCACGGTCTTCCAAGTTTCGGTATCGTAAATTCGAATAACTAAATTATTGCCGGCGGTAGCTAAATATTTTCCATCGGGCGACCAATCGCAAGTTCGCAACATAAGTAAACTAATATCAGAAAGATCGGCATCACATCGGGTATTACGATTGGATGAATTGGCTGTAGAGCCATTCAGTACCTTCAGGACCTCACCTGTTTCACTATCATAGATCTTTGTTGTATTATCGAGATATACTACCGCGATCTTAGAGCCGTCTGGCGACCAATCGAGTTTCCATAGCGTTGAAATGTCCTCGTTGCGTTGCACCTTCCAAAGTAAACCCAGGGTGTCAACATCGAAATCATCTTGCCCAGCTGCATTTTCAGAACCAATGTTAACTATCAACATCGAACTTGAAGACATTAAAAAGCAAAAACAAATAATAACTGATGTGGTTCTTCTCAAATGCGTGCCCATCGTATCGGATTAATAATATTGTGGTAATGTATTTATAATTATCGCTTTATTAATATTCAAGATTACAGATTGGTGATTGCATGCGGAAAGGCGAGAGGCGAAGGGCGAAAGGCGCTTGAGTCTATGGGGTCGTATAGTTATAGAGTCATGGAGTCCGATAAGTTGTGAGTGTTCGTGAGACTGTTTTTATATTGCAAAAGAGCGTAGGATTGTTTTAGGTATGCTATAATGCGTGGGATTGCTATTATAACGATAATTGGCGTAGGATTGATTTAAGGTTGCCATATTGCGTATGATTCAACGTCTAAATAGGTTGATGCGTGAGATTGTCGTTTGATAGCTTGAAGGCGTTGGATTGCTCAAATAAACAATAATCGTGTGAATCAAACGAAAAAACACTC
>CBDVCJ010000346.1:0-3985 GCA_965372445.1 uncultured Thermoplasmata archaeon | reverse complement strand
CAGAATCACATCCAGTGTTAGGTATTAAGCTTAGAAGGATGGCACAGGAGGGTCGCACGAAACTAATTATCGCCAACCCCCGCAGAATCGAGCTGTGTGACCATGCCGAGCTGTGGCTGCAGCACCGGCCCGGTACCGATGTCGCGCTACTGAACGGAATTGCGAAGATCATACTGGACGAGAATTTGGTTGATCAGGATTTTGTTGATACACGCTGTGAGAACTTTGAAGATTTTCAAGATTCGCTGGCGGATTATAGTTTGGAAATGGTGGAGGAAATTACCGGTGTGCCCGCTGCCAAGCTCGAGCAGGCCGCCAGATTATATGCAGAGAACAGCCCTGCATCGCTATTATTTGCAATGGGCATCACCCAGCATTCCCACGGTACAGATAATGTTAAGGCATTAGCGAATCTGGCGATGATGACGGGTAATATAGGTCAAGAGGGCGCTGGGGTGAACCCGTTACGAGGCCACAATAATGTGCAAGGCGCCTGCGATATGGGTGCTCTGCCGGATGTTGTGACTGGTTATCAATCTGTTAGTGACGATTCGATCCGCCCAAAATTCGAGGAGGCTTGGAATTGCACTTTACCCTCAGAACCGGGATTGACATTGACCGAGATTTTCGATGCTATCGATGCCGGTAAGATCAAGGCACTTTATATTGTCGGTGAAAACCCGATCTTGAGCGACCCGAACGCGAGCCATATCGAAGAGGCGTTGAAAAAATTAGAGTTTCTGGTTGTCCAGGATCTATTTATTACCGAGACCGCCAAATATGCAGATGTAATACTTCCGGGCGCGAGTTTTGCCGAAAAGGACGGGACCTTCACAAATACCGAGCGGCGAATACAACGGGTGCGTAAAGTCATTGACCCGATCGGCAATAGCAGACCGGATTGGCAAATTATTTGCGAGGTTGCGAAAAGGTTGGGCGCTGAGGATGGGTTTGAGTTCAATAGCACCTCAGATATCATGGACGAGCTGTCAAACCTCACACCAATTTATGGTGGTATTTCACATGCGCGGTTGGATGACGGTGGTTTACAGTGGCCCTGTCCAACGCCCGAGCACCCCGGCACGCCGATCCTGCATTGTGAGCAATTTGCATGTGACAGCACCAAAGGCAAATTCGCGCCAGTCGTCTATAAACCGCCCCAAGAGCTACCAGACGAAGAATTCCCATTGATATTGACCACCGGCCGCAGCCTTTATCAGTTCCATACCGGCACGCTCACGCGCAAGGTTGGCGGGTTGAACCAGCTTAAAAGTTGTGAAGAAGTGGAAATAAATCCAAAAGATGCAGAAGCCTTCGGGCTCCTAGATAATGCGCCGGTGAAGGTGAGTTCAAGACGAGGTAGTGTCGTTGCACGCACGAAAATAACAGAGAACTCGCCACCGGGCGTAATTTTCATGACGTTCCATTTCGCCGAATCGCCGACCAACCAATTGACCAACCCTGCAACCGACCCGGACTCCAAGATCCCGGAGTTGAAGGTTTGCGCGGTCAAGTTGGAAAAGATCAGCGAGGAGGCACTGCCGGACGCTGCAGCAGCGGCACCCGGGGCTGAGGAAGGTGCGGGTGGAGCCGATGAATTAGATGACTTGTTTGACTAATGTGGCGGATGGTTTTTAAGGGATTGAGGTTTGAGGATTAAGGATTAGGGTTGCCAATTTAGTGCTAATTTCTTTGCTTTATTGAATTGATTAGACCTGAAAGTCTACGGGCAAGTTCAAAGCAAGTTTGATACAACTCATTAAAGTCGTCACCCGGTATAAATTCTTGTTTTAAAGAGATCGTTAGCTGAGGAACGCATTCATGAGCTGAGCCCCGAGCTATACGATAGTAATAGGTTTTTTCTTTTTTTTTATATTTTCCATACCCTTCTGCTATGTTTGAAACTACTGATATAGAAGCTCGCCTGAGTTGAGATACTAATCCAAATTGCTCAGACTTAGGGTATTTCTTAGTTAAGTCATATATATCGTTCGCAAAATCTAAAGCCCGTTTATAAATATCAAATTTCTCAAATTCAAATAAGACTTCCCCCATAATTTCACCTCAAACGCGAATATATTTTCCACTATAAATTTTCATCGCCCCAATCCTCAATCCTTAATCCTATTCATCCATAAATATCTAACACTACCTAAAACCTAAATACCAAAAAACAGTTCTAGATAACATAATATTTGCAGTCCAAAAGGTAAACATTTTTAAGGATCCAGGGGTGATTAAATATGGTAACAAAAGATTTCCCGGAAGTTTGGGATGAATTAAAGGTCGCGGCAAAGGAAAACCGAGTTATATATACTCATGTAACGCGTAAAATGCAGGTGATCGATGAAATTACGGATAGTGCGGTTACATATACCGACGACCCGACGCACAAGCATAAACCTGAGCATGTCTCCAAAGACGATTTTGCCAAGGTCTGGATGGCACTTGCAACAACCGGCAAGGCAAGCGAAACTGAGATTGTCAATACTGTTGGTTTGAAACGCGCCGAGTTTATTATCACGCTCATGCCCAGACTGGGTTATGTTGGGTTTGACGAGACGACCAAAGGCTTGATGTTAAAATAGTTTGCAGTTTGGAGTTTGCAGTTTGCAGTTATTACTTGATGGGGGGAGGGGACTACAAACAACAAACCAAAAACTACAAACTAAACATGAATTTAATAAATATTAAACTGGGGGGAGTAAATGGGTATTAAGACAACGATCAATAATGTAGATATTTCCGGCTTAAGAAAGATGTTCGACCTAGCGAGATCGGATTCGATAAATTTGGGGTTGGGCGAGCCGGACTTCAACCCACCAGAAAATATCAAGAGCGCGTTAAAGGACGCGGTCGAAGGCGGCTTTAATAAATACGGCTCTTCGGTCGGCATTCAAGATCTCCGGGAAGCGATCGCAGAGCATACCCAAAAACATCGCGATGATATCACCGCTGATGATGTGATCATCACGATCGGCGGCACCGAAGCGTTAATGATCTCCTCACAGGTATTGTTTGGCGAGGGCGATGAGGTGCTGGTGCCGGACCCCGGGTTTGTGCTGTATACACCGCATGTGAAGCTCGCGGGTGCAACGCCCGTATTTTATCCGCTGCTGCAAAAGCACGGGTTTGTGCCTGAGCTCGAAGCTTTGAAGGAGTTAATTACCGATAAAACCAAAGCAATTTATGTTAATTCGCCTTCCAACCCCACAGGCGGGATGTTCGACAAGACGGATGTAGGGGCGATCAGGGATCTGGCCCGAGATAATGATCTGATGATCATCTCCGACGAGGTCTATGAACAGATAATCTACGAGGGTACTCATAATTCATTCTTGGGCGATTACGATAACGTCATCCAGATCCATTCATTTTCAAAGACCTATGCGATGACCGGGTGGCGGTTGGGCTACATCGTGACAAAATCGGATATTTTGAAGAAATTGATAGTGATGCACTACCACACCGTTGCGTGCCCGACGTCGCCGTTCCAGCACGCGGCACTTGCAGCTTTGAACGGCCCGCAGGAGTCGGTCAAGGCAATGGTGGCGGAGTTCAAAACCCGGCGCGACCTGATCGTCGGGGAATTGAATGCGATCGACGGATTCAATTGCATGACCCCCAAAGGCGCTTTTTATGCGTTCCCGTCGTTCGAGCTCGATATCAAAGCCGGTGAATTGGCATTGAAATTGGCGGAAAAGGGGCTTATATGCACCCCGGGCTCGGCGTTCGGGGCGCGCGGTGAAGGGCATTTGAGATTTTCGTATGCCAGTTCTCAAGATAACATAAGGAAAGGGATGGAAATTTTAAGGCAAGTTGCTGAGACGTTGTAAAATTGTCCGCCAGACACTATAAATTCCAAGATGCAAGAACCAAGCTCCAAATAAATACCAAGTTCCAAGACCCAAATACGGTTTGGAATTTTAATATTGGTACTTGCGGCAACTTACTTCGTCAAGTTGCCTCGCATTGAAAATCCTTT
>CBDVCJ010000345.1:0-4019 GCA_965372445.1 uncultured Thermoplasmata archaeon | reverse complement strand
ACAAAGTCCCCACCCCCCCATATTAAAATGAACCTAATCTTTGTGCCTCTGTGCCGTTGTGCCTTTAATCGTTCCAACCTGTAATCTTGAGCCCTTCCATTGCCCCTAATCCCCAATCCTCAATCCTTAATCCTCCGGCCTCATGTGAATGTATTGAAATTCTTATAATGAAATAAAAAGAAGGATTTTATACTTTATATACTATTAAAAAATCCAAACATTAAATAGCATAAAGAATATTAAGTAGATTTGCATTATATCGGAAAATCTGTAATGAATTTATAATAAAAACAAAAATCCCTTTACAAATACAGAAGAGAAACCCCATCCTTTAGAATGGGGAGCTTAAGGATTAAAAATGGTGAGTCAAAATTCGAGCATTTAAAAAGATATTTTTACCTTAAGCGATATCTTGATATAGAAAATTTTATTTATCTTCAATAGATAATATAAAGGACCCCATCTTTTTGGGTGGGGGCTCAGGGTCATAAAATTGCATATTTATCATAAGCCGCCGTAGCTCAGTTGGTGGAGCACTCGGCTGTTATTGAAACGCCTGAAATAGGAACATTCAATAGATACCGAGCGGTCACCGGTTCAAATCCGGTCGGCGGCGCTATTTTTATCGATGACGGCTGAGAAGAAGATTCGAGTTTCGAGATTCCAGTTATTTAGGGAATAGGAATTCGGATGTTAGAAATTAAATAGAATCAGAGAGCTGAGAAGCGAGAGATGAGAGCTGAGATAAATTATTACAATTATAAAATTCTGGGCTCTCAGCTCTGATTTCTGTCTTCTGATCTCTGTCTTCCTATTTAATAGACATCTGAAATCTCGAATCTGAAAACTGGAATCCGCTACCCATCCTTTAAAAGTAAATGGGTGACATAAAATGGAATTGAAAATCAAAACCGCCACAATAAAGCTCCAGGTGGGCGATATTACCGACTCGGATACAGATGCAATTGTCAACGCCGCGAACAACCATCTTTGGATGGGGGGTGGTGTCGCGGGCGCGATCAAGCGTAGAGGCGGCCAGACGATCGAGGACGAAGCCGTGGTACAGGGCCCAATTCCGATAGGTGAAGCCGTGATTACGACCGGTGGTAATTTGAGATCGAGCCATGTGATTCATGCTGCGGGGATGGGTACAGACCTGATGACCGATGAAAATAAGATACGCGCGGCGACCCGCAACGCGTTGAAGCGTGCCGACGAAGCTGGATTAAAAAGCATTGCGTTTCCATCTATAGGCACTGGCGTCGGGGGATTCCCAGTAGCAAAAGCCGCGGTGGCTATGATCGGGGCAGTCCGAGAATTTGTCATGGGGGTTGATACCTCGTTGGAGACTGTGGTGTTTGTATTGTATAACCAGGACATATATTCAGAATTTGAAAAAGCGTTAAAGTTAGAGCAATAATTTCAATTGTCATCGTTAAGTTCATGTATTTGGATGCCCTTTAGGGTAATGTAAATATTTAGTCAACCAAAAGGGGGGAAGTAAGAATATGACGGTTAGAATAACTGTTCGAGATGCAGATAGTGGAAATAAGGTAGAAATGGATCTAGAGTTTGATAACACGATCGAAGAAACCATCGAAAGTGCTGCAAGTTATTGGGAAAAAGATGCTGGTGCTTATGTACTGAGATATGGCAAAAAAGTATTACGAGGCCAGCTGACAATTGAATCTGCCGCGATACACGAGGGCGATTTATTGGAATTGATACCCGATCCTGAAGGCGGATACAAAGATATGGTATTATAACAAGATATTGGATTACGGATTCGTGATTCTAGTTTCGAGCAAATAGGCACTAAGGCATCAGGCACTAAGTTTGTTAATATTTGCAAATCATTATACTTTGTGCCTTTGTGCCTTACATAGCTGGAATCTGTAATCCAACCACAGCCCAAACTCAAGAAAATGGGGGCATTAAATTGCCAAAACTTCCGAGAGATTTATTGAAAAAACGGCTTCGACAAGAGCTGAAGATGTGTGAACGAAAGTTAGAGCACAATATCTTCGTGATGGACCAAGTCTTAAGCGAATTTCCGATTGAAATTAGGGTCACAATGATAAATACACCAGGACCTGTAATGAAGGCTGAGAAACTCGCCAATCGTTTTACACATGAATTTAGCATGACGATTACCGAGCAGTACCCATATGAGAAACCAATAGTGCGTTGGGGGACCCCGATCTATCACCCAAACATTATGTTGCCGAAAGATGGCGGCCATGTTTGTACACGATTATTAGATGATTGGAATTTTCAGTCAAATTTACTGTCGTTTATTTACGGTATTGAATCGCTATTATCCAACCCAAACCCAAAAAGTCCCTGGGGCTCGAACAGTTGTACAGAGGCCGCAGAATATTTTAATAAGAACCTTTATACCCCACCTGCAATCGTAACGAGTATCATAAAAGGCCCAAAAATAGTAAAATAAGGATAAATTTAAATATTTATTAATATGATAGCATTAAATAGGGGTAAGGAGATGATTGAATATGTCATTAAATCTTGATTTGAAAACATTTCGGCATGGAACGGAATTACTCAAGCGTGGCTTCGCGGAGATGCAGCAGGGCGGTGTGATCATGGATGTGACCAATGCCGACCAATCTATAATAGCAGAGGAAGCGGGTGCGGTCGCGGTGATGGCGCTCGAGCGTGTACCCGCAGATATCAGGGCGGATGGCGGGGTCGCGAGAATGGCGGATCCTTTGAAGATTCAAGAGATAATGGAAGCAGTATCCATACCGGTAATGGCAAAAGTAAGGATCGGTCATTTTGTTGAAGCTCAAGCTCTTGAAGCATTAGGAGTGGATATGATCGATGAATCTGAAGTACTAACACCAGCAGATCCATTTTATCATGTAGATAAACGCAACTTTGAGATCCCATTCGTGTGCGGCGCCAGAAACCTCGGTGAGGCTTTACGAAGGATTTGGGAAGGTGCCGCAATGATACGCACCAAAGGCGAAGCTGGCTCAGGTAATGTGGTCGAGGCGGTACGTCACCAGCGCGAGATTATGGGTGCAATAAGAGAGCTCAAGAACAAGACAGACGAAGAATTCCAAACAGTAAGTCGTAAGATCGAAGCACCTTTTGAATTAGTGAAAGAGGTTGCAGAACTTCAGCGTTTGCCAGTAATAAATTTTGCAGCGGGCGGTATTGCAACCCCAGCGGATGCAGCTTTAATGATGCAGATGGGCTCAGACGGCGTGTTCGTCGGCTCGGGCATATTTAAATCATCCAATCCCTCGCCACGCGCCAAGGCGATCGTTGAAGCGGTGACACATTTTGATGACCCGAAAGTCATTGCTGAAGTGTCAAAAGGATTGGGGACGGCAATGAAAGGGTTGGAAATTACAGAGATACCAGAAGATCAAAGGTTACAAGAGCGAGGATGGTAGAAAAAAAATTGCTCTGGGATTCGGTTGGGGGTGGTCGCAATTTTTTTTTTAGTTGTGAGTTATGAGTACGGTACTTCGTACCTTGAGTTGTGAGTATATTTGACGTCTAAGAGCATGTGGCGATTGTTGCTCACAACTCCAGCGAGCTGTGACCCGCCATCACCTTTGGTGAGGGCGCCGTCATAGACCGAAGGTCTATGAGTGAACAAAGCGTCCTCACAACTCACAACTATTTTAAAATAAAATCCATTATTGCCTTAATTATTTCTTCATCAAGGGGTCCAACAAGTTTTTCATGCCCTTGATAGGTGCCATATTGCCATCCCAATAGTCCAGAACTTTGTGATATTTGGTATTTATGTCCTTTTTGAGAGTTTTAAGTGCTTTGCGAAGCCTTGGCGGGACCTCCTTGCCCTCGCCAATAACTGCGATATAGAATTTATCGTCATGTTCAATTAGGATCTTCATTTTACCATATTTTAATTCGTCAACCGAAGATTTGTCTTCGTCGGGTTGGGTGTCCGACCCTTTTTTATCAGTGGTACTGATTTTCTTATCTCGGAAGGATTCATGAATAAAATCCTGAATTGCAGTAAA
>CBDVCJ010000344.1:0-4025 GCA_965372445.1 uncultured Thermoplasmata archaeon | reverse complement strand
GGGAGTTTTAAAACATGGAAGAAGAACTATAGCCTTTGCTTTAACTTTGGTATACCGGCCGTTTCTGCAGTTCTGTAGCAAAGATAGAGCATATGCTATTGGAAGAACAATAACCGAGGTAGTACTTGAGATCGACCATATTAAGCCTGTATCGAAAGGTGGGAAGACTGTTATTAGCAATCTCCAAACCTTATGTGTTCAATGTAATCGAGAGAAGAGTAATAAGTGAAACCTCGTTGCCGATATATTTTATAATCCTATCTTGTTAAATATCTATATCGACCTCTTTATTAAAAGGCGGGTCATTATAAATTAGTTTATCTGGTGTACCAATCACATCATAAAATACTAATTCAAAATCCTCAATATCACCACCAATAACATAATCTTGGCCATACAAATAATCAGGTGTGTAAAGAGACTCATCTGTTGTTTGTAAACTCCAATAGGCTTCTTCGGTGTTCGCTGTTTTAACACCGTTATTTTTAAACGTGAGAATAATATTATAATTTTCTGGATCGTATGTAGATTGACTTGCTTCAGAAATAGTAATTATTATAGAATTACTGACAGTAATGGTTCCAGATATAGAATCCTGTGTATTGTTGTTATCTTTGACAGTTAACGTTATAGTATAAGTCCCAATATCATCATACGAATACTCTACTATAGCTCCAGATGCAAAGTCCTGATTGCCAAAATCCCATTTATATTCGATGATCTCACCATCAACATCATTAGAACCAGAACCATCAAAAGTAATCTTTTCTGTTTGATACGGATTAGTAGTTTCTGGAATGAATGAAGCTTCAGGTGGGTCATTACTTTCAACAATAACAACTAGGTCGTCATATTCTTCTTCCGTTTCTTCTAATTCGTCATTAATTTTATCAATTTCAGATGATAACGAGGCCCAACTTATAAAAATTCCAATAAGCAAAATAATGACTAAAACAGACAATAAAATTGTTACAGGCGAAATCCGCGATCTTCGTCTTGGCGGATAATGTTGATATTGAGTTTGTTGCGGTGGTGGTGATTGCTGCTTGATTTTTGGTTGAACTGGTTGTGCTATCTTATTTTCTTGTGGTGGATTAGGTATATTTTCTACTCTTGAATCTTGCGCCATAGAATTCACCTTTTTATTAGTATATTAAATAATTAAGATAATGATAATTTGATCCCTAATTCCCTCAGAATTTCAATAATAAATCGAGTGTTTAATATAAAAACATTTCTACATTTTTAATATCTCGTAAATCTATACACCTACTGATGCGTGGGGGAGAATCTGATGTCGGAAGATAATATTGTACTCGAAATACTTCTAGAATATTCTGACCAACATCTACGTGAGCTTGCGCATTCAAAAGGTATCGATATTGAACATAAGTCTAGAGGCACTCTGATACGAGAGTTTTTGAACTTGGAGGAAGACATATAGTCCTATTCTTTTGCTTCGGTATACCGGGCGTTTCTGACGTTCTGTGGCGATTGTAGAGCATAGGCTATTAGAAAGGCATTTATGATTGACTTTGTATTATCACATGAGGATAACGGTGTTAAATATGAAAAAGAAAGATATTGAAATTAACGGGAAAAAGGTACCGCATATTTATATTGGGGGAAAGTGGGTACCTTTTGAAGGAAAGGCTTAGGATCGGAAAATAAAAGTGTTTGGTGGGGAAGAAATAATAATTGATTTAAAAACAAAACGAGGATATAGAAAAGCACCAAAGCGAAAATAAATTCTGATAAAAATTTCGTCTTCGACAAGACATTATCCATAGTTCCTATTATTACCTATGGTCTAAATCTTAGAATCTAAAATCAAGCTTAATTTAAGAAATGATCAACAGCTACCAACCATCGTTCTTTATACCTTATGTTTGGATTGCTCTCTATCAATTCTCGAATCTTTTTCAGATCTGTATTAAAATATTTAAAAGTCCACTGTTTGATAATTTTTTTATTAAAGAAGGTTTCTATTTTGTTAATAGAATCTATCTTAATAGAGACATATTGTTCTGAAGCTTCTCTATCAATAGGATGTCGAACTGCAATAATGTTCTTGTCAATAAGCTTTGTATAACAATCATTAATAGTTTGGCGAATGCTATCTCTTTTCAATCCTTCATTAGGATATGTATTAATTATCTCATCAATGAACTGGTCGTAAAGAATCGTTCTTTTTTCAAGATGATAATTAAAAAAGTTAGCCATAACAATTTGCTCCATATTCATGCCTTCTTCTATTTTTGTTAACATCCAACCATCTTTTTCTTCACCACAACTCGGGCACTTATAAACACCAAAATTCGCTGGATATTTCTTGATTCTATCTTTATCACCTATTTCCATTCCACATTTTATACATTTCATTTTTTTCACCTCTGATTTGATTCATTAAGCCCTGACTCTGCGAAACTTATTATACAATTGTAACATACGTTTTGTTCCATTCTAAACTTGGGATTAGTGCCTTGAGCTCACCCCTTTGGCAACTTCAATAAGGTTTAATTAATATATAATTTTTAAGGTCGAAATAGATAAAAAAGAGAGAGAGGTTTTCAACTGCAGCGTGAAAAACGCGCCCAACTCGGTCATATTTGCACGAGTTGGGTCGAAGTTCAAATCCACTCCCACTGACTCAGAAGTTGAACCCGTGACTGAGAAACGTCGTACATCATATTGAAGTATGACTCTTTTATTAGCTTTCGGAACTTCAATTAAGAGTCGGATTGATATAATTAAAATTTTAAGTTTGAGAGCAACTAAGTAGTATGGAAAGCTAAAAAAGAAAGAGAAAACGATGGACACTAGTTCCTCAGTATTTTAAAATTTAAACCGCTTTAATTGTATCCGTTCCTTTAAAAGGGGTGCCATCGTAAAAGTATCCACTAACTTCAAGTTCAATGCTTTCTCCAGGAGCACCGATTGCATCTTCTAATGCTAGCCTATCTGCTTTTGTTATATATTTATCTTTAGTATAAGTTCCATATTTTAGATTACAGTCTATGTTTTCAATTTTTACTGTGCTCGTATCGATATCAAGTGGGGAATAATCCGGATTGTCTGTGAATCCTTCGATTTTTATGTTTACATAATTCCCTTTTGAATCAAGATTTAACGTTCGAGGTTCAATGGTAATTTCTTGTGAACCAAGCTCTCGCCAGTCTAATTTAAGTTTTGAGACTGGTGTTGTTACAATATGGTAGGGATTTGTAACTACTGGTAGAACTATTTGTCCCGGATCAGGTGTTGTTTTATCCACATAAATAATAAGACTATTTTGGGATCGCACAATATTAACTATAGTTATATCATATCCACCCGTTGGGCAAGTACCATAAATTGCAACCAGCACCATATCTTTACTGAAGTCAATTACCGGTTTTGGTGGTAAAGGAAAAATATTGGATTTATGGTTTGCCCAAAATGAGCTCCAGTCCGCATCGTTTTTGATATCCAAGTATTCACCATTGAAATTTGGACCACTGTAATTATAACCGCTAAATGCTCCTTTTTCAAGTGTTTGGAATGGTATGGCACCTGCACTTCCAGCTATTAATACAGATAGTATTAGAACGATTGCTATAAAAAGTGTGACTTTTCTCATATTTTACCTCCATTTAATTTTGGGATTTTTATCATAGCACCTCAACTCGGTGCTCATTATGAGATGAAAGGATGTATAACAAGAGAAAACTTTTGGTACAAAAAATTCCTCAAGCCCAGTTTTACTTGGATTCTGATTCTCCCCCTCACCCCATATTATAATAGGTTTAAAAGGTTAAAATATTATCTATGAACAAAATCAATCAAACAATATCTGTGATCTTAAAATATAGATTTTAGTACCCCAATCAATTTTTAGAAGTGCAATTTTAGTCATACTTCAATATGATGTCAGACATTTATATTTTTTATTCAATGTTGCACATTTTTTCCTACAATGTTTAAAGAGCTATACAATAAACATACAAAGAAAACGATAGTTTTTTATACCTCATATTTCAATTATA
>CBDVCJ010000343.1:0-4091 GCA_965372445.1 uncultured Thermoplasmata archaeon | reverse complement strand
GCGCTGCGGGCGTGCTGGCGGGGGCTGGTGGTGGGGGGCCCCCCGGGGGTGGCCCCGGGACGACGGGGGGGGGCGGTGCTGCTGCGAGTGGCGGTGGTGCCGCCGGTTGGGTCGGTGCTTGATATTGCTCGGTTGTGGAAGAGGGCTCTTGATATAACGTTTCCGTTGTGCCTTGATCATATTGTACGGCCTGCTCTGGCGGTGGCGCTGCGGGCGTTTCCGCGGGCGTGGAGTCCAAAAATCCAGCCGCCTGTTCTGCTTCCTCGGCCTGCTCCTGTTCTATCCGGGCGGTCATTAACTCTTCGCGCGCCTTGCGTTTCTTAGCGACATTTCGGTTGTTTTTCACTATTACCAACCCACCCACAGAATTCAATATTACAATAAAGATAACAAAAATAATTTGAATATATTCTTCAGAAAAATCCAATCCCATATCAACAACCCTGGCAAATATGCCTTTATTAGGCTCTGGCGGCGGTCGATAATGAATTACCAGCTCGATCCCAGTTACTTCATGTAAATTTCCAGCTTTTTTTACCTGTATAATTTGGTTTTCCAGGTCATTTGAATCTTTAACTCTAAAATTGACACTGTATGTCTTTATTTTTTCGTTATCATAGTCTTTTGGAACCAGGATATATTCCCAATTTGTAGTTGATAGGTTACGGTCCCAGGGTGTGATCGAGAACTCATCATACTCCCATTTATATTCGACGGGTTTACCACCCGGGCCATCCAGGTCATATGATTCGGAACCATCGAAATATATTGTAACCTTATTATCACCCTTCGGAGCCAATAATGTATAAGTCGCGACCGTGCCCGCCTGGGTTATTTCGGGCTCTACAGCGATTCTCGAGCTGCCTTTCTTGAACTCAAGTTTCCCTAAAACAGAAACTGGCGGAATGTGATGTTGGAGCTGGATATTTATTACGTAAGTATTAGAATATTTATTTGCGGTATCATGAGTGTAAATTGTTATGGTATAATTGCCATCTTGAAATTTATATTCGCCAGCTTCGGTGACCCAGACGTCCCAGTTATATTCCCAGTCCCACCAGAATTTCGTTTCATTCCAATTCGCGGTTATATTTGCGCTATGACTAACAACTACATTACCAATTGGATCTTTTATTGTTAAATACAGAAATGAAACATCCCTCCCATACGGCAATATTTTCGTATCGGTATCATAATCATTATCGATCGCATGACCATAGATTTTTACAATTTTATTTGTGTTCGAGGATTTTACTTCGGTATTGTTCTTCGGAAATTCTACGGTTAATATCGGGGCGTCGTTCACGACTTTCTGATCTACTTTTAACGATAACTCGGTTTGGGCTGTGAACGACCCGTCCGAGGCTTCCACTGTGATCTTGACGTCTGTGCCATCATAAGAACTTGAATCCCAATTATAAACCCAGGTGGAAAAGGGTAAAGTCGGGTCGGTTGAGGTATCGCCGACATTAACAAAGCTTCCCGAGCCGGCTAGAAGTTTCACAGACGATATCTGGCGCTCGACGGAGGCTGGAAGGGCCGTGCCTTCGATCTCCACAACACCGCCAACTGTCATGTTAGCAACAGGGGTTTTATCCATTACCGATGTGATCTCGACGGTGACCAATTTCAATATCACGGTCACTTCGGTATTATCATCATCCATCTCAACAGAATCTATTTGTTCTGCACCGTATTTCGAAGCCGTGACATCATATTGAAGTTTCATTTGGTTCGGAGTGGGCTCGCGACAATAGAGTAAAAAATAGGCTTTGCCTTCGATATCAGTTGTTTCTTCATTGTCTAATATCTGTACACCCGCATCTGCTGATAATGTAACTATCGCACCGTCTATTATCAGGCCGGATTCGTCCTTTACAGTTACAGTTAACCACCAATAAAGAAAGATCTTGGTTTTGGAATCCCCTAAGGGCCGTGAAGGTATGACACGTTCATTATTTTCACCCACAGTGTCTACTAAATAAAAATCTGCATTATATGGTGTTAATGAGGTCTGGATATCGATCCCGTCCTTTGCACGGATCTTGCTGGACGGGTTCGAGAGGGTAGTTTCACTTTTTTTATGGGCATCGACCTGCAGCCATGAACATTTAAAATATATGCTCGAGATCCCGTCAACTGCGGTATCATCACCGGTACCCTTCTTTCCCTCTTGACTGACCAGCTCAGATTCTTTTACATCTATTGACGCTTTGCCATTATAGGCATTTATTTCTAAATAGGAATTGCCTCCATTCCCGGCTTTTTTACCAAATGCCGTGTCCTTTTTGCCACCTGCACCGCCCATGGAAGATATTTGGCCGTTGTCAATATTGATCTTATCGCCGGCAGTTAAAATTATATCACCATTACCACCCTTACCACCAGCAGATGTAAAGCCCGCACCGCCTATACCACCCTCACTTCGAATGCCATAGGTCTTTTTACCTGTAATTGTGATCTTACCGGCGCTTTCAAGCTCGATCAAGCCTTTACCACCATCTCCGCCTTTTGGGATGGTGTCGGTCCCAGATCTGCCGTCACCAGCGTCAACATGAATATACGAGTTGGTGATCGAAATATCTTCTTGGGTGCGTATAGTGATTGCACTATCATAACCTTCACGCGTGGCATCATCGGAACCGTTTATGCACTCTAATGATGAATCATCCATCTGAAAGCTCTTGCAATCTACTCTAAAAGTGCCCCAGTTACATTTTATTGTCGAGCCCGATTGGATCACGAGCTCGGAATTATCGGTTACATTGAAGCGACCGTCGGTTATTGTAACTATACCACCATTAATTATCAATTTTGCATCATCTTTTACCCAGATAGAATTATAGGTTTGGGTATCGTTGATCCAGTGAACTTTACTCTCATTAACTAATAACGGACCCCTTGAAGTACCACGGGTAGTGATCATTTGAGCATTCTCTTCGGAGGTCTGCTGGAGTTCCGTATCTGGCGATGGTGTGGGTCTGACCACATATATAGATCCGGAACCAATTAACAGCAATATTATTGTACAAATAATTGCAAATTTAAACTTATATCCGGTAATTTTCATAAAAGCCACCCCGATATAGACCGTTTTTAGTTAGTATATATTAATTTATTTTATATTTAAATGCTTACTTTGAGATTAATTGCTAATTTTCGATGTTTTTTAGTTAAATGATACTGATAAAAAATTATCAATAATCAAAAACCTCGCGCCCACCGGTAAGATCGAACATCTTGCTCTGATTCGTCTTGAATTTACGCGCGTTTACCACACCTATCCCAATCCAAACGAATCCAAATATGATGAATATCAAGAACAATATCCATTCCATTACTTCGAAAACAGAACTGAAATGTAATATCATACCAAATATTAAGAATAAAATGCCAATTCCATAGCCGACCTTTTTTATGGTTTTCTGTCTCTTGACCTCATCATTAAGATCAAGTATCAGATTGCGGCGCATTTCCTCTTCCGCAGCTTTTTGGATCTCGGCGCGCTTGAAGCGCTTGCCGCAAAATTGACAGGTGATGTACTCTTGTTTTGTATCTGATAAATGCTGGTTACAAAAGGGACATTTGATAACTGTTGTTTGGACTGCCATTCAATCAGCGGCGTTAATGAACTTTTTAGTATAAAAAAATAGTGGATGAGTTGTTTTATTAGAGAAAGCACAGGCTCTGCATCAATTCTTAAGGTATAATAGGAATGTGTATTATTGAATCTAAAACTTTTCTTAAATTATATTGAAACCTGTATTGTTGTGGATTCTTCACTTTTTTTTATTTTTTTCAAAGGCATTTCTGAAAAGTTTCCCTAATTTATATGCCGATTTAATTTTCTTATTTTGGGTTTTACGATCTTTTAAAGCTTTGATAATTTCAGCATGACTTTCTATTATTATTCGATATGTTGTAAGGGTATCTTTTAGTTTAATACCTTTCAAATCGTTTGGAGCATCAATATAATTTTTTTTAAAATTAATATTGACATATAATCCTTTTTGTTTCTGCTTTTCGATAATATAATTGTCCTCATTAAACTTTTTAATAACCTCAATGAACTGTTTAAGATTTTCAGATTC
>CBDVCJ010000342.1:0-4111 GCA_965372445.1 uncultured Thermoplasmata archaeon | reverse complement strand
GCCCGTGAGGGGTTTTTGAAGGCGAGGTAATATGCGTAGCAGATTACCGTAACCGGTGAAATCTCAAAGAGATTTCGAAGGTCGAAGTAATTTGCAATAGTAAATTACTGAAACCTAACTTCCAACTTCAGTTATCAATAATTTATCTTTCGATGATCATCGCCACCGCATTCCCACCACCCAAACACAGTGTCGCCAACCCACGTTTAACATTACGGTCGATCATTGCATAGATCAACGTCACCAGCACTCTCGTACCTGAACATCCGATCGGATGGCCGAGCGCAACTGCCCCGCCATGCACATTGAATTTATCGTCGGGAATGTTGAATTCGCGTTGGACTGCAACGGATGCCGAAGCAAAAGCTTCATTGTGCTCGACCAGATCCAGATCCTCGGTAGTTAGGCTTGTCTTATCTAACAGTTTCTTAACGGTTGGGATCGGTGCGTACATAACAAGTCCGGGTTCGACACCGCCGAAATTGTAAGCTCTAATTGTTGCCAAAGGCTTAATACCCAGCTCATCGGCTTTGGCACGGGTCATAATGACAGTTGCAGCCGCGCCATCACTAATTTGCGAGGCATTACCAGCAGTCACCACCCCGCCTTCCTTGAATGCCGGCTTGAGGTTGGCGAGTTTTTCGACCGACGTATCAGGACGAATACCTTCATCCGAGTTTACGGTAACTGGGTCGCCTTTACGCTGCGGGACCTCCACAGGGATGATCTCGGCTTTGAACTTACCATCCTCGGTAGTCCTTGCAGCTTTCATATGGCTATTATACGCAAAGGCATCGATATCTTCACGAGCAATATCGAACTTCTCGGCAATTATCTCACCAGTCAACCCCATATGAAAATTATTGTATACATCCCACAGGCCATCATAAACCATCGTGTCCTTTAATTTACCATCGTTAAGCCTGTAACCCGCGCGAGCTTTATCTAAAACATAAGGTCCCAGGGTCATATTCTCCATCCCGCCGGCAACTACGATCTCGCAATCACCAGCTTTGAGCTCCGAAGCACCGAGCATCACGGCCTTTAGTCCGGACCCGCAGACCTTATTAACAGTAAAAGCACCGGCTTCGACCGGGATATCGGCATAAATTGACGCCTGACGCGCCGGGTTCTGCCCGAGCCCCGCAGATATTACATTACCCATTATGACCTCATCCACCAGTTCCGGTTTGAGACCGGCACGCTTAACTGCCTCTCGAATCGCAATTGCACCTAGCTTCTGGGCTGGAAAACTCTTGAAACCGCCATTGAACCTGCCAATTGGAGTTCTAACACCACTTACTATTACTACATCCTGGCCATTATCTCCCAAAGTATCGCCTCCCCTTTATTCGGTTTGGTTTTTATTTTTGTGATAATTCTAATTGTATTTTCTGCCTAAAATAGCGTTGAATTCGGGGGTGGCGAAATGGTTTGAATTCTTATAAAGATTTTGATTTTTGTTAATATTATGATTAATAAATCAAGTTGGGATATCACATCGGGAATCGGGACAGATTCTATATTATGATACTTGCAGCAACTTGCTTCGCCAAGTTGCTTCTGCTTTGAAGAACCCTTTGGCTTCTTCAAAGATGGGGAATGGGGAATCGTCCACCCCCCACCCATTAAGTTAACACGAAGGACACGAAAAACACGAAATTTAGTGGTGGAAAAAATTCTTTCGTGTTTTCGTGCTTTCGCGTTAAAAATTGGGCTGGGGGGCCCGAATCCCGAATCCCGACTCCCGAGTAAGTACCTACCACCTATCACCTACCACCTAAATGGGGACTCAGGACCACGGACTCAGGACTCCCTGACTCCACTACTCCAGGACTCCGGACTTACGATGCTCCCATGTATTGACTTAATCTTCCTCGCTCTCGACCTTATCTTCTTCCATACTTTGCTCAATTCTTTGCAATATTTGCTCGATCAATGCCTCAATACCTTCCCCGGTCTCAGCAGAGATCTTAAGCCGGTCGTTTTCAAGCCTTTTCAAGTCGACCTTATTCTCAACCACAACGATCGGTACCTCGTCCCCAAAAAGGTTTTCCAACCTACTCAATAGGTTCAATTGCAACTCAAGTTGATAGCCGCAATATTCCGAAGGGTCTAACATATAGACTATCAAATCCGCCAAATGTTTCAAGGCCGAGGTCGCCTGCTGCTCAATAGGGTTCTGCTCGGTGATGTCACGGTCCAATAGCCCGGGAGTGTCAATGACCTGGTACTTTTGATGGCGTCTCTCAAAATATCCGATCGAAACGGTTTGGGTTGTGAATGGATATCTAGCGATCTTGGGGTTGGCGGTGGAGATCTGCTTGACCAATAACGATTTGCCAGTGTTAGGATAACCTGCAATTACGACCGTTGGCAGTTCGGGATCGATCTCTGGCAAGCGTTTCAGCACGTTTTTGGCGTCACCCAATAATTCCAGGTTTTTAGAGACCTGTTTGACTATTGACGCGACCCTTCCGTAGGCGCCGTTACGTAATTGCGTGATCTCATCAAGATCACTTGTGAATTTTAATTTCGAAATTGTCAATCTGCTTACCTTTGAGACCTCGTGGCGACACCAATCAATTGCACCTAATGATTTCTTAAGCGGATCTATTCCGATCAAAATATCGATTAATTCGTAATAGAATCGAGGCAAGCTATCAAAACTCGGAAATCTGGTTATATATTTTGATAAGGTACTGCCGATTACACTATTGATTATATTGATCTTATTGATTGAGATTTTACGGGCACGATATATTTTGTCTTTTTCTTTGATGGTTTTGAGTTTAGTGCCGCGTTTATAGGCTTTATCAATAAGTTCATCGGAGGTCAGGATTGTGGGTATTTTGAACATTATAATAACCTTGGATTTTTTACGCTCGATCTGAATAATTTTCAGCGATGCTTATACCTTAAACAAAAATAATACTATCGATTGTATTTTAGTTGGTTTTTATACACAATTGTCTAATCAATTAGCGATACAGCATAACGTAATTTATTTATATATTGAGAATTATATAATCCAACAGGTATTTCTAATGACAGATAACTCATCGATTGACCGTTCAACCCAAACCCCATCGGAACTTAAACGTACAAGAGTCAAAATAATAGGTGCGATCATTGTTATTATACTAATAATATCATTAATGGCCAACCTTTATTTTCCATCTGAAGATAGCTCTATAGATAATGACAGCGATAATGACGGTCTTCCTGATGATTGGGAACGCGAGAACTATCTCGACCCGGGAGATAGCTCCGATGCCGCGCGTGATTTAGATGGCGATGCCTTAACTAATCTTGAAGAATATTTACTTGGTACTAATCCAGCTAATGATGACTCAGATCTAGATACGATACCGGATGATTGGGAAGTAGCTCACAATTTCAACCCGACTAACTCACAAGATGCGAATTTGGATTATGATATGGATGGCTTGATGAATGTCGATGAATATTCACAATCTACCAACCCGCGCCTGAAGGATTCGGACGGGGATGGAATACCGGATGGTTGGGAATTTTACAATAATTTAGACCCCACCGATCCTAATGACACCCATTCTGATTTTGATAACGACCAATTAGATAACTTAGGCGAATATCTTAATTCCACTTCCCCAATGGATCCCGATACCGATGCGGATAATATTCCTGACGGCTGGGAGGTCACCTATAGCCTAGACCCCAATGATTCAACTGATGCAGACCTGGATTTTGATCTGGACGAGATCACCAATTTTGATGAATTTCTGTACAATTTGGACCCGCTGAGGAACGATACCGATATGGACGGCATGCCAGATGGCTGGGAGCTCGCTAACAGCTTGAACCCACTTTTGGATGAAAGTCTGGAAGACCCGGATGGGGACGGGTTGAATAATGGCGATGAATACACACATTTCACCAACCCGAATAATTTCGATTCTGACCTCGACGGTATGCCCGATGGATGGGAGGTTGATAACAATTTAGCACCCACAGACGCCGAGGATGCACAATCAGATAATGATGACGACGATTTAACCAATTTCGAGGAATTCGTTTGGGGCACCGACCCATTCATTTTGGATTCTGATGTTGATAATATACCAGACGG
>CBDVCJ010000341.1:0-4180 GCA_965372445.1 uncultured Thermoplasmata archaeon | reverse complement strand
ATGTACAAACATTAGCTCTGATTTTCTTAATCTTCAACATGATCTTCTTGATCACCTTATTAGGCCGATTCATTATATCAGTACCTCTGATCTGGATGACATGGTAACCCATATCGCTGAGATAGTTTGATTTTCTGCTAATATCCTCTTGGGTATGGAAATGTTTCCCGTTAGCTTCTATTACCAGTTTTAAGTCTTCCAACAGGAAATCCACCTCATATTTACCGATATATTGATTCATTTTGTAGGCCAGCCCAATTTCGTCCAGAAGGTCCGCCAACCGGTCCTCGATAGGGGATCGTCCCTTGAAGTACATTTTGCGGGGTTCTCTGCGCTTGTATCCATATAATTGCAGATCATTACTTGCCACCACAAGCTGGTGGAACAGGCCGGGATCCGAGAACTTTTTGAGGTTTTTCATATACATGGGTTATCACCAAATGATAATATGCACAGAAAAGACTATATACTCTATCACGTTATATACGTTATAACTGTTATAGCGTCTTTAATTATTCTGCAAAAAATCGGGAGTATCGGGAATAACGGGAGTATCGGGAGTATCGAAATGAGCACTCGGGACTCAAGACCATCGATATTCCCGTTACTCCCGACATTGATAAAAAATATGAAACACTCCCGCCACTCCCGATGTTTGGCAACAAAGGTGATATTTGTGCAACATTCCAAGAACCTTCGGGTCGTCATATTCTGCCTAGGTTTCGAAACCGTAAAAGTACTCCAACCCATCGATTACTACAAAGCCGATAAAGCCTACATGCTCTGCATGACCAAAGGCAAAGGCTACAAGATCTTCAGAGACGAAGTTGTAAAACAGATCAAGAAGAAAGGTATCGAATTCCAAGAGCTTGAGATGGTTGTCTATAAGTTTGCTGATTGTCTAAGGGAGCTGTATAAGATAATTAAAAATGAAAAAGGGGCTGGCAACCACATCTACGTCAATATCTTCGGCACTCCCGCTTACTCCGCAGCAGCGATGGTCGCGTGTATGATGGAAGGAGCTACGCCGTTCTTCGCCGGCACTAAAAAGTATACGATCGAAGACCCAAAACAATATTTCGTCAACGGCAAACCCGTAGGTATCTCCAGCGAGGTATGGGACCCCATGGAACTCCCTACGTTCCATTTGGAACAGCCCAAGAGTGATGTGATCGAAGCGCTGCGCGTATGGAAAAACCGAAAGGATAATAAGTGGATTATGACCGATTCCGCGATCATTGAGGATCTTGAGAAGAACGGATTGATGAAGGATGTATATGAGAAAGGGAGAAAGAAAGTGTCACAGAATGCAAAGATGCAGTACCGGCGTAGATTCTTGGAGAAGTGGCTCAGAAATCAGTGGGTCGAACAATACGAAAGAGGTAAGTATAAATTAACCGAGTACGGTAAAGTTGTGGTGGAAGTGTTTTAACGATTTTAATGATTAACATATCGATGACAAAAATCGCGCCGGTATGGCTAAATGTTGCGTTAGGACACAACACTCAAATGATACAAGCCTCACAATCGGTAAAATTGGACAATAAAAGTCTATGTTTAAGGGGAAGAATCCCCTTAACAACCCCTCTTTCTTCATCGGATGATGTTGACCTGCGGTCAACATAAACAATTCTACTTCAACATTATAAAAAATCGCGCCGGTGTGGCAACATGTTACCGGGCTTCGAAACCGATACACGAGCTTCGTTACGAGCTTCGATACCGAAGCCGAGTCTCGATACCCCAAGAAAAAAAAGTCTCACAAAAAGGCTAAGATGCAGTACCGTCGAAGATTTTTGGAGAAATGGCTCAAGAGTCAGTGGGTGAGACAAACTGAGAGAGGGAAATATGAGTTGACGGAGTATGGGGCTGTTGTGGTGGGGGTGTTTTGAGGGAAAAGGTTATTGTATCAGAGGTTGGGAAATATATTAAACATTGATTTGAAATTTTTAATATAACGTGGGAAAAAATATTAATTAAATCAATTTTTTTTCAATCAACTGTTTTTGATATTCTTCACATGCCTTGATAAATCTCTTTATGATTTTAAATAAATGTGGTATTATTATTTCTTTTAGAGACTGGAAATTTTTTGGCATATCAGGAAATTCAGTTAAAATAATATTTACTACAGTATTTTCTTTATATTTTCGTGTGGTCCAATTACCACATAACATTGTCTTGTCCGGAAACGTTGGATAAAAGACAACCTTAAATTTATCTTTTGTAATATTAATATGGGCAAATTCTGAATCTATGTACTTATCAATGAAAGAATTTTTACCATTTCTTTCAATCTCCCAGTCTTCATCTAAATTATATTCACCCCATCTATCTAGGTTTCTTGTCATAAAATTCACGGCCTCTTTAGATAAAAAAAGGGTAATTTCCAATTTTAGAGTATCATCATTAATGTAGGCGATTTTAAAATCCTCATCAATGTTTGGTATATAATTCTTGATTTTATCTTTTCTAATTTCTTCTTTAATTGTTTCTAAGAACTCTTTTAATTCTTCTCTTTTAATCTTTTTTCGATCTAAATATATTTCTGGTTTATAATAGGGAAACTTTATTACTAAATCATTAGCAGCTTCTTTACCACTTTCAGTTAGAATAAAAATTTTTGTTCTCTTATTCATATCCTTAATTCTACTTTTCCTAGATTTTAAATAGTCTTTTTCTTCAAGGTATTTCAAATCTCTACCTATATTCTCATACCTTATTCCTGTACCACGACTTATACCCTCTTCACAAATACCCCATGGTGCAATGGCTTTCTTATTATTTATATAATCATTTTTGTTATTTACTTTTTTATCAAAATGCCTAAGTAAATGAATTAAGATTTTTTCTCTATTTTTGGGGTTCATTAACTAAAACTTATAAATTTTATTATTGAAAAGTTTTTCCTAAAATGATACCTATCACAATCATTTTTTATATTAATTTAATTATTGATTAAAAGTAAAGAATTGATAGGTGCCATACCAATGTTTGGTTTTAAGGAGCCCAAAACTTTTGAATTCCCACTATCTCGGATCTATAACTGGGGTGCTAAGAGGGTATTAACCTCCTTCCCTGTAGGTCACATCAATTTAAAAATTAGTGAGAGTAATAAAATCATAGTTGCGTCTATCATCATAGCCGGTTGATAAAAAAATAATCTCTAATGAGGGGATAATATGGCAAACCAAAAATATATACTTACAAAAGCGAAACTTGAGAAATTTACGCAAGAAAACGATTTGTTTTTACATCCAGAGAAGAATCTAGATGCTCATATAAGAAGATACAATCAACGCGGGTTTTGTCCATGCACTAGTGGTGAAGATCCAACGCATATCATATGTCCATGTGATGGAATTTGGACCGATTTGAAAAAATATCGTGGATCATGCAAATGCAGCTTATTTGTTACTAAAGAATATATGAAAAGATACGGATATTTATAGTATTGACATCTAATTAAAATGAGGACCTTATAATGAAAGATAAGAGGGAAGAACATATTGAAGACCTATTTAAGCGCCTTAGTTATAAATCTAAGGACTTCATCAAAATGCACTGTGCTAAAAAAGTTATCATAAAGGATCTGCAAGAGGGATATTTGAAAAAAACTCGATATCTAACCTACCATGATGTAATTGCGTTTCTTGACACACCAAAAGGATGGGTGCGGTTCATGGACCATGAAGGGAATTTATATTGTGTACCAATGGAAAGGGTCTGCGAGATCATTTTTTCGAAAAAGATGTCGAGGTATGTTATCCAGACAGAATTGTTGGAATATCAAGAGTTACTTTACAGAGCATTGCCGATGATTGAATATTATAGTCAATAATAGTGCAAAATAATAAGGGGATAGATAAAATGGGTAAAAAATTCATTGATATACCGAAGAATAAGAGAGATGAAATTTTAAATGCGATATTTGATGCTATTAAAAAGATCGACGGCGGTGTAGTGGCATTAAGTATGAAAGTATGGTTTGATGAAGTAGATTATCTCATAAAGGGAGGTAAACCAGATGTTAAACCTTGGTCGTATACTTATCGACTTAATGAAGGTTATTTTAATGAATATAATATCAATCTTAAGTGTGGCTATCGAACAAATATAGAAACTAATAATATTGATATTGTCTTCTATGAATACGATTGGATAAACAGAAAAAGAATAA
>CBDVCJ010000340.1:0-4203 GCA_965372445.1 uncultured Thermoplasmata archaeon | reverse complement strand
ATCGACAATTTTGAAGTTTACATTTGGAAATTTTGAACTTTTTATTATGGATTTTATATGGGTTTCTAGTATCGAGCGGCTATCCTGTAAAATTAAAAAGCTGATTGTTAGCTTTTCGCGGTCACCGTATACTCTCGCCTTACCTTTTTTTAAGATCTCGACGGTTTCGGCAACTTTGTGACCGGTACCTTCGGAAGTCATTATGCCAAAATAATCATCTTCCATCGTACCTATATTGCCGCCAACGGTCGTGCCGCCATATTGACTTGTTGGCGGGCCGTTGCCCACTACCAGTCCGCCAAGCTCGGTTATACTTTGCATGGCAAATATTATTGTCGTCTCTTGACCACCGTTCCTTTTTGCGCCGACTGAGATAAATCCGAAGACCTTTCCGGAAAAGTCAACTTTTTCGAATTTCCAATTCTCGATCAATTCATGGAATAATGAAGACCGATCGCCAAAATAAACGGGTAATGCAAAGATCATGCCGTCGGCATCTTTCAAAGTCTCAAAGAGCTGCTTGATATTGCGCTTCCGGCCGTTCCTTAAAAAATATTTGTTGAGCTGCAGATATCTAACCTCTACATTTTGCTGAAACGCACCAAACGCAGCGGCAATTGAGCAGCCTTCAGAATTGCTGATCCTCTTGGCACGCCCCAGGTTTTCGATATATTCATATAAAAAAGCTTCATTTTTAATGGCCTTGACATTGTCAACAATGAGATTTTGACCTGCCCTGTTTCTTATACTGCCACCAATGATATATATTAGGTTTTTTCTAACCATATTCACACCGGCTTTTAAACCTTATGTAAAAAGTTATATGTTGATTTGATCACGATTTTTGAAACCAACTCAATATCGTCAGTTCCAAATTGCTTCTCCATATTTTCTATCATACCATTTTCTTTTAAATATTCTTTAAACTTATCGGTTTTAAAATCGTCAAGTGTAAATGGAGGTGATACACCTAATGTGAATAATCCTTTAACTAATTCACGTAAAAAATTTGCATTGCTCAGGAACTTTATGCCCATGCATTCATTTTCACAATATTCTTCTACTTTTTCAAAATCGCCTTTCGAGATCGTATATTGTTTATCTGTCAATGAATAATCGATCAAAGTGTTTTCATCTTTTGAATATCTACCCAAAGTTTTTCACCTCGTAACTTCAAATTTTCGTGGTTTTAAACCTATTAACTTATCTAATTAATTATTTTTCCATATAAATCGTTAGGAATCTCAATATTGAACCTGTTTAATGCGGTAGGTGCAATATCTAAGATCGAATATTCATCTAATTTATCAAAATCAAGTTCGAGCCTATCGCCACCCTCAATTGCCGATTTTGGGGTAGCGCAATAAATAACAATGCCATTCATATCGTGATTTGCGTTATCGATCGTTGTATTTTCATAAATAAATAAATTTTCATTGCCCACCGAATTCGTCACTCGCCAATCCAAATTGCCAATAAGTATGATCAGGTCCGGAGGGCAGCCATTCAATTCTTTGTAGATATATTGGGTGTCGTAGATCTCACTTTTTACCGCATTCCCATCCGGATCTATAAGTGTGGATATTTTGTCGGCAAGCTCCTTTTTCAAGGTTGGTAGCTCTTCTTCGGTAATTTTACCGGTGCGTTCACGGTCTTGAATATTAAAATAGATTTTGCAGTAATAACCACCGTCACCCCACGCGGTGGTATTTGCCCAATCCACATTATCGGTCGCAAATTTTGTCTTGCCCGAAATATCGTCCTTCAGCTTCAAATAACCGTTGGCAACCAACCAATCATTGATGCAAAACGTGCCTTTAAGGTTCTTGGCGCCGTGGTCCGAAACGATCATAAGCTCGGTATCGTCATCGAATGTGCGTATCAATTCCCGGAGCTCCTTATCAATATATTTATAAAAATCAAGTATCGAGTTTTTAAATTCACTTTGGTCATCATATAACCTATGGTCTTCAAAACAGAAACTCCAGAAACCGTGATGCAACCGGTCGATCCCCATCTCAACCGCGATGAATAGCTCCCAATCTTTATTCTTAATGAAGTTCCGTATTATTTTAAATCTTTTCTCGGTCATTTCGTAAAGCTCGGATAATAACTTTTGTTTATCGGTCGTTCTGAAATTCTCGGCATCAATAATGTAATTTCCATCTGCAATAGAATCCAGCTCGTCTTTGATCTCGTCGGGATATGTATATGATAATAGCTTATCCGGTGTCAAGAAACTCGAGATCATTATGCCGTTTATTTCTTTGGGCGGATATGTTTGGGGAAGGTTCATGACTATCGATCTGTAGCCACTCTCACCCAGATAATCCCAGATCGTTTTGGATTTTACGGAGGCGTGGGTGATTAATGTATTTATCTGATAGGAATAATCGATCCTATCCGTAAATCCATAGAACCCCAATTGTCCCGGATCTTTGCCGGTCATCATCGCCATCCAAGCGGGTACCGTCACCGGCGGGATCGTGCTGCGTAAAAATCCGGCGCGGCCGGTCTTAATTAGCCCTGCAAAGGTCGGAAGCTCCTGTATGTATCTGTCAAAAACAAGTTGTGGTGTTGCAGAATCCAAACCTAATATGAACAACTTTTTCATTTTTACACACCTTATACTCTGGAGCTCTAGTCTGAATGGTTAAATATATTTCTCTATCTCGTCGATCGAGCAAATGGTTGGCAATGTATCCAACGCACGTATCAAATATTTATCCTTTTCATAATCCAGTTCGTGATTATATCCAATAGGTAACCCAAGCGCGCATTTAACATACGCTTCCGCAGTATTGATCTTACCTGTGAAATCAAAGATCGGTGTTATCATACAAAATCTACCGATATTAAATTCAGTTATACACATTCTACCATTCTTATCCCCTTTTAGGTCCGAGCAGAAATTACCGTTTGGATTGTCTGTTACCAGCTCGATCGCCTTCAATATAGTCTCCAGCGCCTCCGGGTCATTAACCGTTTTTGCGACCTGAGGCGAGCTCGACATCCCACTCAAGCGTTGATTACCGAAAATATAGGACAATCGTTCCACCATTTTCATAACTACAGGCTCACCGTCCTTCCACACACTCTGGAATGCATAATCCTTGCCCGGTAGAAATTCGTTGATTGTAAAGGCCTCTATCGGAAAGCCCCTGAGACTTTCCCACATTTCGATCCAATCCCGTGCTTGTTTCGGTGTGCGTACCCACGTTGCGCCTTTGGAACCCGCGCCAACTTTAGTGCGCACCCAGTATTTATCGCCCTCCGGTAGTTTATTGAAGGCGCGTTCGATATCATCGTAGGATTTCAATTCAACAGAGTCCGCAACCGGTATTTCATGCTTGATAAATAATTTATACATCTCATATTTATCCTGTAAGACCCTGATCGTATCTTTATCTGGCAAGAACACTTTGGCCTTGATCTCATCACGCGTCTCCGAGACTGCTCTGACCTCTCTGCCATTATTGGGAATTATTAATGTAATATTTTCATTTTCGATCAATTTATTGACCGCTTGAACATATTTATTTAAAAGGGCTTCATCAGGTGCACCGCCAAAATCTTTGGTGCCTACCTCAGGTAGGTAAAAGGTTTTATCGGCGTTGGATTTGGCAAGCGCATATTTATCGCAATTAGAACCTAGTATCCTTAAGTTCAACTTGCTGTTTTTTAAACTGGTTATTAGGTTATTACCGCCGCCGCTGCCTGCTCCGGTCACCAAGACAGTGGCTTCTGATCGAAATGTGTCGTGGTCTGCCATTTTCATCACTCTTATATTAATTCTAAATATTAATTGTCCCAGAAATTACCCCTAATAGTTATTGATATTTAAAAATATATGTGTTTGAACAATTGAGTTATTTAATAATGGTTGTGTAGTAATGTGGAATAACGGGAGTAGTAGATTAATCAACATCTAATGCGGCAACTTGCTTCGCCAAGTTGCCTCTACTTTCAAAATCCCGTAGGGGATTTTTAATGCAAGGCAGATTATGTAATAAGCTGCAGCAGTATTCATTACTTTAACATTCGCTTTCAAAATTCCTTCGGAATTTCAAAAGTATCGGGAGCATCGAATGTAATGCCATTACACGGGAATTGGGAATTGACACACCCCCCATCCCCCACTTTTAATCGCTGAGATCGCTGAAGAACCAATTGTGAGGGTGTAGCTGGTCGGGTGTAGGGTAT
>CBDVCJ010000339.1:0-4214 GCA_965372445.1 uncultured Thermoplasmata archaeon | reverse complement strand
CGAGGCAACTTGACGAAGTAAGTTGCCGCCAATAACAATAAATCATCATCCGCCTTTCGCCTTTCTGAAAGGAGCCACAAGTCGGCGGAAGTCTTATATAGAAGAACAAAAATATTAGCCTTAAGTGATAGCGTGGACCGGTTAGAATTGATATATCACGTTCGTGATACACTGGCCAAATCGGGCTTCTACATTTCAGAACAGTGGGAATCGCCTACGTTATGTTTCGATATCATCGCGCGCCGCGATGCGTCGTTATTGATCATCAAGATCCTTGCGAATGTGGATGGATTCAAAAAACCTGAAGCTAACGTGTTGAAGATACTGGGCAAATTCCTGGAAGGCACACCGCTGTTAATTGGCAGCCGCACAAGCGGTAAAAAGAAGCTCAAGAGGGATGTGGTGTATTCACGGCATGGCGTCCCGATCATGTCTGGCACAACGTTGTATAATTATCTTATCGAAGGTGTGCCGCCAATAATATATTCCGCTCCTGGCGGGTTCTATGTTAAGCTCGACAGTACAAAATTACACGAGACCCGTGAAGCCCGTGCTATTTCATTGGGAACTCTCGCGGATGTGGCCGGTGTCTCACGCAAAGCGATCCAGATGTATGAGGCTGGACTTATGAACCCCACCGTAGACGTCGCCATCAAGCTCGAAGAGTATCTGGACATACCTTTAACTCGAACTTTAGACCCGTTTTCCAGTATTTCTGAAATAGAAGATTCGGTGTTTGATTTTGAGCAGCTTGAAGAACCACAAAAAAATGTGTTTGGCCAGCTCAGAGATATTGGCTATGAGATCATACCGATCAATAGATGCCATTTCGATGCACTCGCCCAGGATAACAAGGTTTTGATTATTACGGGCGTGGAAAAACACGGTAAACACTTGAAGGATAAGGCTCGGGCAATGACGAATATCTCGAAGATCACAGAACGATACTCGGTGGTGTTCCTCGATAAAGAACACTTGAGCAAAAGCAATATTGAGGGTACTCCAATTATTGGCAGCAGGGAATTATCAGAAATTGACGATTCCGAAGACATTTTAGAACTGATTTTTGAACGCAGTGGTTGATAACCTAACGTAGAAGGTGTAAAATTCAAAATGAAATTAATACTTGATACCTCGGCATTATTGTCTGGTAAAGATTATTATAATGATCAAGAGCACGAATTATATACTACACCCAAGGTCGAGCATGAGTTAAAAAGGGGGCCGAGTCACCCTGGGGACGATGACTGGACCGATATCGAGCGTAAATTTGGATATTTGATCGAGGCAGGCCTGAAGATCGTGGCGCCCTCCGCCGCGTCAATTGAGAAGGTGAAAACCGCAGCAGCACGAACTGGCGATATCAAACGGCTATCGGATACCGACCTGGAAATTATCGCGGTTGCATTAGAGCTAACACGACCCTCTGAAGAGACCTTGATCCTTACTGACGATTATTCTATCCAGAACCTATCAGTAGAGCTTGGCCTCAGGTTCAAGCCGGTTTCTGAAAAGGGCATAACCGAAAAATTCCACTGGAAATATAAATGCACTGGCTGTGCTAGAGAATGGGATGAACCCGCAGATATTTGCCCGATCTGCGGCTCGAAGGTCAAGACCAAGGTAGATAAAAAACAAAAGCTCTAATTTTATAAAAACGAGGAATTTTGATCCAGGAATGGGGAATCGGGAATGGGGCCTCCCCACCCCCCATAAGTTAATACCAAAACAATAAACTGCGAATCAATAAACCGCTGAAGACGCCGAAAACGCTGAATTTATTTTATGATTTTATATTCAAGAATTTATCATCTTGAATCTCAAATCTATATACCATAAATATATAAAATTCAGCGTACTCAGCGGTTGAATGGGGGGTGGGGGGTTCGAATCCCGAATCCCGAGTCCCGAGTAAGTACCCATCGCCTAAGTCGCCTCACTTGATTTTGTAGCTTTACCAATAAACCTGAAAATTCGAATGATATAGTACACAAACAAAATAAACCCCACAGCTATCAGCAGCACGAGCGCAATATCGAACAACATCACCAACGCGATCGGATCACCCACCACTCTAAGGGGCATGGTCAAATAATTTATCGTTAAGTGCAGCATCATCGAGGCATGCAGACCTTTTCTAACAAACAGGTATCCAAACGCCAGGCCGCTTGCCGAACTGGTGATGACCTTCCAATAATCCCAACCGGGCGCATGTGCAAGACCAAACACCAATGCAGAAAATATTATAAGGATGACCGCTCTAAAATTAAGCTCGAACCCGCCGCCGAGCAAATATTTCCAGGTGGGTTTGGATTTTGTATCGACCAGCGTATCGAAAAATAATAACGGCACCCCGATCAATAGCGTCCGCGAGATTATCTCCTCCCAGGCAGAGGCCGTAGCGAGATTGTAGAGCAGCATCCAGAGCGGCTGCTCGCCGAACGCGGGGATATGAGGTGTGATCTCGAACAAGGAGAGTATAATTGAATATAAAACATTCAGGAACAAAATTGCGAGAAACAACTGCGCGATCAACACCAATGTATTATCGGTTTTTAAGGGTGGTGGCTTGAGACTAAAGATGTATTTTGATATACTTGTTATATAATTCTTGCCGTTCTTCGCGATCAGCCAGAGCGCCGAAAGTATCAATGCCGCCGATATAAAGCAGTAATATATCAGCAATGGTATCCCTTCGATAAAAAACAGCGCGAATATAAATGGCGGCAGCGGTAATGTAATAAAGATCGCATCGTAGATATTATTTGTGCGTCTGGCATGAACCGTGAGTTTATGATTACCTTCATCTAGGTTAGTTACATTGAATTTAAAGCTCGGCTCAAGCTTGGTATCGGTATTATTAAAGGTATATTGCAGCCCGTCGAGTTTGCCGTTATTTACTCCGAACCTAAAGATCGCGGCCTGGGAGACCGAGCTGGCATTCAAGGGCGTTCGAAGTGTTAGTATAGGCACCAGCACGCCTTCATATGTAATTTTAGCGACCGTGAAATTTAGTGGCTGGTAGGTCCGGATATTATTTGCCATGTCACACGCGGTAAGTTCCAATGTATATTTGCCGGCGTTGGTGGGTAGCGAAACGATGAGTTCGAAGTTGGATGAACCTGGATTCAGGTTGAGCTCGTTCCTGAGCGTGACCGGCCCCCCTGCATCCTCTTGAGGTCTGATTTGTATAGATACCTGCACCAGATTCGGGTCGAACACCCCCGAAGATATCATAACTATTTCACCGCGATGATAATTGTTCTCGGGCAGTTCCAGGCCGAACAATTTTTTGCGGTTCACTGTGAGCGGGGTTAGGTCTAAGCTTGAGATCTTTGGTGCGGAATCGTCAATTGTGATCGTGTAATTATACGAGCTGGTATTGCCATAAATATCGTTAGCAATGATCTCGAGATCGTGCATGCCCTCCAACCAGCTGTTAGTTGGAATCGTGTAAGGGCTCGCCAGTGCACTCGTAGTTATCGTCAGCTGGGGGTCGGTGTGAATATATCGTAACTGGGTCGGGTAGGGATGATAGACCTCGAAATCAAGATCGGTATTGCGATTCACGACTAGATGTGTGCTGTATTTTTCGAACGATACTACGGGTTTGGTGGTAGCTATCACCCGGATCGGTATTGGAAATGTGGCGGAATTGCCTGCAATATCGGTAGCGGTGAGCGTAACATCATAATCACCAAGTGTTATAGGGGTGGGCAATAGAATTTGATAATTTTTTTCCATCAGTTTATATTTCAAAATATATTTCTCACCTAATAGCTCCGCAGATATTTTATCTAAATGATCGTCAACTGCCATAGCTTCAAGCTTGAAGATCTCGCCTTGATGGAGTTCGAGCGCGCCCAAAGAAAAAAGGTCGATCAAGGTATAGGTGGTGTTGGTCGTCTTCAAGGTTATTTCGGTTATGACCGGCTTGGTGAGATCAAGCTTAAAAGGTATCTTGGTCTCCATTTCAGCATGGTGCAGATCGATCAATTCCGGCGAGACGATCGCAATCGCAGGGAACAGTATAAGAAAATTGACAATGATTATAATGACAACAATGAAGACCGCAAGTGCGGTTAGGGTTCGACCCACGGACCGTATGGTTTCAAACGTGGAGGTTCGCTCCGAGTCGTCCTCCGATAGATCTTGGGAAAGGTGCGGGTCGTATCTTATCGGGATGTCGTTAATAGCCGGTACCCTCGAAGGGA
>CBDVCJ010000338.1:0-4217 GCA_965372445.1 uncultured Thermoplasmata archaeon | reverse complement strand
AGTTCTTTTACCATGTAGGGACCTGACAACGAATAGCCTAATTTTTGATAATATCTCCTAACCCCAACCCCGCTATTCACCAACAAGTTCTTGGCGTCCCAATACTCCTTTGCCAGCCGTTCCGCTTCTTCAAGCAGCAATCGACCATACCCCCGATGCTGCCATTCCTCCAAGGGCTCGGTCTTAGGGACCACGCCTAATTCGACCATTGGTCCAAATACCTTCAATTCTCGTATAACCGCCGTATGGCCGTTTGAGAATTCAGGACGGTGTGCTTTGGACGATGGCGCTCTCGATCTTAAAAAACCAATAAGAATATCATTTTTCACATCTTCATAAGCTAAAAAAATCTCCTCGCCACCCGAGGCCTTGTATCGCTCTTCGGTCAGTTTTATCCGGTCATCCTCCGGCTGGAGATCTTGCAATGATTTATGGCCAACTTCCCTGCAGCGTATGCAATTGCATTTGCCACCTTGCGCACTTAAATGCTCCAATACTAGCTGCCTGAGATTGCTCTTCAATATCCCTTCGCCCTCGATCAATTTCGAAGGTATATCACGTTGTATGCGCTGGATACGCACCCATTTCGGAACGAAACTCTTGATCTCCGCGATCAATTCTACCGCCTCCTCGGTCGTTAGTGGCGTATATTTTTGTTTTGTCATATCTTCATAAAGTTCCGTACCTTTAATAACCAAAGTCGGATAGATCTTGAGCATATCAGGCTTAAACTCAGGATTTTCAAAGATCGTCCTAAATGCCTCGATATCTCGGTTCTTATCCGCACCGGTCAAGCCCGGCATCATATGATAACATACCTTCAACCCCGAATCCTTGAGTATTTGGGTGGCTTCCATCGAATCCTCGACCGTATGGCCTCTCGCGACCTTTTCCAAAATGTCATTATATACAGTTTGCACCCCAAGCTCAACGCGCGTACCACCCTGCACCAATATATGGTCTACTTGCGGCATCTTACACCAATCCGGCCGGGTCTCGATCGTAAGCCCAATACATCGATGAGGCGCGGTCTCATTCAACTTGTGTGACTCTTGAAGCGAGGCGGACCCTTTTTCGTTCATCGCATCGAAACAGCGCTGCACGAACCAATCTTGATATCCGACCTCACGCGCGGTAAATGTGCCGCCCATAACGATCAACTCGATCTTATCGGTCCGGTGACCGATAACCTTTATCTGCTCGAGACGGCTCCGCGTTTGGCGGTAAGGGTCGTATTCGTTATTTGCAGCGCGTAATGCCGCGGGTTCATGACCGGTATAACTTTGGGGCGTACCTTGCTCTACACCACCAGGACAATATCGGCATTTACCGTGCGGACACTGCTCCGGCGAAGTCATCACTGCCACCGGTGCAACGCCCGAGATCGTGCGCATTGGCTTTATCCGCAACAAGGGCTCTACCAATTCATAAATATCTTCCGGGGCATTCATTAGGATCTGCGGGTCGCTTGGAATGGCTTTTATTTGATATTTCTTACATAAATTGATCTTTGCTCGGTGTAATTCGTTCTTGGTTTGGATCTTATTCGCTAAAATCTGGGCGAAGATCTCGGTATAAAAGTCCATGAGGACGCTAATTGCATGAGGTTGTATTTAAAGGCAATGTATGGGTTTTAAGGTGATAGGAGTTGGGTGATAGGTGATAGGATCCGTGTTCGGAGTCCTTAAGATTGAAAAAACTGGACTTCGGACCCCGGACCGTGAGGCAATACACCTTATCGGACTTAGGACCAATATCAATATTTTGCTCAATTACGTCCCAAAAAATTTATAACTCTCGCTATCAATGGTGTTTTTAATGAAAAAATTCATTGCCATGATAATTATTATTATACTAGTTTTTGCACTTATGTACATAATATTTTCTGATGAACCACCTGAAGACAATAATAACCCCCAAACTGGCTGGATCGACCTTTCAAATTTTCGAAAACAATTATATGATCTTACTATAGATTATACTCTTGAATATAAAAAGACCTCAGACCCGCAATTGATCAACAGTATCAAAGACCCTGAAAATTCATTATTGATCATTATCGGGTTTGATGAGAACATAACCGAATCTGAACTCAGCGCGATCACTAACTTTGTTAGTAACGGCGGAAAAGTTATCATTGCCGATGACCATGGCTATGCAAATCAGATCTCTGTTCCCTACGGAGTAGAATATAAAACATACCCGTTAATTGCTAATTATTATGACAATTCCTCTATTTTCATTCCACTAACTATAAATCTTGATGGGGAAGAATATAATGTAATTACAAATGAGCCTATAGGTTTAGAGGTTCAAGAGCAAAGTTCGATCAAGATCATCGGGGAATCTAAATATTCGAAAGCCGAGAGAAATTATAGTGCATTAGATGTAAACCCCAACAATTTAATAGATGGTAATGATATTCAAGGCCCAATACCCGTAGCGGTGGAATATACAGATCAAAATTCCGGCGGTAAAATACTCTTTTTTTCAAATACTGGCATGTTCACAGATAAACAATGGGAAATAACCTCTGTCGACCCGAAGTATAAAGGTATAACTTATGAAAATTCTGAATTTGTAAAGGCCTTAATACCGCATTTATTACCTGATGGGTCCGGCACTATCATTTATGACGAGAGCAAACAGACCCAAGATTTTTCCGGACACATTTATGTCTATTCATAATTGATTTTTAGCCCGAGGGTTCTAATCCCAAATGTCTTTTTTAAAAAAAATAGATAAACGGACTCGACGGGACTGTTCACATCAAACCATTTTAAGACATTATGATGTGAACGGCAGGGCTGAATAAGCCATTAGCAATCAATAATCATATTCAGCCCGTAGGCGAGGATAAAGGACAAAAAGATAGCGGACTCGCCGGGATTCGAACCCGAGGTGTTGGAATTCCAAAAATGATAATATTGAATTATAGGAATTCCAACTCCGAGGGCTAAAAAAGATCTTGACAAAATAATGGTATTTTTAGCCCTAGGGTTCAAATCCTATTTGTGATTATTTTAAAAAAAAGAAAGCGGACTCGACGGGATTTGAACCCGTGTTAGAGGCTCCGGAGGCCTCAGTGATATCCAAGCTACACTACGAGCCCACTTGTTTCTTATAATTGCACTTCTAGTAAAGTCAAAATTATGGCTTTTTCGGTATGCAACCTATTCTCAGCCTGGTCGAACACTACCGACTGCGGTGAATCCATAACTTCATCCGTGATCTCATGGCCGCGGTGTGCCGGTAAACAGTGCATAACTATACTATCCGGTTTGGCGCGCGATATTAGATCTTGATTTAGCTGGAACGGCTTGAAGGTCTCTTCTCGCTCGGCTTGCTCGGTTTCATCCCCCATCGAGACCCATACGTCGGTGTAAACCACATCTGCATTTTCCACAGCTTGTTCGGCCTGGTTGTACAAAGTCACCTTCTTACCTTTACTCTCCGCGAGCTCCTGGGCGGTCCCGATCAGCTTTTCATCGGGCTCGTGCCCTTCAGGGCACGCAATATTCATCTCCAACCCAACGAGGGCTGCACCTAGTGCCAAGGAGTTACATACATTATTTCCGTCACCCACATAAGCAAGAGTAAGTTCATCGAACTTGCCTTTGTGCTCTTTGACCGTCATCAGATCCGCAAGGGTTTGACATGGATGCTCGAGGTCGTCCAGGCCATTGATCACCGGTACTGTTGCATTCGCAGCTAACTCCTTGGTGATCTCATGCTTGAAGCCTCGGTACATAATAATATCTACATAACGGCTCAAGACCTTCGCGGTATCGGAAATGGATTCGCCCCTACCGATCTGTAGATCCTTAGGGCTGAGATATAATGCATGGCCGCCTAACTGGCTCATTGCAACTTCAAATGATACCCGTGTGCGGGTCGACGGTTTCTCAAAGATCATACCTAACGATCTGTTGGGCAAAGCCGACATAATTTCTTCAGTGCGGCGTTTGGCCTTCACTCTAATTGCAAGCTCGATAACTTCGTAAAGGTCTTCACTAAAATCCAGGATCGACACTAAATCCCGTTTGACGGTCATATAATCACACTCTCGTGTGAATGCAATTGTAAAAGGATAATATTTTCGATTAATGGCATGTTAAGCGGCAAGATTGTTATATGTCTCCCATAGTAGATTGGAGATTCAAGATTTTAGACTGCGGTAATGTACTTCGTTCATTACCTCGGGCTAAAAATTCCTA
>CBDVCJ010000337.1:0-4217 GCA_965372445.1 uncultured Thermoplasmata archaeon | reverse complement strand
TCGGAAAGGCGGTTAGCAACATTTGCTAACTGCGGCAACTTGCTACGCCAAGTTGCCTCCGCTCTAAAAATCCCATAGGGATTTTTAAAGCGAAAGATGATAGGTGAAAGGCGATAATTATTCAAATGGGAGACGGGAAACGAATTATTGTTCAACTTAGTATTGTCCCTTGCTCTGTACCGTTTCCCTACTCACGTTTCCCATTTCCCGAATATTTGCCACTTTTCTTTCGTCTATCGCCTCTCGCCCTTCGTCTATCTGAAAGTGGTCTGTAATCTAATCGCAAATTATAAAGTACAATAAATTATTCACCCGACCCATAACCATTAAATTATAAAATGTAGAATATTGAAAGATCAAAACACTATTTTTAGAACCTTATTATCAACAATTGATAAATGGAGGCTTATGAGAATGTTTAACCGTAAATTAGGCATAATCGACCTTACCCGAGGTAAAGTCGAAATCGAAGATGTATCCTTATCGTTACGGAAACAAATGCTCGGCGGTAGAGGTATGAACAGCTTCTATCTTAATAAAATGATACCTCCGGGTATTGATCCATTATCACCCCGAAATGTATTGATCTTCGGGGCGGGTTTCCTAACCGGAACCTTAGCGCCCTCTTCGGGTCGTTTCAATGTCTCTGCCAAATCCCCTGAAACGGGTTTTCTGGGCGATACCAATTGCGGCGGTTTCTTCGCGCCCGAACTGCGCTATGCTGGTTTTGATCGGTTAATTATCAAAGGCAAGGCCAAGAGCCCGAGTTTCTTATATGTAAATGATGGGTGCATAGAGATCCGGGACGCCAGGGATTATTGGGGTATGGACACTAATGACGTACAGCAAGCCCTTCGACGCGATCTCGGGGCGGTCGAAATGGCTGTTTGCGGGGTCGCCGGCGAGAATCTGGTGAGGTTTGCAAATATCCGAACCGGTATCAAGAATTCAGGGGGGCGTACCGGGATGGGTTGTGTGATGGGCTCGAAGAACCTGAAAGCTATAGCGGCAAGCGGTACTATTGGCATCGAAATTGCACACCCCGACAAGATGCTGGAGAAGGTCGAGCAAATAAAAGAATATTTGTTCAGCTCGAAAATTACGCCAATTCTGGGGTCGGTCGGTACACCGCTCCTTTATGAAGTAAGCAACGCCATCGGTGGAATTCGCACGAAAAACAGCCAATTAAATGCCTGGAGCGATGCCTTTAACGCATCCGAAGTGGAAAAATTCGTCGAAAAAATGGTGTCTTGTTCATCATGTTTCATCCATTGCCGACACCGCAACACGCTTGGAGGTGAAGGGCCTGAATATACCGCGCTGGGGCTGCTGGGCTCGAATATCGGGTTGGAGAAACTTGAAGACTGTATAAAGCTCCAGAATTTAGCGAACGATCTAGGACTTGATATATCCTCTGCAGGTACTATTCTGGCATGGGCTTTTGAACTTTATGAGCGCGGGATAATAGATAAGAAAATCACAGGTGGACTCAACCTAAAATTCGGCGATTTTAAACTTTCCGAGAAATTATTGTATATGATATCGCGGCGCAAAGGTTTTGGTGATATTTTAGCCGAAAGCACCCGAGCTGCCAAGAACTTTGGCAAGAAATCCCTAGATTATGTGATCGCAGTTAAAGGCCTGCCGCAATCAGACCCGCATGACGTTAGATATATGAAAGCGTTCGCATTAGGCATTGCGACCTCCTCGAGAGGTGCAGACCATCTAAGAAGCCGACCTACGATCGAGATCTTCTTTAATCTACCTATTGAAGTTAAGGAACGTATCTACGGTAAAGGTATCTCACCGGACCCAACCTCATACAAGGGTAAGGAGAAGGCAGTATATTTTTCGGACAATATCTTTGCCACTATCGATTGTCTGGGCATCTGCAAATTCATATGCCATGGCTTCAACAGCCCGCATTTCTTGGATTACTCGTTAATGTCCGACCTGGTCTACTGTGCTTCCGATTGGCGTTTCAAGGAGTCGGAACTGCGAAATGTAGGTAAACGCGTGATCGATTCCGAACGGTTATTCAATATTAAGCAGGGTCTGAAGAAACGTCATGATACTTTACCGAAACGCTATTTCGACGATCCAAGCGTATTGAAAGTAGCTAAAGGTCATCACATAGATCGCAAGAAATTTGCAGAGGTTCTGGATAAATATTATAAGCTTCGCGGCTGGGACAATAGCGGAATGTTGAGCCCTCGCCGTATCAAGCAACTGGAGGCGATCGCGTGAAATATCTCTACGCCTACCCTGAACTCTGTACTGGCTGCCGTCAATGTGCAATTGCGTGTTCGCTCAATAAATTCGGTGAATGCAACCCCAAGAAGGGCGCCATAAACATTCTCAGGGACGAATTCGAGCGCTATGAGATACCGTTCGTTTGTCTTCAGTGCGAGGACCCTGAATGTATGACGGTCTGCATGAAAGATGCAATTTATCGTGACGAAAAAGGTACGGTAAAGATCGATGAGGACAAATGTATCAAATGTAGAATGTGCGTAATCGCATGTCCATATGCGGCCATAATATCATTTAAAGGCCAAATAATCAAATGTGACCTGTGTGATGGCGAGCCCATGTGCATCAAGTATTGCTCGACCAATGCGCTCCGTTACGAAGAAGAGAGCAAGGAGTTATTGGATAAGCGTAAGAAATTAGCAGAAGCGATTAAGGTCATAAAATAAATTTGAAGTTTTACATTACTTCCCCCCACCCCATTTTTTTAAGCCACAGATTTACACAGCTTGGCACAGATAATTCAAATATTGAATTCATAAAAAATCTGTGGCTAAAAATGGGGGGCGGGGGATCTCAATTCACGATTCGTTTATAGTCCACCTTATTTTTTCCGAAATTAATCAAATAGCCAACCTTTAAATCGGTGGCTTTTAGGTAATTAATTGTGCCTCATGAATCTTGTTGTATATTTTATCGATAAATACCGGTACAACCCTTGCTACACCAAAGCAGCCTCCCTCTCTCCTAAATAAATATAACTCAACACCTCCACCCAATCTCGCATTCGCGAACAAAAAAGGCATTAGATCTGAAAGTTTTAAATTTAGTCGATTTTGTTGCTAAATATCTCAAATAAATAGCTAAAAAGCGAAAATTATTTCTGGCTTTACTTGAATATGTTCAAATACACTTAGGAAAACGAGCCATTTTACCAAGGGGTGGTAAAAATCAAAAAGCCAATTGCAACTTTATACGAAGTTCTGGAGATCTCCGAGCGTTCAGCACCGCACGAGATAAAAAAGGCGTATCGGAAGAAGGTAAGTATATATCATCCGGATAAGGTTGCCAGTGTAGACGATCCAACCTTAAAAAAGAGAGCCGCCCAGGAAATGATCAAGCTGAACCTAGCAAAGGAGACACTATTAGACCCTGACAAACGAGCAGAATATGATTTAAAGCTCCAAAACCTCAAGACCAAAGAGGTCCTTAACGGTGATGATTATTCTGATTATGTTGAATGCGTGGAAATATTAGAAATAGAATGGGATCCGGAAACAATAGCACAGAAATTTGAAGCTGAAGATAATAAAGATGCGTTCCAGCAACCATTAGCGCATGAAATCATCCAGCCGCGCCCGTTAAAAACCCATGATTTTCAAGAGTATACGATACGTTATTTGACTTTCTGTCCGGTCTGCACCCAGGAAAATTTAGCGGGAGGGTTGGTTTGTAGATTTTGCGGGGCGCTGATGGTTGACCCGGATATAGCTTATAACTTAGGTGCGAATCTAATTGCTAAAGGGTATCCCGTTGTTTATAGGCCCACGCAAGTTCAAAACCCTTTCTATAAGAATTTACAGTATCCATGTTTGGTAATACCGCAACAGCCCGCTCAACAACCAGAATTGCGTAAATCAGGTGAAGTTACATATGAATATTCAGCCTCACAACAAATGGGTTATAATGGCGCACCAAGCCTCAATAATGATAGCGGTCGGGCAAGATCTCAACGTTACTTATTTTTCTGTCCTACTTGCGGTACTGAAAATTTAAAAGGTAATTCGATATGTGAAGCATGTAATACCAATCTAATAGAAGGCTAAATGTGAATATTATTTTAAATCATTTTTTTATAGTGGTAAGATCGCTATATGACTATCATAGTGGATTTGAGATTTTAGATTATAGACTGCGGTAATTTTCTGCGAAAATTACCTCGCATTGAAAATTCCGTTGGAATTTTC
>CBDVCJ010000336.1:0-4267 GCA_965372445.1 uncultured Thermoplasmata archaeon | reverse complement strand
AATATTGTGGCCTGGCTTTCACAGACCGAGGTAAAATTCAAGATGATAATAATAAGATTGAATTTTACCGCAGCAGTTCACATCATAATACCTTAAATTGGTTTGATGTGAAAAGTCTACGGCTCTCGATATTGTTATAAATATATAAAATAATACATAAATTAAATAATATTCAAAGAGTATTCGCTTTTATTCAAAAATAAAAATTCGAATAGGGTTGAGGTATGGAAGCTATTCAGATTAATAAGGCCATTTTGATATTAATAGTTTTTTTATTAATGATCCCAAGCTTGAGCACTACAAGTTCTGAGCACCCTGATGTGGAATTGCTCGAAACCGCAACTACACCCGCCATAAATCATAATTTGGAATCCAAGCTCATCGAAATCCCAGCTAATGAATATCTGGAGGTTATTGTTCAATTTCAAGATACGATCCAACCCAGGGATCTTGATTTCGTAAAAAACCTGGGGCTTGAAATTATTAACCGCTATCATGCAATGCCCGCATTACATCTTAACGGTACGGTAACAGCACTGAAAGCATTAGCAAAATATCCACGCTTGAAATATCTGGAATACAATGCCAAAATGGAACAGGACATGGAGAAATCGACCTCGGTGATCAACGCCTCCAAGACCTGGTCAAGGGAAACAACCGGTTTTAATAAAAACTATCCTGATATTGATGGCAGTGGTGTTACAGTTGTGGTGGTAGACACTGGGATCGATGCCGGCCACCCTGATATGGATTACGGTGAAAAGACCATACGGAATTTTTATCTGAATAACGAAGATGGAGGTGAATGGGTCGAGCAGGAAAATACCGACCTTTATTATGGTCATGGCACACATGTTGCAGGTACCGTCGCTGGAAATGGCGACGCGTCGGCGGGCGCACGGCGCGGGGTTGCGCCGGGTGCCAATCTCATTGGTGTAACGCTCTACGACCCGACAGTCGCTGATTATCTCAAAGGGTTAGAATGGGTCTATGATAATAGCCGCCCGAACCGTAATCCCTATAATATTCGTGTCGCAACGAACAGCTGGCATACAGTTGAGACCGAATATGATCCGGAAGGTGCACTTGAACAGATGATCATGAAATTGACCTACGAAAATAATGTGGTGACCACATGGTCGGCAGGGAATGAAGGTCGCACGAGTCCGGAGGGTGACGAGATCACCACCAGCAAAGAGGGCAATACACCCGTGGCGGTTATGGTGGCGGCTTATGAAAGGGACGGCAGCGCAGTTACGGATTTCAGCTCGCGCGGTAAACGTGGATGGAACCATACCTATCCCGATATCGGTGCACCAGGCCGTTCGATCTGGAGCTGTAGTGCGCGGCGCACGGTCATCAGTGGCGGGACCTATGTCGGCGGCAATACCAACCCATATTATCTGGCAATAAGCGGCACTTCAATGTCGACACCCCATATCGCCGGGCTGGTAGCGTTAATGTTTCAGGCTTGCCCCACATTAAAAGTTAGCTATCGTCACGAAGATTATAGTGGCGAAGACATTAGCTGGTGGACCAACCCCGAGACCCGTATACACGAGGCGGAATGGATCATGGAAGTGTCCGCTACCTATCTCGAGCCCATCCCCGAACACGGCGTGCCTGTACCAGATAATATTACAGGGATGGATGGGCTGCCTATGGATTATGCACAAGGATACGGTATCGTGGACGTTGAAAAGGTCATTGGGATATGTCTGACCTTGGAACGATTAAGAACTATGTATCCAAGTAAAAATATCACTGTTGATGATGCACTCGCAAGCTATAACGCTATGATCACCGAAAGTATTGTGACCGAAGATACCAATGTTTTGACTGCGTTCTGGAATGGCGAATTTAGCCGTTATAACGACCAGTTCGGCAAACAGATGTCAACAGTAAACCAGACTAAAATAGTGTATGTGCCAACGGGCGTGACCAAAGCGATAATTGACCTGTCATACACCCCCGTCAACCTCGATGAAATGAAAGTCGGCGATATTACTTATACTATTGATTACGGCGATGACGGCTCGGTCGATGTCACAGGCAGTTTCGCACCCGTCGGCCAAGGCTTGAAACATGCAGAGATCGATGTCGCGCCTGATAATACCGATCGTCTCTGGGCGTTCGGTGTTATTGGCGAAGGTTTCAGGATCACGAGACTGCCCCGTGATAGGAATTATATTGAACTTAGAATTGAATACTCAATCGATCTCCAATTGGTGTTCGATACTTCCAATAGCGATGAGCCGATAAATGTTACTGTTAACCGCTATGACGCAATTTTTGCGCCTTTAAAATTCGGTGCGCCCACCAGCGATTATTCAGGCGGCAAGATCTCTAAAAATACAATTTATTACGATCTAAGTGAGGTCGTCTATCAAGAAAGTGCGGACCCCACCCATGCAAAACTTCCACAGCCGTTATTGAGCGGCGATTTATTATTGGCTTTAATACTTGTATTAATTGGGGTGTTGATTACTGGCTATGTCGGCGGTCTGATACCATTACATTATGGTTGGGAACGTCGTTATTTCGGACTTATTATGGGTGCGATCGCGGGGATATTTATCGGGTTGATATTCTTCCATTTATTGCCCGAAGCTATCGAATTCGTAGGGAACTGGACATGGGCTCTATTCATTGTCGGTTTTATTGCACTTGTGGTGATTGAAAATATATTATGTGCTGGTCACATACACGAAAGTACAGATAAAGGGCACTCTTCGTTCAAGAGCTGGTTTATACCACATACAACCAAAGAGGACCCTGACCATTTCGAACATGCAAGTGTCTCTACTAATATTGGAATAGCTTTGCACAATATTACTGATGGTGTGATACTGGCGTCGGTGTTTGTAATTGGCAACCTGAACCTGGCAACTTCGATCTTTCTTATTGCATTTTTATTTCATGAAATACCGTTCACCTTTTCTGCTTCGACAATTATGAAGCTAAGCGGCTATAAAGCTAGAAAAATTAAAAAGATAATCATAATTTTGATAATTTTCATACCTTTGAGCACATTCGTAACTCTTGGCCTGCTTAGTAACACCTCAATCAACTTCATTGGGCATATAATGGCGCTTGCAGCTGGGATGCTGTTCGGGATTTTATATTATGATGTTATCCCCGAGGCGTTCAGAGAGAAGCAAGATTTCATGAATGTTTTGTTGTTTTTCTTTATTGGCATTGCGTTATTAGCAATGTTTGCATTTGTATGATAAGAAACCGATAAGGATCAGTTGAGTACAGAAAAAAAATTCATTTTAACGGTTCTTTGCAAAATGGACAAAAGTTCGGCTGTTTAGGTAAATTCAGCTCTTCACCACAATAGGGACATATTGTGAAGTTCTTGTTCGTGTTTATTGATGGCTTTGAGGTATCTATATCGTCGCGGTATTCATCCAGGGTCAAAGGCGGCACTTCATTTTCAGCTTCAAAACCATCATCTTGTGACAAATTTGGTGTATCCCATTCAATATTATCCTGTAACTCCGGATCAATTTCTTCCGACTCCTGCAAATCCTCTTCGGGCTCGGTGGGCTCAGCGAGATCTTGAGTTTCAAGCTTTTTTTCTGGACCAGGGACAGGTTTACCGATCAAAGATTTGATCCGGTTAACATCTTCGAGCAGATTTAATTGTTCATATAATCGTATTGCATCGTCATATGAACCCTGGGATTCAAATTCTTTGGCTTTGGGAAGATAGGTACTGAACTTTAGCTCGCTTATGCGCTTAACATCAGTTTCAAGTCCCAGGAGTTTATAATATTTTATCGCCTCATCAAATAACTTTAGATTTTCATAATGTTTGGCCAATTTTAATCGATCTTTATACAGTTGTTTGTTGCGATTGACCTGCTTGGCTTTGGTATAATCTTTTTTCAGTTTCTTTTTACGGCGTGGCCGAGCACGATAACTCTGAAATTCCATTATGTATGCGCCCTCCATTAATTATCTCTGCCTTGTCACGATTAATTAAACTTTATATTTTTACTTATATATAATATTTTATAGGCATAAACGTATTAATGTTGAATAGCGATTACCCAATATACTAGCTTACGACAAATATATCCAAAAACATACTAGGTGTTTAAAACCAACCTCAAGCCGAGATGGCCTAGTCCGGTAGGGCGCGAGCCTGGAGCGGCGGTTATTTACGCAATTTCTTAATAATATTGGGACATAATTTGGGGGAAGAAGAATCTTCCCCCAAACCCCATCTCTTTTTATCCCGGTTTGTGGGACGCCTTTG
>CBDVCJ010000335.1:0-4316 GCA_965372445.1 uncultured Thermoplasmata archaeon | reverse complement strand
TAAAATCATTGTTATGGTTTTCGATTGAAAATTCCTACGAAATTTCCAAAGCTCAGGACTCCAGACTCAGGACTACGGACGCAGGACTACGGACGCTTGCCCCTACCACCTATTACCTACCACCTACCACCTAAAAGGGGACTCAGGACCGTCGTTGCTCCCGATCATTAACCATCGACTTTTATCAGATCGCCATCGAACATCCCCAACCTCAAAGTATTCTTCACGATCGATGATGAGAACACAATTATACGTTCAGAGGCTTGAAAGATATTATTCAAATGAAATGAAGCTGTTAATAACCGTTGTGCACTTTTTGGGTCTTTGAAATAGCGATCCTCGCCGGTAAACAACTTTATGAACTTGCTCTGGCTCATGTCGATCTTCTGGCGGTGCTGTTCATATTCATAGAGTAACTCGAACGCGCGTTTGGTACATTGTTTATCTGGTAACAATTCAATTGTCGAGATCGCGGCATCGCAGAACTCCAGACCTTTTTCAAGCGCTTTCTCCCACACATACCCAAAAATATCCCGGTCCAATTCAAGCAGTTGAATATCCTCGGGCTTCAATATTTTTAACGCTTTTGAGGTCTCCTTGGTTATAAACAAAAACTCGTCAAGAATTCGTTCGCAGGATTGGATCCATAAATAATAGCCGGGTTTTGAGATATTCGGGAGGTCCCAGATGATATTCAATGCGTCACTATAGTATCTATCCATAATGATTTCAAGACGATTTATATTGTATGACAGCTCGTCTTTACCACTCAAGGCACCATAAAATTTTTCATTTGAAATTAATTCCCGGAAAAATTTCAGTGATGATATTGCATTCTGCACACAGATCTTGCTCTCCATTGCATAGTATTTGATATCGTGTTTAGGGAATTTGAAGGTACAATTAATACCGGTATTATTTGTAGAATATTCGAACCCCAGTTCGCCGGACAACTCCTCCATATCTTGTCTGAGCACCTTATACAACCCCGGATCCTTCGGCTTTGGTATCGTTACCTGTACATACCGATTTGTTAAGGACGCCGCCAAAATTGCCTCTTTGAGCTCCACACGTACACTCTCGTTATTTGTCTCCTTGCGAATATTGGGATATAGAGTTAAGCTCTCAACCCCAAGTGAGAGGTTGGTGTATAGGTCCCTCCGATATTCTTCAGCCTCAAGATCGCCACGGTAAATTATAAAGCTTCTATGATTGACCGGCACAAAATTTACTTCCGGAGAGGTCCAGTTAAAAGTCCGGCGATATATTACGGGTATGGTAAAGGTTGCTTTATGGGTACCTTTTAATTCCATGGGTTTTGATAATAGTGCTTTGGCTTCATTCGGTTTAGTAGGCTGTTTGCCACGTGGTTTTTTCATAATATCCACCGGATAATGTAAGGGTTTGGAGAATATATATGGGTTGCTATAAAATCTATATTTACTTAGAAGTGCTAAAGAACGAGGTTATAGATTAAAAATAGCTTTATACACCTTCACACCATATATTATAACATTGGAGGTGATGATAATGATCGAACGGGCTAAATTAAGAATGCAGATGGTATCGGAGGTCGGCATGGAGAAGAACACCACAACGATCATACTGATGCCATCCGAATTCGTATCGATGGCAAAAGGCATCGGTCAGCTGGTTTCGAATACGAGTGCAAAAGCCTAAGACATCAGCCCTCTTTTTTTATTTTTTAGTTGATCAAATAAATTGCAAGAGGTGAAAAAAAGTGAAAAAGAAAAAATTGACAATATCGATCATAGTCATATTGATCATTTCTTTGTTCTTACCGATCAGTTTCTTGATGCTTTTCATCAACGAAGAAGGCGATTCAACCTATTATCTGACATTCAAGGAATTTAATGACAAATATGAAGACGGTGAATTAAAGGACGGTGATGTGGCCTATATTGAAGACACATTCTCCGATATTTGGTATGACAATAGTACCGAGTACACCTATATGACCTTTGAAAGTTTCGACGAGCACCGCACAGCCACATGGGGCTATGATGCAGGCTATGACGAAGATATTACCAGCGATTATCGGCCCGGAGATGCAGTGATCGTCAAGGTCGAGCTTCAACAGGAATTAACGTACCGAGGCATTCCGGATATTCGCGGCCATATAGTATCGATCGTGCATGCGAATTGATGTTTAAAAGTTGAGGGTGTTTTAGATCTAAGGGGAGGAATCCCCTTAACCCCTCTTTAATTAACGGATGGTGGGCCGCCTTTAGCGTCCCACAAAGAGATAAAAAAAGAGTGGTGGGTTATTAGGGAGGAGATTCTTCTCCTCCCTAATCTCAAGATCACAGGGGCTCTGGGGTCTGGTTAGACAGGTCGGGACAATTCCTCACCTCAGTGATCACATGAGTTCGTAGAAGTAATCTTGATATTTCCTGACCCTAAACTTCAGATCCTGGACCCCCGGTTTCATATTATTAAATAAGTAAATAGGAGGAAAAAAAGATATAGATTGTAAGAAATGAAAAATAATAATATATAATTCGATAACACAAAAAGTAAAAGCTATGATTTATTAATAGAAAGAGAATGTGATAATTATGAATAAATTGGTTTTATATGCCCAGCCGAAAAGGTATGACCCTGTATTAAGTCGAAGCGATCTGAAAAAAGGCATCTATAAAAAAACAGAGTGGGGAACGCTTTCCTTTACCGACATTGGAGTTAAGATCTATAATAGTGCAATAGAGTTAGATAACAACACAAAGATCAAACTGATCCGTGGGCCTTATTTTGGTATCATGGTGAATTGGAATATTATTATTACCAATCAATATATAGATATTAAATTAGAAAGTAGACAATATTACATCCCGTGGGTAAGGGGAATTGAGCCGATCGCATTAAAAATAAGTATCAGGGGCGATAACAAGTCCATGGACAGATTCATAAAGATTTTGAGCGATAAATTCAAAGAGCCTCCGACCGATTTCAAAAAATGGAATAAGCTGGAGAAATTCTTTGATGTGGAGCAATATGAGGTTGAGAGTAATTGGAAGTTGATTAAATAAAAAGGTGCTAAATATAAGAGTTGAATAAATGAATGAAAACTTAAAAAACAAATATCGCTTTTTTTTATAATATTCGTGCTTACATTAATATTAATACTAATGTCAATTTACCAATATTATTTATTATTATTTAATGATATACATGGATTTTTCACTTTCTTGTTTCTTGGATTTGGACTTCTATTTTTTATTATGTTTTTTTTTAATGCTTACCGGGAAGATAATTTTGATAAAGAGAACCTAGAAGATATTTATTATATAATTGCAGTAATCTTTTGTTTCTTAGCTTTGATTTTGTTTATAATGCAAATCTATGAAAGTTTAGGAATTATTGCAATTATTTTGATATTGCTCATCATTATATTTATGATATATATTATCAAGTTTCATCTTGAGGTAAAAAAGAAGAATCCAAGAATGAGTTTATGAATATTCCGTAAAGTTTATAAATTTATAAATCTATAGATTTATAGGTGTATTGAATGGCTACAACAATTGCATTATCAGCAGCTTCGCATAAAGAATTATCAATGTTAAAAATTCAAGAAGGCTTCAAAAATATGAATGAATTGATTCATCAACTTATTATTGAACACAAGAAATACAAATTGGTAGCCGCCAGTAAACAAATCCGATCTAGAATGAAAGAACTGAAGTTATCCATTTCGGATTTGATAGAATGAAATTCATTTTAGATACAAATATCATATTTTCAGGTATATACGATTTAGAATCTAACGCAGGAAAAATCTTACTTTTAGCGGCAGAGGATAAGGTAGAATTGATCTCTCCAATTCACATTAGAAATGAATTATCTGTAATACTAATAAAAAAGTTAAAATTTTCGCAAGATGAAACATCAGAGTTAATTTCTTCGTTACCTATTCATTGGATAGAGCAAGAGATCTATGAAGATAATATTGAGCAGGTCAATAAATTAATTGCTCATAAAAAAGATGTTCCAATATTGGCATGTGCATTGACATTAGGTATAGACATAATTACCGGTGATAAACATTTTAACAATATAAAAACTAATAAGATCAAAGTTTGGAAATTAAAGGATGCTGTTGAAGAGTTAAAAAAAAATAAAGGGTAAAATATAATTTAAAAAATCCAAAATCCAAATACTACCAATAAAATCCTAATGGCAAAACCCAAATGGCGCAATTTATATTGCCAACCCACATAATTGTAAAAGAAACCAACCACACAAGTAAAAAATGATATTTTGGTGATTTTAACTTTTTTTACTTGAGGTGTTTC
>CBDVCJ010000334.1:0-4348 GCA_965372445.1 uncultured Thermoplasmata archaeon | reverse complement strand
TAAAAGATACCACCATAACCTTTTCCGGCCTGACCCCTTCAGTTTCCAAAATTGTTAAGATCGAATGGCTTATCAATGACATTGTTAAGGCTGCTTATGAAACCGATATCCAAAATAATGGTCTGTCGCCGATAACAATTAACGATAATGATCTAACTTTTGGATCTTTTAAAGATGTCAACTCTGATTTCGCAATTAAAATATATTTAACCGGCGATGGCACCGCAGGCGCCGCAGTCGAACAGATCGAGGGCACTACAATTAGCGTAGAAGGTACTTTGATCTCGGCGCCAATTACAATTCCGGCAAATAATGTATGGGATACACTTACGATCGATAAAACCGAACCCGGTAACACTTACTTGAATATTACCGCTATTGATGGTGACACAAATCAACCTATATCCGGGTATACAGAACTAACCGGGACTTCCGCGGATCTAAGCCAGATTAGTCCTATTGACCACCCTAAACTTAAACTTCTAGCAGATTTTTCTACGCTGGGATTCACCTCTCCTTCACTTCACGAATGGGCGGTTTCTTGGGTATCAGACCCTCCGGAACTAACTATGGATATTCCCTCAACTTGGGCCTTCCCTGAAGATACGGATGCGGATGACCTTATTGATCTAGCAGATTACTTTGAAGATGGCTGGACCTCCGACAATAACCTGAAATTTCAAATTATTCATGAATCTGATGATGCACATATAGATGCAATTGTTGATGGAAAGCTATTGGATTTTTCTACCCCAACAATAAATTGGTCGGGCTCTGAAACATTTAAGGTTAAGTGTACTGACGAAGGCGGGCTGACTGTCAATTCCAATGAATTTAAAGTTACTGTTACCGAGATCAATGACCCGCCAGCTTGGACGCCCATTGGCTTTGTTCACATCGAAGAAGATTCAGTGCATAACAATATCCTGGATATTGATGAATATATTGCGGATGTGGATGATGTACTCGAGAATATAACATATGTAATAACGGCCAATAATAACCCTGGTAATGTTTATGTACAAATTGAAGATCGCCACATTTTTGCAGAGCCAATACTTGAAAATTATTACGGCGATGCAATTATAAAAGTGCGCGCCAACGACGGTGCGGCAACCGCAAATATCTCATTTGTTATTATTGTTGATCCTTTGAACGACCTGCCAATTGTCGAGTTGCTGTCTCCTACTAATAATGCAATAATTACAACCTCAACGGTTAAATTGACCTGGAGCGAAGGGTTCGATCTGGATAGTACAATTGCATCTTATGACGTTTATCTCGATGACATTAGCCCGCCCCAAACCTTAGTTTCGAATGACCAAACCGTAACATCGTTCAGTAGAAATATTGAGGACGGCACATATTATTGGACAGTTATTCCTTACGATGGCATTGATGTCGGACTCATGGACCCCGATAAGATCTGGGCGTTCACAGTGAATACTTATGATGAGCCTTCGACACCACCGCCCACAATCACACTAGCCTCACCGTATAATTATACAATAATTAATTCCAAGTCAATTGAATTGTTTTGGAATGATAACGAATCATTTCAGGATTTGAAATACTTTGTCTATTTTGATACCGAACCAAAACCAAATAAAATAGTTGCGTCAGAGCTCTCAACTACTAGCTATTTCCAGATTAACCTAACTGATGGGGTGACTTACTATTGGACCGTAATTCCAGTTGCAGGTTCGTTAATGGGTGCCTGTGAAGATGGTATATGGTCGTTCACCGTGCAATTGGATTTTATTCCGGTCTATTATGTTGAATTGAATGGCGTAAAAAATCTAAATATGAATCAATCCGAAACACGGTTTTGCAACCTTACGGTTAATAATGAAGGAAATGTCAGAGATATTTACAGCCCTGAACTTGAAGCGGGTGTGTTAAGCCGAGATGTAAAATTCCATAATTTGAGAAATATTATTTTAGATCCAGGACAGTCTAAACTTTTAACGATCTTGATCTCATTGCCTGAAGACGCCGCCACCGGTTTTCACAACATTACAGTAACAATATCGTCATTCTGGGGAGGTAAAACCATCAATGACACCCATCAGATCCAGTTAAAGGTCGAACCTAAAGCACTTCCACCTGTCGAACCAGTAACCGAAGAAGATAGCGGATATGATATAATCATTTGGATTGTGCTTTTAATAATCATATTAATTATTTTAATTGCAATTGCAGCAGTTTTGCGTAAACGTAAAGAGAAATTAGAAAAAGCACTGGCCACCGAGGGGATTACCAAGCCTACCGCAACCGGGAAAGTACTTTTACCTGATATTGTCTCCAAACCGACAAATGTGCCTAGATTGGGGACGGTCGGCAGTGCCGGTAGAACCGTACCTGCAACCCCGGTCTTACAATCGGTAGTAAGCCCCACAACCGTACCGCAAACCACGATACCACGAATTTCAAGAGTAGCTGCAACACCACAATTACCACAGGTAACACAGATAGGGATTGCGCCAGTTCCAGCTCCGGTACGACCATCCCCACCGCCACCGCCACCCTCAAAGGGACCGGCCCAACCCGAAAAAGAGATGTCTATTGATGCCAAATTGAAATTGTTAAATGAACGTTTGTTAAAAGGTGAAATTGACCAGGAACTTTATAAAAAATTACGGGCTGAATTTGAGATAAAATCGAGACCAAGCATACCCCCAACACAACCCAAACTCCCGCCAGCAATACCCCCTCAACCAACAACACCTCAGACCATTGTCCCTACATCCCTTACAGCCCCAAAACCTCAAAATAACTGTCCAAAATGTGGCTCTGTATTGATCGGACGCGTGGATGGGTCCAAAGGTTGTATTAAATGTGGATATAATAGTACGAGCTGATAGTGTAAATTAAATTGATACATTATTGTTTTTTTCTCGTAGATGTGAAATATAGGTCGCTAATTCTTCAACGTATTGTATTTCTTTACCAAACCTTTTTTTGAGGTTTAACCAAAAGTGATCAATATATTTTACTTCATTAGAAGTTAGAAACTTTTTTAAAGATTTAAAATATTTCTTACCGCGTTTATCCCAATCCGTAAGAATGATTACCTCGTCATATTCCCTGGAGAGCTCTTCACAGAAATTTAAAATGCTCTTGCCCGAATGTAATCTCAAGATCTTGCCGCCGATATCAAGTGCTCTCAAGGCTTTCTCATCCATTACACCTTCTACAATTATTGGAACGGATTCATTTTGCTCCGCAAGTTCACCCAAGATCTCTTGGAGCTGCTCTAGCTTTTGGCGGGTGTTCAAAAGATTACCTCTAATTAAAATAAAAAAATATCGTAACGATTTTGATCTTAATTTTTGAAAATAATATTCTATAGATCACTCATACTCTCGACAATATTCACAGTAATATTGCTGATATTCTGCCACATATTGCATCGGTAATCCACATTCAGGGCAATAATATTCTTCTTCGGTTTGGCGATAATCAGCCTTTGGAGGGGGTCGTTTTGGCGCTCGTCGGTCTTCACGACCGTCGCCACCCCAGGCTTCCTCTGGGGCCGGGCGGCCTCGACTGGGTTTTTCATGCCATTGAAAGGTTCTACCGCAATTGGGACATCTTCCCGTACCATCATCTAGAAACTGTAAGTTTTTAGAGCCGCAGTCCTTACATTTACCCTTACGCGGTTTTTTAGGTTCGGATTCACGGGCCTTATGACGCCTGCCGAATAGTCCACCGCCCCTTTCTTCCCTGCCTCGAGGCGGCTCTTGAGGTGCTGGATACTGAGAATAAGGATGCTCATATGGTTGATCGTAGGTGGAGCCATAAGGATCTGAATATGGCTGATCATAGGACACAAATTTACGTGAATGAGATTCTCGGTTTGTACCGCATCTCGGACAAAAATTATCCACGGATAATCTTGTACCGCAAGAGTCACAATATTTAACTTCTTCTTCTCTTCCGCCCCACAACTGCCTTTCATATTCTTGCTGCGCGCGCGAATCGCGGCTTGGTGGTGCTCTTTCATAGTCCTCCGGGGGTTCAGGCTCGTCTGGTGGTGCAGTTTTTAACATGCCTGTTCGACCGCACTCGGGGCACTCGATCTTAATAGGGCGTTTATTAGATTTAACTACGATCGTACCGCCACATTTACAAGGTATTCTCTGTGGTTTGGGACGTTTTGGCGCCGTGCGCCGTTTTCGAGGTGCCTCCCATTCATCATAGTCTTCGTCGGGCGGTGCGGGCTTTCTACCACGGCGCTCGGAGCGTCTCTTGGTGGGTGGGGGTGCCCATTCCTCATAATCATCTTTTGGCGGCTTGCGTTTACCTCGGCGTCGTGAGGGCTTTTCGGAGGGGACCGGTTCCCATT
>CBDVCJ010000333.1:0-4403 GCA_965372445.1 uncultured Thermoplasmata archaeon | reverse complement strand
TTAATGAGTATGGTACCCTTTCTCGTTACTCCCGTACTCCCGTTCGCGCTCCCGTGCTCCCGTCTAGGGTATCAAATAATCAGGCTCCCGGATTCCCGATAGTTGCCAAAGAACTTTCGCCTATCGCCTATCGCCTTTCCTATCGTAAACTCCAGAGTTCACACATACAATTGGGGAAGTTAGTATTTAAAATAATAAAATATTCGCAACCTTGAAATTTCTATAAAAAAATTAATCTTCAGTTTCTTCATCTTTCGGGAGTATCACAAAGGATTGGAACTTATTGAAATCACATTGCTGGTTGTTGACCCCATTAGAAATAACTATGGAAGATATCGGTTGTGTAAATGCGATATTGTACTCCCCCGAAACTACCGCGTACCTATTCATACGATTTGCCTCCTATATATGAATATATTGTAAATAATAGTATATAAAGGTATAGCTTGGTAAGGGTTAGAATTTGTTAATTTGTTAATTTTTGCGCGTTTGGACTTCGATTTTTGTACCAAAAAATATAACTAGTCTCCCAATATTAAGTTTTATATATAAATAAAAATAATAATGGATGTATGGGGTATATATGATTCATAACACAAAGTTTACATTTAGGGTTTTTATTTTTTTGGTAATTGGCATTATAATAGGCTCTGGCACAGCCTCGGTAATCGTGAGCGGAGAGATGTTATTTAATGACGGGACGGACGCTGCCGCCAAATCGACAAGCCGCGGCAATTTTGATAGTACAAATTCACGGGGTTTAGGTATTGACGGTTATTCACCGCGAACAGACATCGATGATTCTAATGTAATGTATGCTATAATTGCACCGGACATTTTCGTGGATGAACTTATACCATTAGCGGATTGGAAAACGTATAAAGGCGTGCCAACGATAATTTACAAACTCAATGGCTCTAATAGTATTTTGAACAAGTATTCAGGCCGTGACGATGCCGAGAAACTACATGGGTTCTTAAGGGTGCTTGATGATACCAGCCCCGCCCTGACCTGGCTGTTATTAGCCGGGGATGCGGGTATTGTGCCCATACGTGAACTATATGTCGATCCAAACGCAGGGATTTACAATATTGAAGATGCATATTATTCAGATTATTATTATTCCGGTCTTGACCATAACTGGGATTTTGATAATAATGGCGTTTATGGGGAAGGCACCTATGAAAATCCACCCGTTGAATGTGATTGGACGCCGGACGTTTATGTCGGCCGTATACCTGTAGAAGATGAGGCGGATACAACAATCGTTGTAAATAAGATCTTAACTTATGAAAAGAGCCCACCGCCCGGAAATTGGCTAAAATCGGCAGTGCTTTGGGGTGGATTAATGGATGCACCTAACGATATGAGCACCAGCGACGGCGACCCCAAATATGAACCTGAGGAAGATAACGCGTATGAGGTCAAGGAATTGAAAGTTCTGCCGTTATTACCGAGCCAGATGAGTGTGACCAAACGATATGATTACGCACAGCTGCAGGGTGGAAATTATTACAAAACGAACGATAACCTGTACCGTGCAAATGCGATCTCGGATTTCAATAAAGGAAATTCAATTGTAAATTTTGCCGGCCAGGCTTATTACTGTGGTGCGGCACTTTTAGATTATACTGACCCTGATGGCATGGCACATATCGGAGAAAGTAGTGCGTATGATAAATTATATTGGTGGGACGATGCCCGCGATTCGGCCAATGGAAATAAATTACCGCTGGTATTTCTTAGTACTTGTGGCGCGGGCGACTTCGCGGAAGGTGAGAAACCAGGCGATGAAGTAACTTGGAAAGATAAGACCATGGAGAAACTGATCACCTCTACCACAGGTGGTGCTATCGGGCTGATTGGGTCGACGGGCGCAACGTATCGCGGCGAGGATTCTATGGGCAAATCCGATGGAAATTGGTGGCTGGACGCTAAATTTTGGGAGTTGTTCTTTAATGGTGAATATCAGCAGGGTAAGGCATTTTTCAAAATGAAGACCGAATATGTAAAAGAGATCCTGTTAAAATTTGTCTGGCAACAGCCCCCTTATAAAGCCGAATTGTTCGGGTATAACCTTCAAGGCGACCCTGAGGTTGCGATCTGGACTGACACCCCAAAAACCCCGACGGTGCTCCCTTCGGGTGTATGGGTAGGTACCCACAATGTAACTGTGAAAGTACTCGGAATTGCCGATGAACCTGTTGAAAATGCAAGGGTTTGTTTGCAGAATTCAGAAATTTATGCGTACGGGGTGACGAACGCAACCGGTGTTGCAGAAATAACGGTCTCGGCAGCTTCAACAGGCACACTAGATCTCGTTGTGACCGCCCATAATTTTCAATATTATGAAGACACCTTGGACATAACGATCGAGCCCGCAGATCTCACTTTAACCGAAAATGATGTTCAATTCAGCAATGATAACCCGGAAGAGGGCGAGCAGATCACGATCGATGCCACTATCCATAACCAGGGCCAAACCGACTTTACACCGCCGGTAACAATTCGCATCACGGATGGCAACCCTAACAAAGGCGGAGTAAAAATCAGCGATGAGATCTTGAACGAAAACATTGTGATCGGCGCTCAGAAAACAGTTCAGACCCAATGGACGGTAACTGGCGGCGGCAACCATACGATATATGTACAGATCGATCCTGAAGGTTCGGTGGTGGAATCATATAAGAACAATAATCTTGCATATAAAAAATTAATAGTCAGACAGACAGACCTGAGTATTACAGGTGAGGATCTGACACTCGACCCCACCGGTAAAATACCAAGCACCTCGAATGTAAATGTCAGTGCAAAGGTTCATAACCTCGGTGACGCAGCCGCATCTAATGTGATTGTGAGTTTTTATGAGATAGATGCAAATGACATTGAAGAACAGATAGGTACAGATAAAACGATCCCCTCGATCAATAAAGATCAATATGGCATAACATCAATTAATTATAAACCAAAACAAAATGCCAAATTTATTATAGTCCATGTTGACCTGGATAATTATATCTCAGAGTCGGATGAAGAAAATAATAATGCGAGTATTAATATTAATATAAATTCTCCTCCAACTTTTTCTCAGATACCAGATCTGGCAATTGATGAAGATTCAATATCCTTAAATGCTATTGATCTGGAACTTTATATTTCTGATGCTGATGACACTATTTATGATCTAGCTATTAATCTCCAAAACACGAATTCCAGTTATTGCAGTGTGGAATTAACACTAGAAAATACCTTAAATATTATGCCCGTAGCTAATTGGAGCGGTTTATCAGTTGTTAAGGTGGATGTTGATGACGGATTTGATACCACCCAGACCTTTTTCAACGTCACTATAAATCCTGTTAATGACCGGCCTAGATTGACTGATCTTGGTACTATCGAGCTCAATGAAAGCGAAGAGTTCAATTTTACGGTCACTGCGTTTGATATTGACAGCGAGTCCCTAACCTTTTCGGATAATACCGAATTATTTGAGATTGATCCTGTAACAGGCCTGATTTCGTTCACGCCATCTGCAGCAGACATTGGTGACCACTATATAACCATAAAAGTAAGCGATAACCATCCCCAGAGCCCTAAATCGGATGATGACATCTTAACCTTGAAGATCCTAAATATTCCTAATCCACCAATATTAAATAAGATCGGCACACAATATGCAACTGCAGGTGTGGTATTCAGTTATACAGCTATTGCAATTGACCCTGATAGTGAACTCTTACTTTTTTCGGACGATACACATTTATTCGATATAGAACGACGATCTGGCATAATCACGTTCTTGCCGGAAGAAGAGGATGTAGGCAAATCCTTTGAAATATCAATCACGGTGAATGACGGTTTGTTGAACGATACTGAAACATTTACACTTTATATTAATAGTAGCGATGACACAATTGAAGATCCACCAAATGGAAGCACAACCGAAGATGGAAGCGAGGTTGTTCCTCTAACATTATTACTTTTATTAATTATTATAATTGTTGCAGTGGTCGCAACAGCATTTTTGTATCGCAAAAGATCCGACCATAAAGATTGGGATGAGTTTAGGCAACCCGAGGATCGATTAGAATCGCAACACGACGATGAGGGTGAGGGTGAGTACCCACTCGAAAGTCCACCTGCAGGCCCGGACTTACCGCCTACCACGTTATCTGAATATGATCGGCCGCGCTCAACCCCTAAAAGGAAGGTAATAAAAAAGAAAATAAAAAGGCGAGATTAAGTAATTTAATTTAGACCTTCTGACCTTGGGTGTTGAAGTCTGAAAGACAAAACACCGCCGACAATTGAAGAAGAATAATTACTAAAAATTCCAAGATGCAAGAACCAAACTTTACTAATTCCGAAGGAATTCTCAATCGAAAACCATAACAATGATTTTG
>CBDVCJ010000332.1:0-4412 GCA_965372445.1 uncultured Thermoplasmata archaeon | reverse complement strand
CCCCCCCCCCCCCCCCCAACTGGAATCTCGAAACCCCAAGCTCGAATCTTCTTCCAAACTCTCATAAATAAATATCGATTCGGTGAATAATATGTTCAGATTCAGAGATAAAGAGCTTGCCCAGAAGATCATCACCAAACTGAAAGCTATGGACTTGGAGATCAGACTTATGCATGTCTGTGGTACCCATCAAGATACCTTGATACGATTCGGGTTGGATGCGATGCTGAAGCAAACGGGCGTCGAGATCCGGCAGGGGCCCGGCTGCCCGGTCTGTGTGACCACCCCTCGCGAGATCGAGGAATGTATTGCATTGGCCAAAGCGGGTAAAGCCATCACAGTTTTTGGCGATATGGTTAAAGTACCGAGCCCAAGCGGTTCTTTATCGGATTTTCATTCCGAGGGCTATGATATTCATATTGTATATGGTGTGGATGACGCTGTTAAACTATGCCGTAAAACCGGTCAAGAAACCGTATTTATGGGGGTCGGTTTCGAAACTACGATACCAAGCATAGCTTCGAGTGTAATTAACGACCCGCCCGACAACTTTTCGGTCCTGAGCTGTCATCGTACCATTCCCAACGCGTTAAAGGCACTTATTGAAATGGGCGAGGTGAAATTGAACGGGTTGATCGAGCCTGGCCATGTAAGTACGATCATAGGCGTGAAACCCTATGAATTCCTATCTGAAAAATATAAGATCCCGCAGGTGATCGCCGGGTTTGAGCCACTGGATCTATTGATGGGTGTCTTTATGCTTGCCAAGCAGGTACAAAATTCCCAGGCAAAAGTTGAGAACGAATACAAACGTGTTGTGCAATATGAGGGCAATGTCAAAGCCCAGGATATGATAACAGAAGTGTTCGAGCCATGCGATGTGGCCTGGCGTGGGTTCCCGGTTATACCCGATAGCGGCTTGAAAATGCGCGATAAATATGAAGCTCATGATGCACGAAAATTATTCCAAGAGGACTTGAGGGAGATAGAGGGTAAAGATTATCCCGAACCTAAGGGTTGCAAATGCGGGGAGGTCTTGAGAGGTATAATTGAGTCTGACGAATGCCCGTTGTTTGGAAAAGTGTGTAAACCCAGCAACCCGATCGGGCCGTGTATGGTGAGCGCCGAAGGAAGCTGCAATATTTTATACAAGTATGGCAAGTAGCAAAGTAGTCTGTGAGGAAGCTAGAGGCTAGAAGTTAGAAGATAGAGATTTATTATTGACCTAAAAACTCTTGAGCTCTATCTTCCAGCTTCTATCTTCTAGCTTCTTATTTGACAAACTCGTCACAGCTGACATCTGACATCTTTTAGGCTATCTTACCATAATTTCCGCTTATATATGATTTTTTGAAATTCGGAGAAGAGCCATTTTTAATGATTCAGTAATACAAAGATATGTATACAATAATGTATAGACATTTTATTGATGGAAATAGTTACAGTTCGTGTACCGGCAGAAATGCATGAACAGATGAAAAATCTTAAAGATATTAATTGGTCGGAAGAGATTCGCAATGCAATAGAAGAGAGGTTGAGGCAAGAGCATATGAAGAAGGCTTCAGATATTCAGGATAGGTTGAGAAAAAAATCACGTGGTAAATGGTCAGGTGCCAAGGAGATCAGAAAATGGCGCGAGCGGAAAAAATAGTGCTGGATGCATCTGTTGTGGTAAAATGGTTCAACGTCGAAAGATCCACCTCAAAAGCTCTGGAGCTCCGCAATATGCATATCAATAATAAGCTCAAAATTTACGCACCTGAGTTACTTTTATATGAGGTAATCAATGCGCTTAGAAGGAATCCTGGTTTTGATGAAAAAGATGTTCAAGATGCATATGGGTCATTAATTGAATTGATGATAACTTTCACGAAGGCCGAATTAGATTTGGCAATAGGATATGCTTATCAATATAAACTCACAATTTATGATACTTCATATATTTCGCTGGCTAAAAAGTTAGGAGCTAAATTAGTTACTGCAGATGAAAAATTGTGTAAGAAAGCTGGGCAAGAGAAATATATAGTAGCTCTTGGGGATTGGGTAAAATCTAAATGATTGATTTGCCGTAGATTGGAAATTTTCCACCAGTCGTAAATTGAACAAGGGCAGAGTTCTATAGTGAACCGATTATAATAACCGATTTATACAATTCGGTGGATGGTTTGTTTTTTTAAATTGATTTAGTTGAAAAACATGATTTCAATTATTGAAATCTCAATATCTAGCATTTATTATTTATTATTTATTATTTATTATTTAAAATATTTTCAATTTCGTCAACAAATTTCATGGCTTTATTATAGGAATCCTCGGCCTCTTCTCGTGTAATATCTAATATTTCAAGACCATATAATGATTCATGGCGGTCAACTCTCAGAGTATCCAGCCAGTTAACGAAATTAGCGGCCAATATATGTTGTTTAGTATACTTCTCTCTAAGGTATTCAACAACACAGACATGACTCCTTTCAAAGATCCCATTTTTAAATAAAAGTGCCCGTGCAGCCTGAAACATACCTGTATAACTTAAAATTCTAGATTCCATGTAAAAATTGCTTTTTATTAATTTCGCAGCTCTATCCAAATCCGCTCGTGCAAGCTCTAATCCACGTTGACTTTTAAGTTCATCTGGCCGTCGTTTTCGCAGTAAACCTTTATCAAAACAATCCTTGAGCTTCATTCAACCACCGGTCTCGTTCCATATAGTACTATGCCTTCTGTAATTACATCTAAATAAAATGGTCGGTTTTTCTGGGGCTGTTTAGTCCATTGAATATTGCTAAAGTTCATTATGTTAACATCTACACCCAATTTTTTATTAATTTCACTGGTTTCTGTTAATTTCACTGTGGAAATTATCACCAGATCTAGATCACTATATCGGTCGTTTTCACCTTTGGCATAACTTCCATAAAGTACAATGGAACTAATACTAGGTGTTTTTTCTAAAAAATAATTAACGATATTATTTTTCTGTAACCGAGCCAAGTTATACGAAACTTTTGCAAACCGGAAAGCTTGATTGTCCATGTTTGAGCGGTACAATATTAGATTTTTCTGCGCCTCTTTTACCACAAGTTCATCCTTTACGAGGATCTCAAGAGCTCTTTTTACTGTCATAGGACTGATGCTAAGCAATCGAGCAAGTTCTCGAAGGTAGAACCCTTCTGTTGGGAACTCAAAGAAATGTTTTAATATTTTCAACTGCATAACTTTTTGATACAATTGTATCATATATTGGACAACTGTATCAAAATATTTAATGGTTGCGATTGTAGGCGCTATAATTCTATATGTGCTGTTGATTGGAAATTATATCCGCTGTGAATTGGACAATAATAATCATTGGTAAATTGTACGGAAATGAGTGTAACCAGTCGTAGATTGTACAGGTCCAGATATCTATAATGCATTGGTTATTGAATCCAAGTTCAGGCTCTTAAAGGGGATCTTGGTTTTTGAGAATTTTATCGGTTGTTGAAAATCTCTATCTTTTATCATCCCGTCTAAATATCTATTACCGCAGAGACGCGGAAACGCAGAATAGAATATTTCTGCGATTCAGCGCTTCTGCGGTAAATAAAATCCGTTCTTATATTTCTTGAGCTATTCTTTCCTCATTTTTTCTTGGATGATTTTTGTTATTATTTAAATTTGATAGCAAAATTCATTATTTAGTACTTCTATTAGAAACCGCCAGAATAATAGTCAAGGGGGCTGAATAATGAAGAAAATTGTAATAATTATGATTTGTCTTTTTTTACTTCTTTCAGCTGTGAATTTTGGAAGTTCAAAACCAACACAAAACAATTACTCAACCTCAGAAACGGATTATTCAATTGATAGATCAGTTATTGATAAGGCTCAAGAGCACCAGATATTACAAAATATCAATCGACTTGACGGTTACTTTACTGAGAAGAGAGGGCAGGTAGAGAATGATTCGGTTCGCTATTATATCCAGGGGAAAGGTGTATGGTTTCTTGATGATGGTGTCGTGTTTAAGATTCAGGAGCCCATTAAAGAAACTGAAATACAACGGGATCCAACTGATAGGTTTTATCCTGAGTTTGAACCTGAGATTCCACCGCCAAGAAAAAGTGTTGTATTAAAATTGAATTTTGTTGGATGCAATGAAGTCGAGCCAAAAGGTGTAGGTCAATTACTTCATCGTAGTAATTACTTCTATGGCAATGATTCGGGTAAATGGTGTACTAATGTGCCGAATTTTCAAGAGATAATTTATGAGAATATTTATGATAATATTGATTTGAGATACTATTTGAATAACAAGGGATTGAAGTATGATTTTATTGTAAAACCTGATGGAAAATCGGGCGACATTAGATTAAAATATGAAGGTGCTCAAAATATATATATTGAAGATACAAATCTAATAATTCAGACGG
>CBDVCJ010000331.1:0-4429 GCA_965372445.1 uncultured Thermoplasmata archaeon | reverse complement strand
TTTCTATCTTCCATTTTCTATCTTCTAGCTTCAATTTTCTTGGTTTTTCCACATCCCACATCCCAAAACTTACCACTTAATTAGCCATTAAAACATTCGATACAGCCAACCTGCTGTTTATATCATTGTGAGAAGAGTTGTTCATAAATTAAACAAATGAATAATTAAGGGGGAGGAATTGGGGTGGTCTTAGCAATAAAGCTGTAAAGCAATAAATATATATAGTAATAAAGCAATATCGTTAGAAACCCCCACAACTGAGCACAAATTCAAGTTTTGGATTGGTTTTAGATCAACGAGCAACTTGTAAATAGCTTCTGATATAATTAATATTATTGATAAGCTGCACTCTATTTAATAAAATTTCATTAATGTTCTTATTTACAAATGAATAAAAAAAATAGGGATAATATTGTAACACCAATAATATTATAAATACATAAAACCATAATGATGTGATATTATGGGCGAAAAAACAACAATTGAAATCGAGAATTTACAAGCACTAAAACAGCATGCTCTAGATACACGCAAAACCCTGAAACAGCTAATTAATGAAGCTATCGAAGAAAAGATTCAAAGAGAGAGGGAGTCCATGAAAATGCCTCCTGTTGATTTAAATGACGTGAAAAAACCAACAACTCCGGCAACTGAGTCCACACCAGCGTCTTCCCAGGATATTATTGCCGAATTTAAAGAATTTATTAATGAACGCGGTCTTACTGCGGTTATTGAAAAAGAACTGAATAAATATTTTCTATCTCTAAGCGATATTTCACCCGAAAAAATCACATCTTCATTAATTGAAGATGTGAAAGAAGCTATTACTCTTGTATACGACGATGAAACTGCCGAACTTGTCACCGAAAAATTGCAGAGCCTAACAGAGGTGCAAAAATAAATTCTGAGGAGGACTATGAATGTTTACAGAAGAAGATACAATTCCTGGACTATCACAAGTGTTTTTAAGTGATCCACCTTGTGGTAGTGTTATTCTCATTACTGGTACCGCAGGCACTTTAAAATCTGCGTTTGCTTATGAGGTACTTTCTAGATATTTAACCCAAAATCAGAACGAATATGGAATATATTCCACGTTAGAAGAGACGAGAGACAGCCATTTAAGAAATATGAAGTCATTAGGTATAAAACCCAATAAACGCCTAATGGTATCCGATATCGCATCCTTTAGAAGACATATTGATTACGAAAAAATGGATTTTTTAGATCTAATCATCTCAAGAATCAATAAGGGTAGCACAATAACAACCAAAAAACGTAACACTAATAAATCAGGCACTAAATCCAAATCATCCAACCCAAAATCCAATAAAGAAAATAATTCGCCAAAAGAATATAAATTAAGTTGCTTTGTGTTGGATTCTTTGAACGCGTTATATTCATTGATAGAGCCAGAAATGGACCAAAAAAAGCTTAGGAATAAAATGCTGCAATTTTTCGATGTATTACGTACTAAAAGCCTAACGAGTTTCCTAATACTAGAATTGCCGCAAAACGAACCATACAGCTATGAATTCTTTTTAGGTGATGGAATTCTTGAATTTGGCATACAATTCCATGACGGTTTTTTCAAACGATATCTTCAGGTCAAAAAGATGCGTTCGACCAAACATAAATTAGAGCCTTATGTAGTGGAAGTCGATGATAAAAACGGTGGCTTAAAAATCATCGGAGAATTAATTTTACCCTCAGACAAATAACTAATAGCAATTAACCATCGAGATTTCTTCTTGAATTAATGATTATCAATTTGGATTTTTAATAGGGATTCCGAGGTTCCCCTGGGTCTGTTAGGATAATGGTTTTTGGTGTTAATGTTTATAAGTCAAAGGTCTAAGATCTGTATCGGGAGCCGGGAGCAATGGGAGTCGGGATACGGGATTCGACAACCCCCCACCCCCCTAATTAACGTCAAATAATAAACCGCTGAGTACGCTGAATACGCTGAATTTATTTAAGGATTTTAATTTCAAGATAAGATATCCTGAATCTATAATCTTGAATCTCTAATCTAAGTACCAATAAAATAATTCAGCGATCTCAGCGTCCTCTGTGGTTGAAAAAAGGGGGTGGGGAGGGACGATTCCTGATTCCCAATTCCCGAAGAAGACCTTCGACAATAAAGAAAGTACTACTCAATCTTTTTGCGCAACAATGATTTATATTTTAAATCGTCTTCAGGGTATTATTAAAGGCAAAATATAAAATCTTATAAATATATTAGGGTAAAAAAATAGACCTATTCTGGGTCCTTAGTGACGGGAGGCGCTAAAGGTCGAATTTAATACATTGCGTAACCAGTTATAAGTAGAGCAATCAGTCGGGGGATTGATTCGGGTGGACATCAAAAAGGAAACTGCAAAGCTATTGAAGGGCATATCAAAAGGCTATATGAAAGGTATGGCGTATGATACCGCATGGGCTGCCAGGATACCTAAGAGTTCGAAGAGTGAGCGGCCGTTATTTCCGGAGGCATTACTCTGGCTCATCACCGGTCAACATGAGGATGGTAGCTGGGGCGGTAAACTAGAATATTACTATTATGATAAAATAATTTCAACTTTAGCTGCGATAATAACGTTATCTAAAACTCATCGATCAGAAAAATTTCGTGCCCAGATCACTGCGGGTGAAGAATACATTTGGTACAATATTAAAAAATTATATAAGGATAAACATGAGACCGTCGGCTTTGAGATTATCTTTCCTACTTTGTTAAATGAAGCCCAAGAATTAGGCTTGAACTTGCCCTATCGCGAAACTTTTTATACGAACATGAAAGAGAAGAAATTAAAATTAGCGATCGGTGATCTAATTCATACTAATGATTCCACGATAACCCATTCCTTGGAATTTCTGGGCGATGATGTTAATTATAAAAATATAATATCTGCACAGGAGAAAAACGGTGCCTGTGGTAATTCACCTTCCGCAACCTCATATCTTCTAACCAAATTAATCGGCCACCCCGAATTAAAAGATATATTTAGTAAAAGTTACAATTATCTCCGCAGTGTATTAAACTTCAATAGCGGCTCTGCTATGACATTATATCCTTTCGAAGTCTTTGAGTACTCCTGGATAATCAATAATATTTTGATCTCAAAGATACCAGTCAAGGACGAATATAAAAAATATGTTGAATACTTAAAGAACCAATGGTTTAAATCAAAAAATGGCATGTCATTATCTATTACATATCCAACCGAAGACCTAGATGATACTGCAATGGTTTTTAAAATATTGAATACAATGAAAGTTGATGTTCAACCGGACATATTTGAAATTTTCGAAGGTGATGACCATTTCAATACTTATACATCAGAGCGCTCTCCTTCACCTATTGTCAACATTAGGGTTCTTGAAGCGGTCCGAGAATTAAAGGATTATGATCATCGTGATGATTACATTGAAAAAATTTTAAAATTCCTGCGTAAAGAACGAATTGAAAATGCATATTGGAAAGATAAATGGAACATCTCACCCTATTACTGTACAAGCCATGCAGTGCCCGCGATCTGTGGGTTGGACGATAAAATGACAGATAAAGCAATATCATGGATACAAAAGACCCAAAATTATGACGGCTCTTGGGGCATCTCAGGCGGCACCCAGGAAGAAACTGCCTATACTCTGCTGGCGTTATTATATTACCACAATAATATTGAGAAAATAGATACTGAACCACTCTCAAATGGCGTAGAATATCTAAGAGATAATTTTTCGGACACTAATTATCCGGAAACATGGATTGGCAAAGGTCTTTATACACCGACAAATATAATAAAATCGGCAATATTATCCTCAATTTATTTTTATGAAAAGTCGGTAAAAAGTTCATAATTCACAACTTTAATAATCTCAATATTTTCTAGATCGGCTATCCCTAAGCACTTGCAGGTTGAGCGAGCGTGATCGAAATTGAACCCATAGTACCGCAATTCAGACAAGGGAATTCGATAAGATCTGTAGGTGCGATCACCCCCATTAAACTTTTACATTTTGGGCATTTAACATAAATAATCTCAGGCGCAATAATGTCGGTTGACTTTAAACTCGGTTCGGGTTCATTGGCAATTATTCCAGTCCTCACATTCAGATACCAAAATCTAATAAAGAGTGCAAACACAAAGATGAAAAGACACCCGCTAAGAATGAGGATAGGAATATGTAGCGCTCGAGTACCGTTATGCCACATGTTTTCAAAATTGATCTCGAGTCCGTCCTCGTAAACCTTGATAGCATGATCAAGATCGATAAGAACACTAATAATCCCAAAAATCCCGAAGTAATAAAGTGCACGACGCCATTCGGCAATAGTATACACCCCCTTTATATATTTATATTAGATTTTCAATATAAATATAAATTTGAAAGGTTTCAATTATATAATATATATCAGGGGTAA
>CBDVCJ010000330.1:0-4431 GCA_965372445.1 uncultured Thermoplasmata archaeon | reverse complement strand
ATAGCATAGCATGAAGTAAATAAAACGAAATGAATCGGGTAAAAGATATTTATAAACTTTTTAAAAGATTTTTTACCTCTTCTGAATCCTTTTTAACAAGTCGATTTTTTTCAAATTCGCTTTCTTCTACCGGTGCAAATTTTTGAGATTTGCCCCTTTTATTGAACTCATTTTCCAACTTTTCGAGCTACTGCTCTTCATCGTTCTCCAATGATTGCCTGCCGGGTTTACCGGGTTTCATTATTATTGGCGGTTTGACGATCTTGGGGGCGATATCCTCTTCAAGTTCAGCCTCAGCTTCGCGCGACTCTTTGCGCTTTTTCATTATCATAAAGATTATTATTACAATAATTATAATAACGATAATTATTACAATCGCTATAGCACCAACATCATCGGGCTCTTCTTCGGATTCTTTGGGGTGTTTGGTCGGGTCATTTGGGTCGGTATTGCGGTCCCATTCAATATTATCATACCACCCGTCACCATCGGTGTCTTTTTCTAATTTATTTGTATTGCTAATTACATCTTCAAAATCATCGGATAGGCTATCACCATCCGAATCCAACATTTCATATGGGTTTGGATCGAGTACATCAACAACCCCATCGTTATCAGAATCCAGATCAGACCGGATTATTTTTACAGTTCTTATATATGTATCTACTAACTGGTCATTATCTCTAACAGTTAATACCACTGAATAATTTCCAGTTTCAGAGTAAGAATGATCAATTGTAACTCCAGAGCCCTGGTCGTCATCACCGAAATCCCAAATGTAATGCTCGATCGTTCCATCCACATCAAGTGACCCTGAAGCGTCAAAAGTAATTACTTCATTGGGTACTGCAATATATTTATTTGCTGTAAAGAGCGCTGTTGGGGTCTGACCTCCAACTTCTTTGAAATAAATTACTACGGTAGTAGCCCCCTCAGGAACATTAGTAATTACAACATCATCATCTAAAGCAAAATAATTGGTATTGGTCTTCCACCACTCTTGATTATCTACAAGAACCGAAACTGGTAATGGTATGTCATTAAATTCTAACATAGACATTTTTGTGTCAGAATTAACATTGACTGTAAATACTTCATTATCTATGAACCAATCTTTATAATAATCAGGGTCATCTGCATAGTTTGTACCAACTATCACCTCTGCTTCATCTCTATAAATGGATTCGCTATCGATTACTAGCTCTTTTATATTTATAACATCAACATCTAAAACATGTGTTGATGGGTAATATTTCAGGTCCAGTACACCGGGGGTCGAGTTGTCTGCTAGCACAACATCGAAATAATGTGTGACATCATCGCCATCCTCTTCGAAGACGATATGGTATACGAAGTTTCCACCTTCCATTTCATGGCGTGTCTGGTGTTCGGCAATATATGGTACTATTGAAATGAGTATGAACGCGATGTAAATTGCATACAGTACCATCAATATTGACCTCTTATTCATCACTCTAGCTCGTGCGGTTGTTTCATGCCTGGGATTATTGTCACGGTCATTATTAGCAATCTTATTCACGAGCTCACCCCCTTCTTATGTGCTTTTTTACGCCTGAAAACTGCGATGAAAATTAACATTAAAAATAATGGAAAGATTAAATTTGGGAATTCAGGAATTGTCTGGTTATTTGCAGAACCTTCTGTGGTAGAAGATTCCTCGTACCAATCTGACGCAGAACCTGTATCGTATGGATTTCCGTCGTTATCTTTATACCTTGCATAAGAATTTGTATTTACTGCAATAGCACCAATCACAACTTGATCTATTACCGTATTCGTCCCATCTCGAAGTTGGATTGTATCTCCTTCTGCAATGCCATCCTCTGTACCTGAATCGATATCACCTGTGCTTAAGAATCCTCCTGCTGAAATATCTCCACTAAATGTGTAGATTTCGAATGCTTTATTTACATTATATATATCATAAATGTCTGCGCCTCCGCTATATCCCTGTGCACTACCAGTTGGATTTGCGATCTCTATCCATTCAACAGTATTATCTGAATCGCTTGGATATATTTCATTTATTACCAAATATGTCGTAACTCCTCTAATGCCTGGGGCACTTGGCAGATTCTCTTTTTCTGTTTGATCTTGAGCCATTATAGCTTCGTCAGAATAATCACCAATGTGTTTCCAATCCACAATATGAAAATACACACTTGGTATTGATGTGATTCCAAGATGGTTAAGCTTGATTTGAGTTTCAAGCTGGTCTCCAACCGCAGCGACACTCACCGGTATAGAATTCAAACTCTCCCATTTCCATATTGATTGTAGCTCTCCACCATTATAATTATAAAAATTACTTGACGAGACCTTCCCATTTTGCCCACGAATCTCTATCATATAGTCAGCACCAATTGGAAACCAAGCAGGACTATAACCTGTTAATGTCATAAGGTCAGTATCTAAAAATATGAATAAACTATCCTCACCGGTTTTCGAAGGCAGTATAGGTAATGAATAATCTTTATTAGAACCCACAGATACTTTGGGGGCTGGTCGATGAACTCTGCGATCTTGGTACTGTTGGTCCACAGGTATATTAACACCTGCCATCATCGTGCCATCGACTTTTAAATAAAATGACAAATCATCGTTTTTATTAACAGTACTATATTCTCTAAAATCGATATTTGGGTTGTTATTCGCGGTTTTATCGTTCAATTCATCTTGATGTTTTTCGATATTTAACCAATCCCCAAAAGCACCATCGATTTTTATCGCTGCTGGCGGTGTTCTTATATAGGCTGATGCACCGCTGCCATACAATATTACTGGGATACCATTAGAAATTGAAATGTCATCTGCAGAATTAATTTTCACGCTGACGAAATCAGAATCATTAGAGGGATTAGTATCTATTTCAATTACATATTTTTCTGTTGTACCTTGTTGAATATTTATTGGCATTGGCAGGGATATAAGTTCAGCACTGCCTTCCTGTGAAAATGTTATTGAGTTGACCTCAATATCCGAACCTTGTGCTGTAAGTTCTAATTCCAACATTTCTGAAATATCGTCAGTTAAAATTTCGGACGAAATATCCTTCTGAGTTACAATCAAAAGACCAGGCTTGGTGCTGATAACCTCATCCGAGCAATCTTCATTACCCATGCCATCCGTTACTTGGATATACGCTAATGCCCGATCTCGTTGATGACCGTTTGAAATTTTATTGTCTAGTATCGGTACCTGCCCCTCAAGTCTGCTGCAACTTGTTGCGACTTGTGCATTTTGAATTTCATTCCAGGCATTCCAATCGTTTTGTGAACGTATCTTGGAGGTCCTGTATTCGGGATCAAATAAAAATAACGAAGATGCGCTAGGGCGCCCATTCTTTCCTTGAATCTCGGTCAAATAATCTGCGCCTATACTATTGATCGAGTACCCTGTTTCGGAATTAACATCAGTATCTAGAAAAATCCTAACTGTATCTTCAGTGGTCATTCCATTTTCAGCTTTCGAACCTTCCAAAATATTGCCCTTGACCTCCACATAGAACGATACTTCATTACCACTTTTCACTACCTTTGATTTGACTATATTTATATCCGGATGCTCGAGTTGATCCTTTGAGGGGTCATTATATTCAAGAGTGCCTTGCCAGTCTTCAAACTTGCCATCAATTTGAATGCCGCTTTTAACATCTTGAAATTCAATTAAATATAATCCAAGTGGTGCTAGAATTAGTGCTGCGACAATAATCAAGTTGATAATTCGCTTTTTGCGGGTTTTGTGTTTTAGTAATTCCCGGTTATGCTCTTTGCGTGAAAAGCCATTACCGTTTGTTAGGCCGTTACCATTTGTAATGCCATTACCGTTTGTAAAACCGTTGCCGTTAGTAAAACCGTTACCATTAGTCAACCCATTGCCATTTGTTAAGCCACTTTTAAGATTTGATTGGTGATTGCCATTTGTCAACCCGTTACCATTAGTTAAACCAAAACCATTTGTTAGTCCATTCCCATTTACCACGCCTTTTAATGACCTTCGAAACTGAGGGCTTCCATTTTCACCATTTCCGTTCAAAGAGCCATTAGATAAATTTAAATTATGTTTTATTTTAGGGCATGGATTCGTATACTTAATTTTATTAAATTCAAATGGGCTCGTCTTATCGATTAAACCTTTACGGTAATTCTTAGGTTTTTTAATTCCTTTGGAGAGATAATATTCCTTACTCTCGTTAAAATTCATTTTAATACCTTTGACATCTCTTCTATAGATTGTATATCACCAGTGCTCTATGGTTTTATAATGCCCAATCTACAAAAGGTAAAAGACTTTCCACAATGATAATGATAGTGAAAAAAAAGATGAAAACAGAGAAAATAAAATCGCTTTAGAATTTGTACAGCCCATTAAAAAATGGCAGGAAATGATATTAGTAAATAAATTGTAATT
>CBDVCJ010000329.1:0-4455 GCA_965372445.1 uncultured Thermoplasmata archaeon | reverse complement strand
CTGTTCCCCCCTTAATTATCTATGCTGGTGATATGGACCCCATTGGCAATACAGCTGTAACTCTTTCAGACCAGGGTTATAATGTTAATGCCTCAGGTTATAATATCGTTTATGTCATAGGTAATCATGACAGCCCTCCCAAGGGTGAGGCTTATTTTGTAAATAATATAGCACCTTATTATCCTAATGATACATCTCCTCAATATGCTAACGAAAATTATCCTGGAACGGTGTTTTCTTTTAATTATGGAAATTATGCACATTTTGTTATTACTAATCAGTACTGGAATAACACCAAAGGCGGTTATTGTCAAGATCAATTGGATTGGCTTGAAAGTGACTTGGCAAATCATTCCGACAAGCAATGCTTTGTCGTAGGTCATGAGCCTGCATATCCCAAAAATCGTCATGTCGGAGATTCGTTAGATATTGATACAAATATGCGGGATGAGTTTTGGGATATTTTAGTAAAATACGATGTAAGAGCATACTTATGTGGTCATACGCATTATGCTAGCCTTTTTGAGCATGACGGTATATCAGAAGAAGGAAAATGCGTACAAATAGATGCTGGATGCGCAAGAGGCTCTGCGTATAGAATAAATCCAGTGAATGATGTGGTAGTTGTAGATGTTCACAGCAATGGAACCTCGACAATCGATTATTTTGAAGCGTATAATGATGGTGAATTCCAGAGATTCGATGCTGATTACCAAAATGCCTACCATTCAGATGATGATAATGGAAATATTGATCCTCCGGTAGTCGTGGGGCAAACGCCTATAGAAGCGCTTGAAGAGATGGTCTCTGAGCTCGAAAATATTGACCTGCCTAGTGGCATTAGAAACAGCCTGGTGTCGAAGCTAGAGAACGCACTGGCATCTTTGGGAAAGGAGAAGGATGGTGCGGCGGTAAACCAGCTAAACGCGTTCATAAACGCGGTAGAGGCTCTGTGTGGTAAGAAACTTACTGTGGGGCAAACCAATAAACTGATTGCTGCGGCAGAGTCGATAATTAATTTGATTGATGATAACATAGCATAGATACGAAAGAGCTTGGCAAATTATTAGGGATAGCAAGGGGATTCCTCCCCTTGACAATCCCTAACTTTTTAACAAGCTCATATAAAACGCAAATATATTACAAACCTTTTCTCTTTTGTTTGCGATTTTTTTTGGTACGATTTATTAATGCTGTTATTATCAATAATATTATTATTATAAAAATAATAATCAGAATTAAGCATTCGCGTGATAACTTTTCTTTCTCGTCTGATTTTTTTATATATGGTGTGGTAAAATTATCGGTTCTTGCAGTATCCAAACCATCAGAAGCAATAAAATAAACTAAATGTGCACCATCTGATAATTTGGTTTTATATTCATAAGTCCCGTTCGAAGAATGCCCGGTTTTTAAACTCATATTACTGGATTTATTATCGATTATCACTTGAATAAATGTCGGTACATCTTCATCAGCATCATAATAATGTATTTGAAATATAAATTCTGTATCAATATCGCCTGAGGGAGGTACAATTTTACCTTCTTTCAACTCCGGTGAAATATTCGGTTGGCGGTACACGATTAATGTAAAGTTTGTAAAATCAATATTAATAGTATCGTTAATTGTGATATTAACCCAATATTCGCCCACATCATCGTTTGAAGGTGTACCATTAAGTATTGCCGTGGTTGAACTAAAAGCGAGCCAACTGGCATTCGAAGAAAATTTCCAAGTTACAAGTTGACCTACGTTTATTACATCAATATCTTCATATTCATAATCTACCTCATAATAAACATCTTCAATTCCAGTAAGGATATCTTCAGTTATAATATTGGGTGGTATATTATATACCTTTGGCTTATTATGAATTCTTATATTTGTAATATATATACCATCAGAAGCCCAAAATCGACAATTATACACTCCGATATCCAAATGTGTAATATTAAAATAGTAGTTTTTACCATCCCAGTAATCTTGATCATCTGGGTCGGCTTCGATCATTGAATAAAGGGTACTTCTAATATCAACGATTATTTCGGTCGGGGCTTTATTATCTTCATGAAGATATTTCACTGTAAAATTGAAACAAGTACTAGTATTTCCTGAGCTCGGAGTAACACCCGGGATGTCTAACACAATTGGTAATAAAGTACATCTATAAAAAATATCATAATCTGTACCTGCTCCATTTGTATTATTACCGTCATGCCAAACCATATAGATCTTACCGAGGTTAGCTGTGATGTCCGGATTAAGAGATGCATTAATAGTAAAATTTCTACCCACTATAGGTTCAGAGATTACTTGTACATCTCCCCAGAAACAGTCATTAAGATAATATCTAAAAAATATATCAGCGTCATGACCAGAACCATTTGTATTATTCATATCGCTCCAGGCAACATATATTCTGTCATTCTCGACTGTGATTACAGGATTAAGTGAGGCCCCGGTATTAAAATTGTAGCTGGAAACAGGTTCTGAGATTAATTGAATCTCGCCCCAGCCGGAATCAATGATGTTAGATCTATAAAATATATCCGAATCATGCCCTGCACCGTTTGTATCTGTAGAGTCTACCCAGACCACATAAATATTACCGTTCTCAACAGCAATTGCGGGATAATAAGACCACCAATCATTGATATTACTACCTATTTTGGGTTCTGAGATCACTTGAATCTCAGACCATTTATTATTATCAAAAAATCTATAAAAAATATCACAATCCGTGCCTGCATTATTTGTATTATTACCATCCACCCAGACCACATAAATTTTACCGTTTTCAACTGCTATTGCGGGGGATCCAGACCCTCCTATGTTGAAATTATCACCAATTACAGGTTCCGAGATTATTTGAATATCTTCCCAGCGGGCGCCCGTGAGATTGCATCGATAAAATATATCATCATCTGAGCCTGCACCCACCATATCAGTATTATCTTGCCAAACTACATAAATTTCACCATTATTAACTGCAATATCCGAGTTATAAGATATCTTAATATTTTCATCATAACCCGGAACGGGTTCCGAAATTACTTGGATATCTTCCCAACCGGCGCCAGTAAGATTACAACGGTAAAATATATCATAATCTGTGCCCGCACTGTTTGTATTATTACTATCTATCCAGACCACATAAATTTTACCGTTTTCAACTGCTATTGCTGGAGAGCCGGACCCGCCAATATTGAAATCACTCCCCATTACAGGTTCTGAAATTACTTGAATTTCGGACCAAATGGTACCGTCAAAATATCTATAAAAAATATCAAAATCCGGGCCTGCACCATTAATTGTAGTATTATCTTCCCAGACCACATAGACTTTATCATTTTCTACTGCAAGTCTAACATTTCTCGAGCTATTAAAATTATTATTTTGACCAAAGATGGATTCCGAAATCACTTCTATTTGGCTCCAATCAAAACTCTCACCATTGCCGCGAAATTCAGATCTTGAACTTGAGGTGGTATTCGGTCCATTATCTTGGTTTATTGCGATAAGCTCGCAGTTATAACTTGTAATTATTACACTAAAAAAGACCATGGATATTACAATAATGGATTTGATTTTTATTCTCAAATCTTTTACGCCCCTATGCTGACATTAATAATAAATATTTATTTCTCACAATTATCTAAAGGGTTAAAAATGTTTTTATAATCGATACTAATAAATATCACCAAAACAATAATGGCTATAGATAATTTTATATCAAATAAGGTTTTGGTTCTAGGGGGGGACAAATGATTGGGGGTTTCATTAACCGTTCTAAATGCTCAGGGGAGACAATAAAATCTAAAAAACCTGGTTTAACAATTAGTAATGGATTGACAAATGGCAACGGACTTATAAATGGCACGGGCACACAAGGTGCCTTTACTCTTCACAACTCCTTCGGACTTGTGAACGGTAACGGGCTTACGAATGGTCAGGGTTTAATCAACGGTAATGGGTTAACTAATGGCTTAAAAAACGGTTTAATAAATGGCAATGGATTAACTAATGGTAACGGATTCACGAACGGCACGGGCACCACTTCGGGTGCCTTGACCCTTCGTAATCCCTCTGATGGCCTGACGAATGGGAACGGTCTTACAAACGGTAATGGCCTCACGAACGGTAACGGCATGTTCTCCCGGAAGCGCGCTAGGATATTATCAATTAAATCCAAATCAAAGGGGACAAGAATTCTAGGTATTCTAGTGGCGATGATTTTGATAGTTGTACCTTTTTCTTTATATTTAATGGAGTTTCGAGAGCCTCTGAAGGGAATCGTGATTGACGGCTCGTTCGATGATTGGAATAGTATAACAAGTTATTATGATGATGATCAGGATCAATTAGCGCATCCAGATGTAAATATTGTTAAATATAAAGTAGCACAAGACGATTATAAAGCCTCGTTTTATTTAGAGTTTAAAGGTAACATAT
>CBDVCJ010000328.1:0-4480 GCA_965372445.1 uncultured Thermoplasmata archaeon | reverse complement strand
ACTCGAACTAAGGTGTATAACAATGCCAGAAGATGAACATAGAATACCGCCCGTAATACCGAAGATGTTTTATACATTCCTATTAGCCGGAGGAATAGTATTATACTTAAGTTGGGTAATTCTATATGGAGTTGCCCTAGATATAGGACTATATGCAATCTGTGCAGTTATTATAGGCTTCGGCTTAACTGGGATGCTGTTATACACACAAATTGAAAAAGAGGCCCAACAGTCAAAACGGGAATAAACGACCTCTTAGCTTTAAATAATTAATTTTTTAGGTTTATATAATGGTTATTCAATATGTGATGACTAATATCGGGAGCAACGACGGTCCAGAGTCCTGTGTCCGATGTCCGTAGTCCTGCGTCCGGAGCCCGAGCCCTGGAGGCCCCCCTGGTGTCCTTACTCCTGACTCCTTCTTTGGAAAAGCCGAAGGGTTTTACAAAGCGAGGCAACTTGACGAAGTAAGTTGCCGCTGACATTTGACAATCAAACCCAAATCCTAACTCCTGAATTCGAATCCCGAACAAGGACCTCGGACGATACGGCAGTAAATAGTTAAGGACTTAGGACTAAATGGCATTATATGACCAAGGACTTAGGACACAATAATAATCGTCAAACACACAATACACAACTATTAGGACTCGCGACTCACCACTCTTGACTCACAACCAATTAAACCTAACCATTTAGCCTTGTTTGCCTATCGCCTTTACCATTGAAACTCCAACCTCTAATCTACAATATTTGAAAATATGTACCCTGACTCCTCACTCCTCAAACCTGACTCCTAAAATTGATATTGATATAAACTAAAATCAAAATTTCCGAGGTATGATCTTGAGAGTTTTGAAACAGGACCCAAAAAAGGGCGAAATAAAATTATTAGTCAATAATCTAAATGATCTATGGTATCTATATAATTTGATCCAGGAAGATGACTTGGTGTTTGGCATAACTTATCGCCGTGACGAAAAGCAAAGCGATAAATTACGACCCGACCGAGTCGAGAAAAAGAAGATCAGATTGGGCATACGTGTAACGAATGTCGAGTTCCACGAGTTTTCAGATCGGTTAAGGGTCCATGGCTTGATCGAGAGCTTTTCTAAGGGCGATATAAGTCTGGGGTCGCATCATACCCTGAATTTTGTTATTGGCGACACTATCACCATCCTAAAAGAATCGGGCTGGGCCGAGCACCAACTGGACCAGCTGCAGGACGCGGTCAAGGCCACTAAGGTTCCAATAATAACATTACTTGCGCTGGAAGATGATAATGCCACACTTGCAGTACTTTATCAATACGGTGTACAACATGTAACTACGATCCCCGCACATATCTCAGGCAAACAATACGAAACCACCAAATCCTCAAAGGATGAGAAGCGGCATTTTTTTGGCGAAATATTATCGCAACTCAAACAGTTAAAACAGGAAGGATCACCGTTGGTAGTAATAGGTCCTGGCTTCACTAAAAATGAACTTATAACGTTTGCCGAAGATAAAGAACCTGATCTAATTAAAAACAGTACAGTTTATAATACCGGTCAGGCTGGAATGACTGGCGTTCAAGAGGTTTTGAAGAGTGATGTAATTAAGAATGTGATCAAAGATCTACGTATAATCCAGGAAACCGAACAGGTCGAGCGGTTATTCAATGAGATCTCGAAAAATGGGCTTTTTGTTTATGGGCCGAACGAGGTCGAAGATGCATTAAAGCGTGGGGCGGTTGAAACATTATTATTGACCGATATCGTAGTCAGGACCAAGCAAGCGGATGCGATATTGGAGCTTGCCAAGAGTACTGGTTGTAAACCTATGATCATTAGTACGGTTCACGAAGCGGGCAAAAAATTAGATGGTTTAGGTGGCTTTGGGGGAATATTGAGATATAAATTGTGAAATCATATTAAGAATTATAATTTATTCGAATGACTCATAAGTATATTTCACTTCATATGTATATGTAACTCCCTGGTCTATATATTGTAAAAACACGATTGGGATTATTCCACCTGGTCCTGTCGGATTTTTACCACTAAAACAACTTGCGTGTATATGTAATTCCCATTCATTAGGTAAATAGCCTTCTCCTTCTTCAGTTGATGTCGCATTTGTTGGCGGTTTAATAACCTGAGTAAAGAGCGTTTGGCCACCCACAGGTTCAGTTGCTATGCCTGCTGCAGATACATAGACCTCAATCTCATCAGGATCTCCACCCTCATCGGTTTCTGAATGAGCTTGATCGCTATCGTCAATTATTACCTTAACCTCTATAGATAAAACGTTTGTAGCATTAATGCTAATTTGAAAAGTTGCATCTGCTATCCACGGTTCACTATCACCCGAAGACTGTATCCAACCTGTTTGTGGATCTAATTGTGCTGAAACCGTTTTACCTGCGGGTGGGCTAGCTTTTGAAGAATCTTCGGAACATCCCGCAAAGGCTGCTACTACCATGATAATAATAACTAACAGCGCAAATACCTTTTTATCCACAATATCACGTTCCTAAGCCGAAATTTTAAACAAATCTCCATTACCAAAAACCTATATATCTTGACTTTGGTATAAGTTTTTCGTATTAATAGCTATTGCATTCACTGTTTATCATTAAATTATTTTGTGATGAATATGATAACCGAAACACCCAACCCCATAGTAACTTTGACCACAGATTTCGGATGGACGGAGTATATTGCGGCGATGAAGGCTGTAATATTGAATATAAATCCCAATGTAAATATTATTGATATAACCCATGCTATTCACCCCCAAAATACTATTGAAGGTGCCTATGTACTATATTCTGCTGCACCTTATTTTAAAAATGCCATTCATATTGCGGTAGTGGATCCCGGTGTCGGGACTGACCGCAAAGGTTTAATTATCAACTGTGAAAACGGGATATTGATCGGGCCGGATAATGGATCAATGCTGCCCGCCGCTAAACGGCTTAATATCATAGATGTGTACGAGATCACAAATACGGAATATTGTCTCGACACGATCTCAGACACCTTCCACGGCCGCGATATCTTTGCACCAGTAGCCGCCCATATCTCCAAAGGCATCGAGCCAGGTGAAATAGGCCAAAAACTCCAAGATTACCAGGTAATTGATCTTGAAGATTTTACAGAGACCGCCACAGGCATCCATGGCAAGGTGCTCTATATTGATAATTTTGGCAATATTATAACAAATATCCCTCAAGATGTTATGAAGAGAGGCTTTGAATTCGGCGATATTATTAAATTGGCCATTCCAAATCATTCTTTGGAGTTAATATTTACCAAAACTTACGGACTGGCAGAAAAAGGGCAACTGATCGGCCTAATATCCAGCAGTGGCTTTTTCGAACTCGGTGCCAATTTAGGCAATGCAGTAAAGATATTAGGAATAAAAGTAAATGATGAAATTATTATCAATTTTTGATTAAAAATAGCACCTAAATTATCTTTAAAAAAAAATCAATTTGAAATCTTCATTTAATAATTATTTTTTTATTCGGATTCTTCGGTGGTCCAGGAGTATTTCCAATATATTACCGTAATTTTAATGTTATAACTATTGCCGTTATCTAAAAAATTAATTATCCTACCTGCATAACCTTCACAATTAACTGCTGTTACTTCTGAATTCCATGTACCGATTCCTATAATAGCCCCCTCTTCTAATTTCACTTCAAGCCATGCATTATATTGCAGTTCGAGTTGTTCATTAATTTCTTCATCAGATGCACCAGAGCTTACTTGAGTTTTAAAATCTTCAGGTTGAGAATTTAAAACACTTGCGTCATATGGTATGCTTATTAATTCATTTGTTGAACTTCGTTCATCGGGATTTACATCCGGTCCACTGGTGCTTAACCTGAATTCATCATTTGGATCGCCAGTAGGAAGATAAACATCATCTTGCCAAGTAAGTTCAAAAACAACGTCATTTAAAATGTAGTTTTCATTTTCCCATGAATGTTCGGCACTTGCCCCTTCATTCAAATTGCCAGTTTCAGATATCACATCAACTGTTACAGATTCCCAATTAATAATAATATTTTGCCCACTAATTTTAATATTTATATCTTCTAAATTAATGGTTTTATATGCACCAGCTTCGTGAATAAAAATTCCGGCCATTGCAACGACGATTACTATTGAGCCCACTAATGCAGTATATTTCTTAGTCTTGGGGTCCTCAAATATCATTTTGTAGAGCGACATAGGCCTACCCTTAGTACGTAATTAGTATGATTCGACATATATTTTTCTGTATATTAACTTATTTAGGTTGATTGGTAATGTCTAATTATTGACTAAGTATAGCCTTATGAAAGGCGAAAGATGAAAGACGAAAGGCGAACCTAACTTTCGCTTTGGGAATTCCGAAGGAATTCTCAATCGAAAACCATAACAATGATTTTGGCGGTAATTTACAATGTAAATTACCTTGCATTGAAAATCCCCTTCGGGCATTT
>CBDVCJ010000327.1:0-4482 GCA_965372445.1 uncultured Thermoplasmata archaeon | reverse complement strand
TAACCGTCGCCATCAGTGTCTAACCATTCTGAAGGATCACTAGGGAATTCATCGCCATTATCTCCGTAACCGTCCCCATCAGAGTCTATCCATTCCGTTGAATTGTTTGGGAATTCATCGCTATTATCTCCATAACCGTCGCCATCAGTGTCTAACCATTCTGAAGGATCACTAGGGAATTCATCGCTATTATCTCCGAATCCATCGCCATCAGTATCTATCCATTCTGAAGGATCATAAGGGAAATGGTCGATGTCATTAATATATCCGTCACCATCGAAATCTAGTTCACCAAAGCGAATTAGACGCGAAAATACGGGGGTGGTATCACCTGTTGCAGCTTGGATTTCTATCTGAAACGTATAATCAAAATTATTATCTTCAAATGATAACGATTTTGTAAATGTTTTTCCATCAGTCATTTTATCATCTGAACTGTCCAAAGCTGACATGACATATGGGCTACTAATGTATGGAATTGTGCCATTAGGGTCAATATAAATATTAAGTTTTGGATAACCAGATGCAGGTGCATCATCTTCTAAATCAATATAACGTGCAATAAATTTGTATGTAGCCGGATTAGATATCTCAGTTTTTATTGGATTTTCGGTTATAAGCTTGGGTTTAATATTTCCATAACGCAATATTTTTCCACATTGTTGAACTAAAAAGCAAGATCCCTGAAACTTTTTAATATTTCCGTCTGGAGGATACCATGCGAGACCTGAAGACCAATAAAATATCTCTCCAATTAGGTCTAATTGATCATTTTCCCATCTATACAAGTAATACTCTGATAAAATAAGAGCAAAACTGCCATCGGTTGACCAAGCGATTTCTCGAAAATGATAAATTTCTTCGGTCCAATTTATCACTTCTGTAAATGTGGTTCCATTAAAGGATATAGCCATTCCTTTATAATCATGATCTCCAATTATTAGGAGTTCACTTCCATCTGGTTTCCATTCCATATCAGAAATATCCCAAAGATCGGAATCTAATTCTATAGTCATGAATTTACTATTATTATATCGAACTAAACAAAGTTCATAGGTATTAGTGCTTGAAATAATTGCATGGGAACCACTTGGATGCCAAGCTATACGATTATAATACCATGTAGAGTTAGATAATATTAAAGTCCAACTATCCGTTGTAATATTATATTCCCAAATTTGGCCTGAATATGGATATGGATACGCGTCTGAATCATAATTTGATGCCAGTATTAAGGCAGTTTCGCCATTTGGGTTCCATGCGATATCATCAATATATTCAGGATTGCCGATCTTACCTGAGAGATCAATAATTTCTTCTTCATTATATTTTAATATGGTACCGGAACTTCCGATAATGAACGCATTGGAAGAATTGGGCTGCCAAGAACATTTATAAAGAGGAACATTGGTATTTAACATATGTGTAAGGTTAATTAGATTGGTACCATCAAATTTCCAAAGTCTACCATGATGATAGTAGGCAGGCCTTTCATTTCGTCTATATTCATAATATTGTATTCCAAGAATCAAAGAATAAGAACCATCGGGTTTCCAAGAAATACTTGCTGGGCCTGTCTCTGGGCCCAAAAGATACTTTGAAATAATGGTTAAATCTTCACCTATCATTTTAAGAAGACCAGTATATAAAAAAGTATCAAAAGGAATTATTGCATAATCATTATAAGGGTGCCAAAATATTTGATAGAGCCACGTATCATATATGCCATCTTCTGGTGTTACCCAAATGATAGTTTGATTATAATAATTAAAAATAAAATCGCCCTGGCCACCATCACCTCTTATTGTTGCATATTCGCCTTTAGGATGCCAAGTAATTTGTCTTACGCTAATAACATTTCCCAAATCAGTTGATATTAAATTAAAACCAGAACTTTTAAATTGAATTATCAAAGGTGTATCTGAATAATAATCCTTATAATCCAATCCTATAATCAGAGCAAAGTCATCATTTGGTTTCCATGCAATATCATATAATATTCCATTAAAATCGCATTTTTCCGAAAGTTCAAGAAAATTATTGCCGTCATATTTGATAACTACTGGTTTATATCTACTACCTGTTGCGGAATCATAATCTTCAGACCCACCTACAATTATTGTATAGTTACCCACTGGGTGCCAACATAGACCATATAACATGGGGTAATATCCCATTTCCGATGTTAGGTCAATTAGATTTTCTCCATCAAACTTTAGTAAAACTTTGTAATTACTATAGGGAGAATAATATACTCCAAGGAGCAATGCATAACTTCCATCCGGTTTCCAGGCAATTTTTGTAATACGGGTATTTTCCGGAAATTGGTCAGAAAATTGGATGAATTTTTCACCATCGAATACTAATAATGAATATCCAGCAAAGAGAGCGTAACCTTGATACCCATCTGTAAGATCATTATCTGGCTTCCATGCTACACATTCTAGATCATTATCTAAATTTATTAATACGAAATTTTCACCATCGTAAATATATATTCCAGATCCGACAAGAATCGCATAACTGCCATCAGGGCGCCATGCTCCATCAAGTATTTTGTTCGCAGGTGAGGGGCAAAAATATTCAAAACTTTTATCTATATATGCGGTTCTGATATTCCCGTTATTTATACAATTACGATAGGGATCTTCAGAGTTCGTAGGTATAGCTATTGAAAAAATCATTATGAAAATTATTATATATACTAAACTTCCCCTTGATAACATTATAAGTATCAATAGATAATGTATTATTTTAAATTTTCTGTAAAAGGTCCTAGAAAATCTATTAAACAGAAAAAAAAAGAGATTTATTAAGTCCATATATACTTCTACATTTACATAAAAAACGGAGACTAACGTTAAGTCAAAATAATATTAAATAAATGTCGCACTTCAGATTGAAGTCTGACGTTTTTTTAACAGCTTTCTATGCTCCTTTATTTATTCTAACTTATATTCTTTATTAATTATTTTAATTTTTTATCCAAAATAAGTATACGATCTTTAACCCAATTTATTTTAGGTCTTTGTTATAATAACCACTTATAATTTCATTAATTTTCGCAAGTGCGACTTTTGCAGAACGGTCCCATGTAAATTCTTTGGACCACACCCAAGCGTTAATGGTTAATTTCTCGCGGAGCTTGCGGTTTTGCATGAATTTTAGGATCGCATCGCTCAGCGCATTAATATCGCCGCTTTCAACTAACAAACCGGTAACGCCGTCGCGTATCGAATCCTTAAGCCCCGAAACTTTGTAGCCAATTGCGGGGGTGCCCATTGCATTGGTTTCAGTTACAACTAACCCCCACCCTTCTTTAACCGAAGTTATTAATAATGCATGTGAGCTCTGGATCAATTGGTCTTTTTTGGCTTCGCTCAAATAACCATGGAAGGTCGTATTTTGGTCAATGCCCAGTTCAATTGCCAGTTTTTTCAGCTCCTTTTCATAACCTTTTTCGCCGCGACCGATTATATGCAAATGAACGTTAGGCAGTTGCTTCTTTACACGGCCGATCGCCTGAAGCACATGATCGACGCGTTTGAAGCGTTTTAACCGTCCCAAATATACGAACGTGGGGTCGTGATTTTTTAGCGGTATTTTTTCGAGCGGCCTGACCTTTGTACCTTCTAGTATCACATGTATCATTTCGGGCGAACATTTCAGGTCTAAAAAATCCTGCTTGGTGCTCTCCGACATAACCAGGATCGGAAAATTTCGGTAATATTTCATAATGTAGGGTTCAAAGGTATAAACACCAATATTAAGCACGGGAGGTAATTCATAATACGCGACCGAATTTTTGAAATTAAATTCATCAAAATATCTGCCCGTTTGGTGTATTATCGCGATCAATGGTTCGTGAACATAGTAATAAGAATACCAAGGTAACGGTCCATTGACCTCCTCAATTACGACATCGTATTTATTTTGAAAATATTTTTGATAATATCTGCGTGCCTGTAAAAATACTGTCAACGGGTTGCCCGCCCGGATGATCTTGATGCCGTCAACCATTTCATCGTTTGCGCCACCCTTGAATCCCGCCGTGAAGATCGTCACCTCATGCCCCCACTTCACCCATCTTTTACCTAGTTCATGGATGACAACCTCGGCACCTCCTGCAAGCGGATTTTTCAGGTCGCGCCAGCTGAGCATAAGAACTTTCATTGGATACTTGATGAATTAATTGGATATAAGGTTATTTTTTTTTTGGATTGCCTTCGGAAAGGCGAGATCTATCGGGAGCCCGGGAGCACGGGAACCGGGAGCAACGGAAATGGATGCCTACCCAGGAGTTATCGATACTCCCGTTACTCCCGACTGAGGTATCTATTGCTCAGACTCCCGATACTCCCGGTAGTTGACAAAAAATGACGTCGATCGCCTTTCAAATATTAATCATTTATTTTTCGAATTTGCCTTATCATTATCATTATCATAATACTTGACAATGTACAGCCGATAGAAGATCGCACA
>CBDVCJ010000326.1:0-4485 GCA_965372445.1 uncultured Thermoplasmata archaeon | reverse complement strand
CACTTATTCATTTTTTTTTTTATTTTTTCATTTTATATTATTTTACCATATTTTTTTATTTTTATCTTTATCACAAGTTTTTTACTTTGTTCCTATGTGCCTTGATGCCTTTGTGCCTTCATTACCATTAGTACCCAAAAATTATTCATCCTCGTAAACCTATTTTGGTTGCAATGCGGAACATAGATACTCTCGACAAATCCGGATCTCTTCAAGCACACGGCTCCAATGAAATTGATAAAAAGCCAGTGGGGATTATCTACGGCAATATAGGCACCACAGCGTTCAAGATTGCAGTATCCGATAACACCGTAAAACGTACCGAATATATCCAGACACATCACGATAGCGATGGGACGGTGCTCGGCCAGATCGTGGATTTAACGATGGAGTCGGACATCTCGTTCGACAAGGCCCAGCGAATTTCGTTCGGCGAGGACATCACACCTGGCGGTAGGCTAACCGCTACGGTCTCGGTGCTGGGCTATCGCGATTATCGGGGGTTGTTGCAGGTGCCGCATACACCGTTCAATGCCGGCAAGCCCGTTTTCAAGGCCGACGGCAACAATATTAAGAATGTATTGGGGCTGGCGCAGGACGAAGCTATGGGCGCATACATTGGCATGCTGAGAGGCCATGATCTAAAGGTTTATCTTAATATCAACTCACTGGTCCAGAAGCATGTAAGCATAATTGCAAAAACGGGTTCCGGAAAATCGTATATGGCGGGCGTGATGGCGGAAGAGTTTATGAAGCACAAGATCCCGGTGGTGATCATTGACCCCCATGGCGAATACACTTCACTTATTCATCCCAATATCGACGAAGAAGATACAAAATTAATGACTCGCTATGGTATTAAGCCAAAAGGGTATTCCGAAAAGGTCGTGGAATATTCACTGGATACAAATATTAATATCGGCTCATTGCCGTTGAAACTCGAAGGCCTCAGGCTTGATGCGAGCGATGTAATTAATATGACAGGCTTGAAAACCATGGGGATGCAGGTTGGGGTGCTTTATCGCGCACTGGCAAAATTACGAGATTTAAGACCCTATTATACGATCAGAGACATAATCAATACAATTGAAATGGATAGAAACAATATTAAATGGAACCTCATAAATTCTCTCGAGCATCTGGATTCGCTAGGTGTATTTTCAGATAATCCAACACCCTTAACCCATCTTGTAACACCAGATAAGGTATCGATCATCAATCTTCGTGGTGCATCGCCTAACATCCAGGAATTGGTAGTGGCGCAGCTTGCCAAGAACCTGTTTGAAGCGCGCAAACTCGATCGGGTGCCGGCGATGATGTTCATACTCGAGGAGGCGCATAGCTTCTGCCCGCAGCAGAGCCGCGCAATTTCGTCGGCGATCCTTAAGACAATAGCGTCTGAAGGCCGCAAGTTCGGGCTGGGGCTCTGTGTCGTCAGCCAGCGTCCGGCAAAGGTCGATAAGAATGTACTTAGCCAATGTAATACCCAGATAATACTAAAAGTCACCAACCCGAACGATCTGAAGGCGATCATCGCGTCGGTGGAAGGGTTGACAAATGATATGATCGATGAGATACAGCGGCTGCCGGTTAGTGTGGCGATCGTCGTGGGTGGTGCGATCTCGATGCCGATCCTGGTCGAGGTACGGCCGCGCGAGACCAAGCATGGCGGAAGACCAGTTGAGGTAATTTCAAGTAATGACTAAGATTTACATTAAATTACAAATAAAGTTAGAAGTGCAATTTAAATTCCAAGATGCAAGTACCAAACTCCAAATAAATACCAAGGTTCAAGTACCAAGGACCAAAATCATCAATTTGTTTGGATTTTTTAATTTGGAACTTGTTTGGATTTTGTATCTGCGGCAACTTACTTCGTCAAGTTGCCTCGCATTAAAAATCCTTTCAGGATTTTTAAAGCTTGGGTCTTGGAATTTTTTAAATACCTATATACATTACACATCACCTCTTATCCCAAAATTTACATCTTGAATAATCAATATGAATTACTTCAGTGAGTTCAATATGTCAGAATTAGAGTTGGAACAACTAGTCGATAAAGATTTGGAAATAACCAAACGTGCACTCTCTAAAGCCAAGATCATCGCGCCGGAAAAGTCATATGCAAAAAAAATTGCAGACGATTTCATGAACATGGCACGATCCTATTATCAAGATGCACTGCATTTCAAAGAAAAAGGCGATAACTTAAGGGCTCTTGCATGCGTGAATTATGCACACGGGTGGCTGGACGCCGGGGCGCGTCTGGGATTATTTGAGGTTGATGGAGATAACCAATTATTTACACTTGCGGAGTGACCCTTTTTACATATATAAAACATACCAAAGGTGATCGAACTATGTCAGAAGTTTATTTCGCAGATATGCTGACCGGCGAAGGTCACGATAATTTACAGAAGAAGCTGAAAAAATTGTTCGTGAAGACAGGTTTGAACGAGATCATTGACAAGAATGACCTAGTGGCGATCAAGATGCATTTTGGCGAGAAGGGCAACACCACCCACATCCGTCCCCAATTCATTCGCACGATCGTGGACTCGGTCAAGAGGCAGGGTGGCAACCCGTTCCTTACGGATACCAATACGCTTTACCGCGGCAGCAGATCCAACGCAGTTGACCATCTTAATACCGCTTACGAGCATGGCTTCACACCTGGAACCGTAGGTGCACCCGTGGTGATCGCCGACGGGCTAACGGGCAAGAGCTATCATGAGGTTACAATAAATCAACAGCACTTTAAAAAGGTTAAGATCGGTGGGGTGGTACATACCGCAGATTCATTCATCAGCGTTGCACATATGACCGGCCATATCGAAACCGGATTCGGGGCGAACCTGAAGAATGTCGGCATGGGTTGTGGCAACAGGGCCGCGAAACAGACTATGCATACCGATTTTAAACCGAAGGTAAAGTTAGAGCAATGTATCGGTGACGGCACTTGTGTAAAGTGGTGCCCTGCCGATGCGATCGCGCTCGTAGACAAGAAAGCGCAGGTGGATCTTAAAAAATGTATCGGGTGTGGTGAATGTGCAGTATCCTGTATCACCGGCGCGATCGGGATCGCATGGAGTGGTTCGATAAAGTTGGTGCAGGAGAAGATCGTAGAATATGCATATGGGGTGCTGAAACCCAAGAGAGGCAAGGTGGGCTTCATAAACTTTTTGATGGATATCACGCCTGATTGCGACTGCCCGAGCTGGAGCGATGCGCCGATCGTGCCTGATATCGGTATCGTTTCTTCGAAAGATCCGGTGGCAATCGACCAGGCTTCTATCGATTTGGTCAATGCCCAGGTTGGCAATATCAATTCAAGATTGAAATCGGGGTTCAATAAAGGCGAGGATAAATTCAAGGCAATAAATGAGATCGATTGGAGCCTCCAGCTCAAATACGCCGAAAAGATTGGGTTGGGCTCGCGGAAGTATGAGTTAGTAAAGATTTGATTTTTAAACACGGGTGCACGGGACTGTTAAAATCAGACCAATCTATAAACATTACGATTTTAACGTCAGGGTTCAATAAGCCAATGATAATAATAATACATATTGAGCCCGTAGGCACCTGCGCTCGATTGTGAGCAAGGTCTCTCATTAGCTATATGAGAATAATAAACGACACCCTAACTTACAATTTTTTTCCCTGAGTTTAAAAATTCTTTTGACTTTAAACTAAAAAAAAAAAGAATTTTTGAAGGCAATGTCTATTGATTTTCAATGGACGGGCTAAAAATGGCTTTCTATTGATAACATCTTTTTTAGCCCGCAGGCAGCCGCACTCGACCATAGACAATAAAAAATCAGAGAGTGCCGGTGCTGGGGCCGTTAATATTAATTATTTATTTCTATTTATTATATTATGGGGTGCTTGGGACTGTTAAAATCAGACCAATCTATAAACATTACGATTTTAACGTCAGGGCTCAATAAGCCATAAAAATTAGGGTGCTCGGGACTGTTCACATCAAACCAATATTAATGCATCGTGATGTGAACTGCTGCGGTAAAATTCAATCTGATTATTATCATCTTGAATTTTACCTCGGTCTGTGAAAGCCTAGCTAAAATATTGATAATTCCGGCTTTCCCAAACCCAGGGCTGAATAAACCATAAAAATTAGGGTGCTCGGGACCGTTAAAATCAGACTAATTTATTATATTCACGATTTTAACGCGTCAGGGCTGAATAAGCCCTAATCAATCCATAGACTTATTCAGCCCGTAGGCACCCGCATTCGACCAATGACAATATATAGAAAAAGAATGCGGGTGCCGGGATTTGAACCCGAGTACGAAGCTTGGCAAGCTCCAGTGATACCAGGCTACACCACACCCGCAGAAATTTGAATTGCTAATGTATTTATTAAGTTTAAAATTTTCTATTTTATTGGTTTGATCGAAAATATTATTATTAATCTAGCAGAAAGTACTGGATTGGCACTAAAGTTTAAACTAATCCATAATCGTG
>CBDVCJ010000325.1:0-4511 GCA_965372445.1 uncultured Thermoplasmata archaeon | reverse complement strand
ATTTAATATTAACCAATTTGGATTCATTCATGATGCAAAAGGTTAAACATAATTCATGTCATAATCCGTTAATAAATGTAGGGTTATGACATAAATAAAAAAATGAATTATTAAACGAATAAATAAAAATTCTTACTTTAGGTGAGCATGAGGTTTTATTTTTTTTTTAAATTAGAAATGTACAGCCCATCAAAAAATGGCAGGAAATCATTTACAATACTGAATAAAATAATTATTGTCATACTTCTCATTGAACCACGACATTTTTTATTTTTATATGTAAAGATCTTATCCAGGGATAGCCCAACCCGGTTTTAAGGGTCTGGCTAATTTTCAATCAACAGGGATTGAAATAATTCGGGATTTTTTATGTTCACTCTCTCTTTTTTTTATTTTTTTAAAGTTAATATCCATAAAACATGCGATAACAATAAATATTAAGTATTTAGTTTAGTGACTACAAAAGATTATTATTTAACTCCAAATGAGCTTCAAGGGGGCGGATATGTTGGTGAATAAAATTAGGTCAATATTTATTATCGTTGTACTAATTTTAAATTTAGGAGTTTTTGGTTTAATAATAAATTTCACTTCAACATCAAGTATGAATATTCGATCAGAAAATAATCCCTACTGTTGGCAAGATATCGAAGTATTATCTGAAATTTTTAATGGTCAAAATTTGAACATCGGATTGTCATCTGAACCAAAAATTGCAGTTGAAAATAATAAGATTTATGTTGTTTGGGAAGATAAAAATAATACAAATAACGCAGGAACTGATTGGGATATTTTTTATAGATCTTATGATGGAAATATATGGACAGAAATCCAAGTAATATCTGAACCAACATTTGGGAGTAATACAAATATAGGAAGATCAGAGAACCCGGATATTGTTGTCAAAAATGGAAATATATATGTTGTTTGGCATGATGATTCGGACTTAAATGGAGCTGGTACTGATGATGATATATTTTATAGATGTAATATCACAGGCTCAGGTTGGGAGGACATTCAAGTAATTTCAGAACCCGTTTTTAGTAGTAATCTTAATACCGGCGACTCCTTCGGACCAACTATTGCAGTTGAAAATAATTTGATTTATATTGCATGGCAGGATAGTAATATTACTGAAAATTCCGGTAATGATTGGGACATATTCTTTCGATGTAATTTAACAGGTACCTCTTGGGAATATGTTCAAATAATTTCAGAACCTGTCATTAAAAATAATATAAATATTGGCCAATCACTTCGCCCATCAATCGAAGCAGAAAATAATAAAATATATATTGTATGGCATGACAATGATAACACAAATGGTGCAGGGGGGGATAATGATATTTTCTATAGATGTAACATCTCAGGATCTAGTTGGGGTAACATCGAGGTGATTTCAGAACCCTTAATGGGAAACAATATTAACATTGCTGGATCTTATTTTGCTGACCTAGCCGTAGAAAATGACAATATTTATGTTGTTTGGGAAGATTGGGACAATTTAAACAACGCAGGTATTGATGCAGATATATTTTATAGATGCAATCTTTCTGGAAATAATTGGGAGGATATTCAAGTAATTTCAGAACCAGCTTCTAACCAAGATACCAATATTGGCCATTCTAATAATCCAGCAATTCAAATCGAAAATAATAATATCTATGTTGTCTGGCATGATGTTAATGATACAGCTTTTTCTGGATCAGATGAGGATATATTTTATAGGAGCAATTTAACTGGTACTAATTGGGAAGATGCGCAAATTATATCTGAACCAATAGAAAATAATAATGCAAACGTTGGGGGCTCATCTCGTCCAGATATTGCAATAAATTCCGGGTTAAGTTTTGTTGTATGGGAAGATGGAAATGATACAAATAATGCTGGAACGGATAATGATATATTTTTTAGAAAGACCATTTATAAAACACTTTTTTTAAAATATCCTATAATTGATCCTATTTTGGGAAATACAAGCACTTTCTTTAATTTCACCATATTATACCAACAATATGAAAATAAACCTCCAATAAATATGTATGTTAATCTTAATGGTATGAATTATTCAATGTTTGAATCCGATTCAATTGATTTAAATTATGTCGATGGGAAAGCTTATTATTATAATATTACTTTAAATATTAATGACAGTCATTTTCATCAATTTTGGGCATATGATGGTATCAATTACTCCCACACATCAATTTTCAATAAGCCGGATGTTTATAATACACAACCTATGATTGTTACGAATAATAATTTAACAGCCATCGAAGATACTTATTATGAGGTCACTTATCAATACGATGATATAGACAGAGAAAATATTGCTCAGATTGGTACCTGGAACTTTACTTCAAATGCAACTTGGCTATCTTCCAATCCAACTACGGCAATGCTATTTGGAACTCCAACTAATGACGATGTTGGAACATATTGGGTATATATCGAAATCAATGACACCATGGATATGGATTTTACTAATTTTACATTGACAGTACTAAATGTAAATGACAACCCAATAATAAACACCACAAATGTTGAAATCACTTACGAGGATGAAGTATATGAAGTAGATTACAATGCCACCGATATAGACAGCTTAATCGAAAATCAAATATGGTCACTAGACACCAACGCAACTTCATGGCTTGATATTGACACAACCACTGGAATAATATCGGGTACACCAACCAATGACGATGTCGGTGAATATTGGGTCAATGTATCTGTAATTGATGGTGACGGTGGAGACGCATATATAACCTTTACACTGATAGTACTGAATGTCAATGATCGCCCTGAAATAACAACTGCAGATGTTATTACGACCAATGTAGGTATTTTTTACTCAGTAGATTACAATGCAACCGATATTGACAGTCCATTATCTAAACTCGCATGGTCATTGGACACCAACGCAACTTGGTTGGATTTAGATGCAGGTACAGGCGTTCTTTCGGGTTCACCCGCAAATAGCGATGCAGGTTGGTATAATGTCAATATTTCTGTTGATGATGGCGATGACGGAAGTGACTGGCATGAATTTATTTTGACTGTAACCTCAGAAGGTTTCGAAAACGACCCACCAGATATTACAACAATTGACAAAGTCAGCATAACCGCAGGTACTTCATATAATGTGATCTACGTGGCAACCGACGACCGTACACCTCTTGATGTATTGATCTGGTCATACAATTCCAATGCAAGCTGGTTGAGTTTTAATAAAATCACCAGAACTCTAAGTGGCAATCCCACATTAAGCGACGTCGGTTGGTATTGGGTGAATATTACCGTCGGTGATGGTGAAGGAGGATTCGATTCGCATAATTATACATTGACCGTTTGGGCGACAGCTAATGAACCACCCGATATTTTAACTGAAGATGATATTAATGCAGTTGTCGATGAGCTTTATTCAGTCGATTATGAAGCCGAGGACGATCACACACCAATCGATAAGTTAGTATGGTCTTTGGAGACCAATACGAGTGAGTGGTTAGGAATCGATAAAGTAACTGGAGTTTTAAGTGGAACACCCAAGCTTGAAGATGTGGGAAGTTACTGGGTTAAAGTGTCTGTCTTTGATAGAGAGGATGGTTGGGACTTTACGAATTTTACTCTTTATGTGACAACAGAACCATTAACCAAGTTGCCACCCAAGTTAACCAATCCTACAATGACACCATTAACCGGCAACACAAACACTGAATTTACATTTTCAGTAGATTACAGCCACCCTGACGGTGATCTTCCAGATTCTATCCAAGTGGTGATTGATGGAAATGCCAATAATATGGAATCTACAAATGGCCATTACAAATATAGCACAAAATTATCAGAAGGTAATCATACTTATTATTTTACCACCACATTGGGCGATATTGTAGTAAATACCAATGAATATCAGACTGGATATATTGACAAATCAACAGATGTTGAACCGGATGATGGCAATGGCGATGAAGACAACACAATGTTGTACGCGGGTATTGGAATCGTAGTGATAATCATAATCGTAATATTGATTTTGCTGTTCATCTTCCTCAAGAAGAAGAAAGTGAAAGAGGAAGAAGAAGCGCCAGTCGTAGAAGAACCGCCACCCGAAGCGCCACCGCAGGAACAGCCACCGGAACCTATGGTACCACAAGAACCCATATCCGTGCCAGAACAACCACCGCCACCAGAAGTACCGCCTGAACAAGTACCAGCTCCTGAGACACCACCCTCAGAACAGCCACCGATTCCAGAAACGCCACCCCCAGAACAACCACCAACTCCCGAGGTTACACCACCCCAAGTCGTACCGCAGGTCGAGCCCGCACCAGAACCGGCGCCGATGCCGCAGGTGGAAGAAGAACCCGTACCTACACCTCAACCTCAAGTCGAAGCGCAGGAGCCCGCTGTGGAACAATCTGAAGAGGCACAAGTTCAGCCACAGGAACAGCCGGTGCCGAAGATCAAAACGCCAGAAGATATTAATTGAATAGAAATTGTGTGGTTTA
>CBDVCJ010000324.1:0-4524 GCA_965372445.1 uncultured Thermoplasmata archaeon | reverse complement strand
ATGAGAACATTTTTCCGACTTTGGATATCCCCCTTCTTCAGGAAAAACATCGCTAGCTCTCCAGGGTAGGGGATCGCGGCGGCCTCCTCATAGGTCACATTTGACGGTTTCCGCACCACTATCCAGTCTTCCGGGATACAATTGTACTGGGCATATGTGCCAAATCGGGTCTTGGTGGGTGACAAGACGGTATAGGCAAGAACCTGGTCACCTATCTTGAAACGTATCACATCGCTTCCCACAGAATCGACTTCTCCAGCCGCCACCATCCCGAGGATGGGGTTCCTCGGTTTTCCGAAGCCCATCATAATTCTCATCATCAGTCCCACAGGGTGCCACATCGGTATGTTGAAACCCCGGATAATGCAATCACTTGATGTGACTGTGGTCGCGTGTATCTTAATAAGCACTTCATTATCTTTAGGAACAGGTTTTTCAACCTCTCTTAGCTCAAGAACCTCCGGCGGTCCATATTTTGTACATACAATCGCTTTCATGAGTTTCCACCAAGATTATTTTGATTTGGTTCTTCTCAATACAATACATAAAAATAAAGTTTACGAAACATACCGTCTAGTTTTCGCTCTTTAGAAGATTTTGCTTCAGGTTCATTGCAAACTCTTCTGCATTTTTGAGGTCTTCAGCATTAGGTCTACCCTTATTCATCCCCCCAAAATATTTAAGAAAATTGTTTGTGTTAAAACCTTTACAGCCAAATTCATCAACAATGATGTAACCTTTGGACTCCAGTCTTTTCCTGAGCAATGAGTGATCTTCGGCGACTTTGGCTTCTCCCATAATTGCACTGGTTGAAAAAATAAAGGCTTTCTTGTTGGCGACTTGTGGTAATTTATCGGCAAGGTCAAGCAGAAATTTATGATGTTGTGCACCATATATCCCTGAACCAAAGCCTACCAGACTATACTCTCGAAGCTCTTCAGGGTTTATTTGCTGTGGCGTTTTTATTGGTGCATCTAGAACTTTTGCGAAAACTTTGGCGATTTTCTCAGTATTCTTGTGATGATATGAATACAAAACTAATAGAGATTTCATTTGCAACACAACATTAAGTTTTATTATCTTGTACCACACTTATGACGACATTTCCCTTTTTTTGACCTGTTTCTACGTACCTGTGACCCTCGACTGTCTGTTCCAACGGATAGCGTTTATCAATGACAGATTTTATCTTACCCGCCTCAATAAGCTCTTTGAGGAAAATTAAATGTTCAGTCTTATATTCCACATTCCCACCTATTATTTTCTTGCTGTTGGTCTTTGATTTACCAGGTTCTCGAACAGTTCGTGACTTCATAGAGTTAGCTGTAAGTAGGATCCCTTGGTCCTTTAATGATCTTATTAAACCTGAAAACGGTCCCTTGCCTACCACGTCAAAAATAACTTCATAGGTCTCATCCATTTTGGTGAGATCTTCTTGAGTGTAATCAATGACATGGTCTGCACCTATTCCGCGCAGCATGTCCAATTTCCTTGTGCTATCCACGGCAGTCACTTCAGCCCCAAAGTACTTGGCAAGCTGTACCGCATAAGTACCTATACTTCCACCCGCACCATTGATCAAAACCTTTTGACCCCTCTGGATATTTCCTTTTTTAAGATGATGCAGTGCTTCAAGTCCCCCAAGAGGAACGGCGGAGGCTTCCTCATAGGTCATCTTGGACGGTTTTGTTGCTATTAACCCTTTTTCAGGCAGACATTTGTACTCGGCATAAGCCCCCATACCAAAACCGGCATGTGCAAAAACCTGGTCACCTTTCTTAAACAGTTTTACATCTTTGCCTACTGCTTCAACTTCACCGGCTAACTCTTGTCCTAGTATAGTTATTCTTCTTGGTCTAATTATACCAACATATAATCGCATGAGGAGCCGCAACCCAAAAGAGAGTTTGAGACCTCGAAGTTCACAGTCCCCTGCTGTTACTGTTGTTGCATGAATTTTTATCAGTACTTCATTGTCTTTGGGAGTGGGTTTGGGGACATCTTTGAGCTGAAGAACATCCGGTGGTCCGTATTTTGTCCATACGATCGCTTTCATAATTTTCCTCCAAGATTGCGCGGTATATTGGCTGGGTGCAACGCATTGCTAGGTTTTTTTATTATGCACTATACTTATAGCCACATTTCCCTTTTTGTGGCCTTTGTCGACATACCTGTGAGCCTCGACAATCTGGTCCATTGTATATTGTCTATCTATGACTGCTTTTAGCTTTCCCGCCTCAATTAGCTTTCGGAGGAATTTCAGGTCATCGGGATTAATATCCGCCCGACTGTGAGAGGAAAGAAAAATTCCATCTTTCTTAAGCAATGTTTTAATGCGCGAACGGGAGATCTTATGTACCGCATCGAATATAAAATCGTATTTCAAACCGCTTTTAGTAAAATCATCTTTTGTGTAATCGATCACCTTGTCGGCTCCAATAGATCTCACCATCTCCAGGTTCGAGGTACTGCACACGCCAGTAACTTCAGCCCTGTAGTATTTTGCCAGCTGTACCGCAAAAGTTCCTACACTTCCGGAAGCGCCGTAGATCAGAACTTTTTGCCCTTTCTGAATATTAACACCTCTAAGAATTCCAAGAGCTGTAAGTCCGCCACCGGGAACTGCTGCGGCCTCACCATAGGTCATATTGGATGGCTTTATTTCCACCATTCCATCTTTTTCACTGGCAACATCTTCTGCAAGACATCTGTACTCGACATAAGCCCCAAAATTAAAACCGACCAATGCAAAAATCTTGTCACCTTTTTTAAATCGCTTTACGTCTTTGCCTACGGATTCAACATCCCCTGCCAGCTCCATCCCAAGTATGGGCCTTTTTGGTTTGAAAAGACCGAGATACAGCCGCATGGGAAGCCATACTCCGGCAGGAACATTGAAACTACGAATTCTAGTATCACCTATGTGGCATGTGGTCGCATGGACCTTTACCAGGATCTCATAGTCCTTCGGGACAGGTTTTGGTATATCTTTGAAATGAAGTACTTCCGGTGGCCCGTATTTTTCATATACAACCGCTTTCATATTTTCCCTCCACATATTACCTAATTGGTCTCATCTAAATATGCTTCACAGTTATACTACATTCCCAGACATCAAGTTAAAAGAAAGATATCATTTCTTTTTCTTGGGGTTCTCTAACTTCGATTCGATATTATCCAGCCGTTCATTGATCTTATGTACTTCATCATACATTTCCAACATTGAGATCTCAAAAGGCGTAAAACCTTTTTTTGATAAGATTCTATAGCTTATGTACATCCCCAAAAAACCAGCGCCTAAAATTGCCAACATAGTAATGGCAACTAACATACTAATAAACCCCAGAAAGTTCAAGATCAGGTCTTCCACTTCGATTATACCTGTTAATGCTGTAATTATCCAAATCGCGATTGCAATGATTACAACGACAAAAATAAAATATATTGGTGGCAATTTAAATTTTAATCTTTCCTTCTCAATAGAGCTTTCCACGGTAAATCCGACTCCTCAACTAATTCTTCTTCTGAATCCTCTTCTTCAAATCTTGTTATAGAGAAAACATTTTCATCATCTGGGTTAATCTCTACTAAGCCCGCATAAAAATATTCGTTCTCTTCTATATATGTTGTTACATTAATGTAGAACTTATTTAAGTGTGTTTGGGTTACAATGCAATAGGTTTGATTCATCATTTTAATATTTTTATAATTATTCCAACTAATTTCAATTGTTATATTGTCATATTTAAAATCAAAACCCAATGCACTTTCAACCCATATACCAGTTACTTGTTCATCTTCATTATAATCCAATTTAATTGCTGGAATTGCTGAAAATGAGCCACCACTCCTAGGCTCTTGTAATATACATCCCCCCATTAACAGAGAAACAATAATAATAACCGTCATCACCCCTTTTTTGAGCATTAACGGATTAATATTCTTTCTACTACTTTAAATTTATTGAATAATAAAATTTGCATATATTTTAAAAATTAAAATAATATATTATTATGGGTGACTATAGAGATTAAGTTGTTTGGGTTAACTCGCTTGAGGCCTTTATCATTAGGTCACTTAATTTGTAAAATGCATTCTCTACATTGCTTCCGGTCTTTGCGCTGGTTAAAAATACCGGGAAATTATATTTTTTACCAAGTTCATCTAAATCATCATAGAACACTCGCGCACTTTTATACAAGTCTACTTTGTTGCCTAGTAATATCATTGGTACCTTGCCAGTGATTTTGAAAAATGAGTTGACCCACTCTTGAAGTGACTCCAAGGTGTCACTACGGGTTATATCCACGATCAATAATGCACCGCTCGAGCCTTTGTAATATACAGGTCGCACTCGTAAGGTCGATTCATCTTTTTGACCCAGAATGTCCCAGATCGATAAGGTAAGATTAACATTATATCCATTATTGCCACTAGGGTTGAACATTAGAAATAGCTCTTTCTTGGATACTTTTGCGCCTAATGTGGTTATATATTTATCGTCAAATTCATCATACACATATC
>CBDVCJ010000323.1:0-4644 GCA_965372445.1 uncultured Thermoplasmata archaeon | reverse complement strand
GTTTTTTACAACTTTCTCCCTAGTTGCCTGTTTTGAATTTCTGCCATATAATCCCAAATATGTACAAACCGCCTTCGCCCCTATTTCATGTGCAATTTTACCTGCCCATTTGATATTATCCATACTTCTTTTGACCTCCTCCTTGTCACCAGCCAGATCCATATAATATGGCGCATGTACATAGAGGTCAACATCCAGCTTTTTTGCCAAATCTTTAACTTCTGCAGCTTGATCTATATTATTACCAATTCCGCGAACTAGTTGGATCTCCATAGCGTTCAAGTCGAGGCGATAAATATCCTCTAGTCCATCACTAAATGTTCTTCCTTTGCATGATAAAGGAATGCCAGCCGGTCCAAATCGTATTTTCATTTGTCCACCTTCATAATTTTGTTTTTATCAACAGTATTTTCGCTTGGGTAAAATTGTATTAACTTTCACTCCCATAACCCTAATAATACCAAATTTGGTATATTGATAGATATATTAAATCTAATATTTAAAATATTTTTTTTTAATTTCTAACTTACTATAAATAATAACCAATATACCAACTATTAATTACTATTTAAAAATAAGTACTAAACAATATAGAATATATTTGGTTAAGATATGTTTAGAATAAAATTAAATTCCTAACATACTGATCGCAGTTCTCTGTCCAATATGTTTCTTGGCTAGTTCTAAAATCTTATTCATATCTTCAATTGTTTTTGCATTTTTTTCAGCTTTGATAAATGTCTCTTTGTATTTTGGCTCGACTAATTGTATCATATATTCGAGAGCAACACTAAGTTTGATCATTCTCTCGGTTCGATATACTTCCTCTTCAATATCCGCGAGAATCTCATTAACGTTTCCCTCAACCGGTGACGCAGCTTCCATACGTACTCCTCCCTATAAGGTAAAATGGGTATAGTATATATATTCTTAAATGTTTTGGTAATGGCACTATCTACCTGATCTTAGTTAGTCAGGTAAATACCTCATTTCTCTTCAGAAGCGGCTGTTCCTTCGCCTTCTTCACCTTCACCCTCTTTCTCGTCTTCTGAAGCACCTTCCTTTTTCTCCTCTTCCTTTTCGGCCGGTAATTTTAACGGGCTCCAGAACTGTTCTCCACATTTGTCACATTCAGTTGCCTCGGCCCCGACTAATTTGCCGCATTTGGGACAGACATTGGGTTCCAGATCGAAGATCTCACCGCAATTCGGACAATCCAGCATGCTAGGCTCGACGGGCTCGCTGCAGTTCGGGCATTCAAATTCACCTTCTCTGAATTCAACGCCACAATTCGGACAAACCAATTCGTCAATAGCAACCTGAATTTCACAATTCGGGCATCTGAACTCCTTGTCATAATACTCGCTAGAATATTCATATTCAGATGGCTCAATTTCTTCAGTTACTGTTTTTTTACGTTTATATAAAATAACAAATATGACGATAACTACAACGATAATTATTATGAACAAAAGGGGGTATATTATATTAACTTCAGCCATATTTTCACCCACTGAATTGGATATATAAAGTGTAACTAAATACTACTTAATAAAAGTTTCGGCAACCTGAAAATTGAATTGACGCTATGTCATTATTTTTTAGTTATCATACCAGAAACCGAATCCATAAATTTTAAAATACTACTTAGTTACTACTTTGCATTGAAAATGTCAGATTGTTCATCATCATAAATGTGTTGACAATATCTGGTTTCATTTCGTAAATAAAATTCAATTAAAACTAATCAGAGTCGTTCATGACCACTTTCTTTGAACATTTCTTTACGCCACTCATTAAGTAAAAATTTCTTACAGTATTGCTCCAAACTATTTCGATATTCATAGGGTGGGATGATGCCGTTGCAACCTGACCCAAAATGTTTACAATCGTAACATGTATACATTTTTATCACTTTGGTAATGTTATTATTTTCGCCACATTAATCCAATAATATTTTTTATTTATTCTCCCATAACTTGTACAACGATATCTCGGTTATGGGGTCTCACATCCAATTCCACAAACACAATTTGCTGCCAGGTGCCCAACGTTAATTTTCGGCTGGAAAAAGGTACTGTAATGCCCGGCCCTAACATGGATGCGCGTACATGCGAATGCCCATTCCCATCATGCCACCTAAGCTCGTGTTGATATTCAATATTTTTTGGGTAGATCCTTTTAAAAGCATTTGAAAGATCTGTGACAAGTCCATCTTCATATTCTATCGTGGTTATTGCACCCGTTGCACCAGGCACAAATACCGTCACGATCCCATTTTCTAGTTTAGAATCATATACGATATTTGCGATCTTCTTCGTTAGGTCTATTATTTCAATCTCACCTTTAGTTTCAAATTGTATATTTCCTGTGTGTATTACCATTCTATTCTCCCCACTAATCCCAATGAAAAGGTTTGACCGATATTCTCCAATATAACCTAATCAACGACCTACCATTTATAAATAACGCAAAAACGCCGCAAAAACATCTATTGGATTTTAGTTTCGAGATTAGAGATTCGAGTCCCCCCACCCCACTTTAATCTGTACCCAATTTATCATACTAAGGACTATCTCGAAACCCGAAGCTCGAATCTGCAATCCAGTTAATAAATACACCCTTATTTATCCAACATTGCTATAATATTCGCCAGATCGCCCAACTCTTCCGGTGTGAGTTCTTCCGGGCGGTTATCTTTATATGGAATTTTTACCAATGACTCTTGAAATTTCTCTTTACCTATATTGAATAACTTATAATTATTCCTCAAGGAATTCTTGATCTTTTTGCGTCTCTGGCTAAATAAGATCGTTACCATTTTAAAAAATAACACATCATCCACAACCTTAAACGGCGGTTTTCGAGGTATTAATTGAACGATAGCCGCGTCAACTTTAGGTTTGGGATAAAATGCTTCTTTTGGCACAAGCTTAATAATTTCTGAATTGAAGCTGTAATACATATTAACAGTTAATCGACTATAACTTTTAGTTCTTGGTCTCGCAACGATCCTCTCGGCAAATTCTTTTTGATACATCATCGTCGCGCTTTGAAAATCGTAATTCCTTAACTTAAACGACAATGGTGACGAAATTCTATATGGGAGATTGGCAACTATTTTATCGAATTTTGGAAACTCAATGCTCAACGCATCATCGATGATCAATTCTACATTTGAAGGAACCGCTGTTGCAAGGTATTCACCTAATTTTCTATCTTTTTCGATGGCAATGACTTTGCGTGCATGCTTTGAGAGTTCGAGTGTTAATATCCCCAAACCAGGTCCAATTTCCAATACGACATCGTGGTCAGATATATTAGCAAATTCAATTTGCGATTTTACAATATTCTCATCAATTAAAAAATGCTGGCCTAGCCCTTTACTAGGACGAATTTTATATTTATCCAAAATATCACGGATTTTTTGGGTCTTCATATTAGGAATGAATGCATTGTAATTGAATAAAACTTTTTACAATGACAAACTTCATTAATAATCATTTTTATTTGGATATTAAAATAAAATTGGCATTGGCTCGGGAATGTGTATTGATGAAAAAGGAAATATACCTAAAACTTAGTAATAAATTAAACAAATTAGAGGATGTAGATAAATTAAGTAAAATCACCAAATACAGCCGCGATTTACTTTTTGTGCTTTATACCCAGAAAATCGTGCGCCAAGCCACACGCAGTTTTTATCGTATAAAATCCAAATCCAGATTCTTAAATGAGGAATGGCGTAAGGGTAAGAGTATTGTCGAAATCTCACAGAACATAAACTTTCCGCCAGTTTTAACAGGCTTGATAATTCTACATGAAGAAGGTATTTCTCGTAAAAAATATAGGTCATACTTAAATAATTTAAATGAAGTTGAAAATCCTCGGTTACGAAAAGAGCTCAAACAAGTAACCAATGCCGATATAATCTATTCACCGGAAGGTAATACCTTACAGGAGGAGCGCGGCAAACGTGGCGAAGCGCGGATAAGCAAATGGTTAACTGACCAAGGCATAGCCTTCCGTTCTGAAAAAGATATTTCAAACCAATTCTCAAAAACACCGGATTTCCTGTTGGATAACTCTTTGAACTTCAGAGGCACGGATGTACATTGGATCGAATCAAAAGCTACCTTTGGTGACGAGCGCGAGGTAAAAAGAAATCTAGTAAAGCAACTGATCCCATATCGAGAAATGTTTGGAAGCGGGATGGTTATCTATTGGTACGGTTTTTTGAACCCCCAGCCGATACCCGAAGGGATATTGATCGAAACCGGTAAAGTTCTCAAAGATTGGCAAGAATGACAAAAAATTGCTTTGGTTAAAGAATGTCAATTGCCGCAATTTTTTTAGTTGTGAGTTGTGAGAATGTGGCAATAATATCAAAATGTGGGATTAAGGATCATCGCCATAATGTGGGGGATTGCTAACTATTTGCTAAATGGTGTAGGATTGTCAAGTTTAAGCCATTAGGTGTGGGATACGGCGTCATTATGTTAGTTCGTAGGATAATAACGTCAATAGTTTGGTTCGTAGTATAATAACGCCATTAGTTAAGTGTGTGGGATTGCTAGCTGTTTGCCAAATTGTGTGGGACTGCTAAGTTATTGCCATTAGGTGTAGGATTGCTAACTGTTTGCT
>CBDVCJ010000322.1:0-4647 GCA_965372445.1 uncultured Thermoplasmata archaeon | reverse complement strand
ATTATTCCTTTCTGCAGACTCAAATCTAATTCAGTTAAATTCTATAAGTGGTAATCAAAATGGTATTTATTTCCAGACATTTGATTATAACAATATATTTTATTTTAATGAATTCATAAATAATACTAATCATGTAGCCGGTACATCCTCTTCTCGATCCTGGAATTCTATTGTTAAAATTACTTATTTATATAATAATACAAATTTTACTAATTATCTAGGCAATTACTGGGACAATTATGCTGGTATTGATAGTAATGGCGACGGGATCGGAGATACATCATATAATGTAGGGACAGAAAATGATTTGTATCCCTTGATGAAACTACCGGAATATTATACTGTAATACCATCTTCAACAAACGTTGATCTGGTGTCTACATATTCGAATTCAACCAAAGAAACAGTGTCAATAGTAACTCATAATGCGACACTAAGTGCATCAATTACAGGCGATTTTAACGGTACCATTAATTTCACAGGTTTACAATTCATAATAATAAATTCTGGTTTTTTCACCAATAAAGGATTCTTTAGATCTAGTTGGACCTCAACCATTGGAGGTAACCAATATCAAGGGGGTTGGCATGGAATGCTGTTCAGTAAATCTGGTATTCGAAAATATTATTTAAAAGGCACGTTATTTGGCGATTTCCAGGGCGTTACTGATGGTGATTTAGCCGAGTCAACTTATGGAAGTGGTATTTATGACATATTTAATTCGACCAGTACACTCAATTGTATTGATTCGGTTATAACTTATTCACAAATCATTTTGAATGGAACGGTTGGGTATCAAAAGTCTACAAATTCTTCTACGGAAATATATATTTTACAATCATTATTTATCGGAAATGCAACTGGATATTATAATAAATCGTTAAATGTCGTTTTGACACATGTTAGAATAAATAATCTAACACATGGGGGGGGCAAAGGATTTTCCATAATTTCATATATATCTGAATGGGGATCTGGCTCTGGATGGACTTATGATAGATTAATTTCATCAAACACCGTAAATCTCACAGGTTTTTTCACAGAACCTTTGTGGGGTATTATTTTCGGTGAATTGGTCGAATTCGGCAGTTATAATACTTTATCAATCGAAATAATAAGATTGGATCTCGGCTCAAAACCTGCACCAATTATTCAAGTGGAGGTTTGGGGCCCATGGTTCGCCAGCCCCGGAGACACGATTGAGTATATAATTGAATATAGAAATATTGGCTTGAAACCGATTTATAATGTTGAGATCGTATTTATGCTTTCTAACTATACTCAATATATATCCAATACTGGTAATGGCAACTATAATGCTACTTATCATCAGGTAACCTGGGTCGTAAATATTTCGGCTAAAAGTAAAGGCCTGTTGAGCGTGAGGTGTAGAGTTAATTGGGGTTTAAGTTGGGGAACCAAATTAAATTTATATTGTTATATTATGGATTGGAGTGAAGAAACAGTACTGGCAACTGATACATGGACCACCATAATAAGGCCAGCCGGCGATCCAAATGCAAAACATGGGCCAGTTGGTTCTGTAATTCCGGGACAAAAATTGACCTATACCATCGAGTTCGAAAATGAAGGGTTGGGTAAAGCGTATGGTGTTTATTTCACTGATACTTTATGTGAATATCTAGATGATTCAACCTTAGAAATCGGACCAGTGTTCAATAAAAAAGATAATTCTATTATTGCCCTACCTGGTATTTATGACCATTGGAGCAGGACGATCACTTGGTTCGTTGACGAAGTTGGCCCCGGCGAAGGTGGGTTTGCGAATTTCAACATCAATATACGTAGTGATGCAATTCTCGGGTCGACGATTATTAATTATGGTACCGTATACTTCCCAAGTGTACCAGAAATCACCAAAACCAACGGGATAGTTAACATTATACAATGGAACCAAGATCCAATAGCAAATGCTGGGACGGATCTCGTTGTTATGACTATTGAGGAGATAATCTTCGACGGTTCGGCGTCGATCGACCCGGACGGTGAGATAGTAATATATAATTGGGATTTTGGCGACGGTGAGTATGCAGAAGGTAAAACCGTATCACATACCTATCAGGATGATGGGAATTACAAAGTGAAATTAAATGTGAGCGATAACAATGGCGGTACCAATGAACATGAAATTACTGTTCGGGTTCTTAATAGGGTGCCTGTAGCAAACCTCGAAGTGGATCAAACTGAAATCTATACAAATGAACAGGTAAATTTCAGCGCCTTAAATTCAACAGATATTGATGGAGTCTTAGTGGAGTATAATTTCGATTTTGGCGACGGTAGCAGCAGCGGTTGGATCCAGACAAAAACCGCGAGCCATATCTATACCGATGGCAATGTATACACCGTAAAATTAACCGTAAAGGATGATGATGGAAATATCAGCACAAATGTTGCCGAGTTAGAAATCACAGTTAAAACCAGAAAACTAATAGCTAAACTTACTTCGAACAAACCAGAAGCATTCACATATGAGGATATATTATTCGACGCGAGCTTATCAGCAGATCCAGATGGTAGCATCACCGGATATCACTTCGATTTCGGTGATAATACAAATAGTGGTTGGGTTACAACTTCATCGGTTTCACACCAATTTATGGACGGTACGAAGGAATATACCATACAGCTACTCGTAATGGACGAAGATGACAACATAGAATCCGCTGAACTTATCGTTACAATAAAAAACCGTGACCCAGTGGCATCTGCAGGCTTGGATAAGGTTACGGACACCAATCAAAACGTCAACTTTAACGGAGAATTATCATCAGACAAAGATGGTAAAGTTATATCATATACATGGGATTTCGGCGATGGTGAAACGGGAGTGGGAAAAACAATAGAGCATATATACACGGATAATGGCGAATATATAGTAACATTAACAGTGGCCGATGATGATGGTGCAATGGCGTTGGATGCATGCAAAGTTACAGTAAATAATGTGAGACCTATCGCAACTTTCATTGTTAGCCCTTCTACTGGAGATATTAATACAGAATTCGAATTCAGTTCAACCTCTTTCGACACTGACGGTTTCATAACCAGTTTCTATTGGGACTTCGGCGATGGCATGACATCTGACCAAGCCGAAACCACCCATCACTACACAACAAGCGGGATTTATAATGTATCCTTAATCGTCTGGGACGATGATGGTATGAAAAGCGATATATTTAACCAAGAGGTAATATTGTCAAAGGATGAGACCGATCATGAGGAAAATACTATATTGATATCAATAATTATATTAATAATAACAATCTTAATAATAATCATATTAATAATCCCGCTTGTGATCCGAAAAAGAAAGCAACGACGACTCATGCTGGGAGAACCGTTCACGCATGAAACACTTCGAAAGGTTAGTCAGGAAGTATTGACCGATTCTGGGAGGCAGAATTTGAGTATCTCACGCAAGGGTATAAAAAATATGCTTGAGTCGAGTCATGAAAAAGGCGAGCTCTCTGAAGAAGCATATGATTACATTACTGATAATGTTCTATACTCAGAGGAAGAGGAATAATAACTAAATAGAAAGAAAAGTTAATACAGCATAATGAGTGATAGTACTTAGATCGCAATTCTTGACTATATAACGAATTTACTTTGGGGAGAATGGGTGCAAAATGAGATTAGAAGATGATGTTTTCGATCACGAGACACGAAAATTGATTTATAATCATATAATAACATTCCCTGGGGTAGCGTTTACTAAATTAAAAAATACATATAACTTATCAGACGGTACTCTGCGATATCATTTGGAATATTTGGAGAAGGCTGAACAGATATTATCCGATATTGAGAACGGTCGCCGCTGCTATTACCCGCTTCGTAACGAGTTTATGGTTTCAGAGCGGTTCAAGAATAAACCGCGCATTTATAACTTTACTGACATCCAGCTGCGAATAATAAAAGCCATTAAAAACTGCCCTGGCATTTCTCAGGGTGAGTTACTTAAAAAAACCAGCTTAAGCAGATTTACGGTATCGTATAACATAAGAAAATTCATAGATATGGGATTGATCAAGAAATCGAACAATGGAAAAAAAGTGTATTATGAGTACATGACAGATGAAGTACTGCGGTATGAAGTGCTGCTCAGGTTGACCATAAAGCTGTTGAAAAAGGAGATTTCAGAGAAAGAATTTTTTGAACTGAATAAAAAGTTGATTGGAAAGCAAGAAGATAGAAGCTAGATTCAATTAATTAAGCTCTATCTTCCATTTTCTAGCTTCAAGTTTCTTGGCATTCCCACACACCTCATCCACATCCATTTTAGAGATAAAAATGGTAAAAAAAGAAATTGGGATAGGTCTAAGGACATCTAACCGCGATCGGATTTGTTTTACCCCGCTCGAAGGTCTTGAGGGTATAAGACACGTTCATATTTTTTAGCTTTTCATGTATATCATTTAACTCGCAGAAAAATTCAAACGATCCACCGGTCCATTTAATGTCAATATCCCATTCATAAATGAAATCGTAGCCGCCGAACATCGGTTTCCAGCCGTGACTTTTCATAATTTTGATCAGTTCGGACGGCGATGCGCCTTGGGAGTGAAGGATCACACTCATATACGTAATATATTTTGGCATTTACCAATCTCCTCTGACATT
>CBDVCJ010000321.1:0-4663 GCA_965372445.1 uncultured Thermoplasmata archaeon | reverse complement strand
GTAATAATGTAAATATATACCATTATAATTGTTCATACATGTATTATTTGTTATTTCATTATTTTCTGAGAAATATAGATGAATCCCATATCTACTATTATTCGAGCAATTATTGTTTTCCAAAATACAACTTGAAGAATAACCTAAAATAATTCCAATAGAGCTATCATTTAGATTTTGATTAATGACAGATATTGTTGTACAATTCGACAGAATGACTTGACCTGCAGAGGGTGGTATGTTTCCATTTATCTGGTTTTTATAATAATAAATTGGCTTTTGATTTACGGTATTATTTAAACTTATTGTATGTGAACTCCATTGGTTGACATTATCACCCTCAATGAAAATTCCACATTTATCCATATCGTTATTATAAATTATTTCGTTAATTGCATTAATTAAATATATTCCATGGTTGTCAATTGTATCAAATTTATTATTTATGATTTTATTACTGCCTAAAGAATTTCTTATAAATATACCACATCTGTTGTTTGTAAAATAACAATTACTAATTTTACAATTCGAAACAAAATAAAGATCTATTCCTGCATGATGATTCGCATCTGAATTGCCTGATAAAAATAATTTGAATCCACTAATGTTAACCCAGTTTGAGGTGACGTAAATAACTTTGTCAAGCCCCCTTCCATCGATAATAGTATCTGTACTCCCATTTCCTTTTAATGTTATTTTTTTATTTATTACTAAATTTTCTTGGTAAGTGCCTGCCCAAACCTGAATAATATCTCCAGGATTAGCTGCATTTACCGCTGACTGAATAGTTGTATACATAGCACCACCCCCATCATCATTTACAGTAAGAATGGCACCTTCTACGGTTGTATTGTCAGAGCTAAACCAAAATATGAATGAAAAACCACCAATAATTAATAAATTTATAATTAATATTGAAAAAAACTTTTTATTCAGATTTTTCTTCATCCATTTCAGCCCCCTTGAATATCATTCTGGCAATTCCTGAAAAGAAGTACTAAATAATGAATTTTGCTATCAAATTCAAAAAAAAGAAAAAAAAGAGAGAGGGAGATTTGGGCGAATCTCCCGAAATGCAAGATTTGGACTACATATCTTTTAACTTTGGGACGATTGAAGGAGGCTTATGTCCTTCACCTGACCACCACAAGCTTGCCCGATGCGGATTAGGGGGAGGACAGAAGCAGGCTTATGTTGTGTGATATTTAAACTATGAAAACGTCGTACTCCAATGAGAAGTATGACATTAATAATTTAATTCAATGACGGGTTCCATGAGGTGAACCACTTACTTAGGGATTTATTTTATAAATCAAACTTTATTAAATTCTATTCTTCCACCTCATCCTCAGGTTCCTGTGCCAATCCTTCACTTTTAAGCTTCGCTACCGCATCCTGAATCCCCTGCTCGATCTCTGGATGCTCACCAGGTTCATGCACCAGCACTTCCTGCCAAGCGATTATAGCGTCATCATATCGACCTTCACTATATGCTACCGCACCTTCTCTAGCTAAACTTTTAAGATCGAAAGGTTCTTCTTCCCCAAGTTCTTCTTCTGCCAGTTCTTCCTCTTCAACAACCTCTCCAGGCGGCTGCGGCGGGAAAAATGGCATTTCCAGAGGATATTCAGGTTCGGGTGGGATTGCTGGAACTTCGCCGGGCACGGGCGTCATCCCCATTCCTAATTGTGCTTCAGGCGCGGATTCTTCTTCCTCTTCTTCGGGCACCTTCTTCATCTTGGGTCTAATTACGAACAAGAACACCAGAGCAATTATTACAATAATTACCACAATAATAATGATGTACATCATCATTGAATCATCTCCGGCCTCGTCTTTTTCTTTCTGCCATTTATCAGCATCCAGCGGAAAATCGTCTTCACCGTCGTCATGACCGTCTCTGTCAGTATCAGCTCTATTTGGATCGGTACCAATATTATTAACTTCGTCACCATCTAATAACCCGTCGCCGTCAGAATCTTCTTCCTGTGGATCGGTACCTTCATCGTATTCTTCAAGATTGGTAAGACCGTCCGCATCGGTATCTTCATCCGCATCATTAGCATCGTCAGGGTCAAGCCCGTTTTCCCGTTCCCAGATGTTGGGAAGCGTGTCACCGTCAGTATCCGAGCTGGCTGTTTCCTGAACAGTCACCATAATACTTGCAGTCGAGTTTTCATTTTCTTCGTCGCTGACCTCGAGCGTGATTATGTGGTCGCCTATGGGCAGCACAACATCATCGACGTTCTTCCCCACCCCGATCTCACCTGAAACATCCGAGTACCAGGTGTAGGTCAGGGAATCGCCGTAATCAAGGTCAGGGTCATCACAGGAACCGCGGAAATTAAGTTTACCCCCATCGTTGATATTGGTCTTATCATCGGGGTCTCTTATGATGGGAGTTTCGGGTGGATCGTTAACTGCAGTTACAGTAATATTGACAACACCACTGACCTCGGCACCCGCATCTGCTGCGTAAAAGGTTAGCGTCTCAATCCCATTCCAGTTCTCTTCAGGTAACAGTGTCACAGTACCGTTCTCATTATAGATTGTTACATCTAAATGATCATCGCCCTCTACCCGATATGTTAGGTCATCATCGTTAACATCAGTGAACCAATCCATCAGGTTGATTGTTGTATCGTCATAAGTATCTTCAGGGAGGCTGAAATCCGCCACTGGATCATTGATCTCAGGATCGTGGGGGCCAATAGTCGTTGCTCCGGAAGCAATTGCTGAGAAACCTGATTCGAGTCCGGCATAATCTATAGCCTTGAGTTTATAGTAATAGGTAGTATCCTCGTCCAATCCTGTGTCTGAATATGAGGTTCCGATTAATAGGCTGGGGTTGATTATTGTGAACGGTCCGGTCATTGCCAAACTACGGGATAGGTTGTAACCCACAACATCTAACTCGGAGTTGGCATTCCAGGATATCGTTAAGCTGCTGGGAGTCGATCCGGAAACCGCAAGCCCTGTCGGAGCAATTGGCGGTGTTTCATCTAGGGTAGTAGCTGAAGCTATGTCCGATAATATAGAGTTATTCGGAACTTCATCATAGGCACCGATCACAAAATAATATGTGGTTTCTTCTTGTAAACCTCCAACCGTATACCCTGTAGATGTTCCTGTTGTAGAACCGATCCAGTGGAACGGTCCGGTCGAACCCGCACCGGTATCATTAATATAAATGTGATAACCTTTGATATCTAATTCTGAGTTAGCGGTCCAAACAAGAGTAATCGAGTGGCCCGTTGGATCTTGGGCGACCAGCCCCGTAGGTGCGGCTGGTGGGGTAATGTCTAATGTGGTTGCCGAAGCAACATTCGAGAATACCGAAAGCAGCGGCACTTCGTCATATGCCCTTACCTGATAGTAGTAAGTAGTCTCTTCTACCAAACCGGTATGATTGAAAAAATTATTTGTGGTGGTAGTTACAAGATAGAAACTTACTGCAGAACCACTATGATTAACATAGACCTCATATCCTGCTACATCTGCGGAGGGCGAGGCGTTCCAATAAATTTCGATGTACTTTCCACCGATCTTAGCACATGTCAATAATGTAGGAGGTGCAGGTAAGGTAACGTCAATTGTGGTACTGTTACCCGAGATTGCTGGAGATTCCCAGGGATAGCCATCATAAGCTTTGACCTGGAAATAGTAGGTGGTATCATCTTCCAACCCTGTAGCATTATAATAAGTATCAGTTGTCGAATTTAATAAATGGAAACTGGTTGAGGTTCCAGTGTCATTGATGTAAATATTATATCCTTCTAAGTCACAGCTGTTTGATGCGTTCCAAGAGAAATTTAGGTAAGATTCACCCACTTCGTTGAATACTAAATTAGTTGGGGGGTTTGGGGCAGTCACATCTGGTTTAAGAACAATATTAACGACTTGGGTGGCGTTCATAGTTGGTTCTGGCTCGGCATAACCTGGTTCATATAATGGATGGTCAACAGACACATTATGAGGTGTTAATATCGAAGTCTTGCCCGTAATATTTTCGATATATTCCTTACAAACGATCCACCGGCGCCATCCTGCTGGATTGGTCTGTCCGGTGAAGATGACCTTTGAGGCATTATATTTGACCACTATATCAGCTCCAGAAATAGGAAGTGCTGAAGTGTTAGTGACGTTAACATGCATAAACCATTGAACTGTCAGGTTTGATAAAGAATCATCATATTCGATATTAGACCAATCTAAAGTGCAATTTAGGGCAAAAGCATGTGAATCCTCATATAATCGAATATCCCATATTGTCGAATTAATTATTGAGGTGTTTATTATTTGACAATTATCTGAACCTGCAAGATTCATACCTACGGTATTGTTGATGAGAATATTTCTTAAAAAGGTATTAGCATCTGAATTATCTAGATAAATGCCGTTGTTGTTCGAGTTACAGGTGTTGTTTTCGAGTGTGTTGCTCGATGAATAATACAGATGGATGCCGTTGCCGTTGTTCGAGTTACAGGTGTTGTTTACGAGCGTGCTGCTCGATGAATAATGCAGATGGATGCCGTTGCCGTTGTTCGAGTTACAGGTGTTGTTTACGAGCGTGTTGCTCGATGAATAATACAGACGGATGCCGTAGTTGTTGTTCGAGTTGCAGGTGTTATTTGTTAGCATGTTAATTGATGATGAATAGAGA
>CBDVCJ010000320.1:0-4664 GCA_965372445.1 uncultured Thermoplasmata archaeon | reverse complement strand
GAGGTGACGGGGGTGGTGTAATTTGTTGCAGTTCTTGAGATTGTTGCTGCATTGACATTGGCGGCTGTGGTGGCGGGGGCTCTTGAAATTGTGCGGGTGGCAACTGGTATTGCTGTTGATATTGTGGCTGGCTCGGTGAGGGTTGTAGTGCAAATTGAGGCGCACCGGCGCCATAAGGCTGCTGAGCGGCCGTCACAGGCGGCTGTAAACCATAGTAGGTAACAGGGTGCTGCGGGAAATATTCAATTACAGGCTGCTCGGCCCCCATCGGTGGCAGCCCTGTGGAAGGCATGATCCCAGCCATTTCCAATTCCATTTTCTCTTCCTCTGCGCGCTTGTTCTTGATGTACATCCACATCGCAATAATTAGCACAACCACTATAATAATACCTATTAGACCCAGAATCAAATAAGAATTATCGTCGCCCGCGTCTTTACTGTGTCTGGACGGGTCTGTCGGATATGCATCTATGCTGTCAGGATAGCCGTCTTCGTCATCATCCAAGTCGGCATTGTTTCCGATCTTATCGCCATCGGTATCTTCCCATTCACGGCTGTTCAATGGGAATTGGTCGGTGCCGTCATCAACGTTGTCACCGTCAGTATCGGAATCCAGCGGGTCTGTCTTCATCACGAATTCATCTATATCCAACAACCCATCATTGTCATCATCGGTATCTGTCAAGTCGGGGATTCCATCCGAATCTGTATCTTTATCCATATCCAACACCGAGATATTAACCATTGTAGATACATTGTGGCCATTTCCATCGTTTACATATAGAGTAATACCATGATAGCCCGGATATATTTTTACAGAGAACACCACACCTGTGCTTATGCTTCCACTAATATTGGATTGCCAAAATAACTTGAGCTCATCACCATCAAGATCAGAGGTTTGAAAGGCATTGAAATTGATCAGGTCTTTGGTAGTAAATTCTGTACCTTCCTTAGGCAAAGTTATTATCGGGGTCGGGACCGTATTGATCAATACTTGTAGATCGTTGGATTCGGTATAACCGTTCCCGGCAAGATCCATTGCCCGCCATTTGATATAGTTATTATCACCCATTTTGAACGGGATTTCGACCTCACATTCGATCTCGGTCGAGTCCCTGGTTTGGCCAGCATTGATCCATTCGCCATAATCTTCGACACCATTAATCGAATAACAATATTCGATCGAGGCCGCCTTAACACCGCTCCCCACGCCATCTCCGATCGTGATTTCACAGGTTAGATCCTTATCTGATTCTACAACGAGCCATTCATTCGGATCGGGCGAGGGGTTACTATAAAGAACCTCCTGGGTATCCACCTTAATTTGTAGCGCGTCTGTTTCGACATAACCGTTACCGGCTAGGTCTTCCACCTGCCACTTGACATAATTATTTTCGCCTTCCTTAAAATTCAGCTCTGCGACAGCCGTGAACATCGTTACTTCGTTACCATTGTCAGTAATTGTTTGGTCGGTGATACGGTCTGCATAGGTCCAGGCACCAAAATTCGCTATCCCCGAAGTCGAAACTGAATATTGCACATGATTTCGGTCTATACCACTTCCCATCCCGCCGGTTTCGTTGATATCCTTGATATTAAGCTCGCAATTGATTGAACGATGTTTTTGCCATTCGTCAGCAGTCGGGGTATAATTTATTATTATCGGTTCGTTCAGATCGATGATTATAGTTTCATAACTTGCATAACCGATATTCCCAACGTAATCTTGCGCCCACACATAAATATAATTCACACCTTCAACGGCATCTGTTAATGCCGTAAATGTATCGGTAGCCCACAAACCTTCGGAGGTGGTCTCATTATTTGTAAATGAATAATAATACCCGCCGATACCAGAATGTTCAGATGCAACTGAATCCCAGGTAACATAGATTGTAGTATCATCATCCGCGGTGGTCTGTGCATCTTGTATCGAATCGGCATGTACGATAATATTTGTCGGCGGCTCGGGCGCCAACCCATCGATCTTTAGTTCATAGGTGGGCAGATTGGATATGTCCTGACCACCAGCAGGCAGGTCTTTAATGCTTACCTTATAGGAGATAGTCTGGATATCCGATTCCGATTCTGCCGGCATATAGATCACGAATGGCTGGCCCGAAGACTCACGGTCGATCCAAAACTCGCCAGTATCCAGCCTAGTCACGATAATATCAAAATCCGTATCGGGTGGATAGCCGTCCGTCGTGCCTTCATAAACAACAGTTAGACCGCTCCAATTCAAGGTTTCATCTCTTTTGACCCACCCGCCACTTGATATTGGCCCTTGATTATCACTTATTATCGCGGTCTGGCCGATCAGCTCGACATCGCTCTCAACTCGAACTAGATCAATGAAATATTTCGTTAACATAATTTCAGTCGAATCCCAGGTTCTCACCATACACCCAAAAATATTTTCATGCGGGAAATCCCAATCAAAAACAATTTTAAAGTCAAGTGTCCAAGTATCAGCGCTATCATGTTTGCTATCATCGGCAGTGCTCACTATATCCCCATAACCATTAATATCGCCAGTTTCTTCAAAAAGCTCGTTTTGCTGCCGCCATATATATGATAGATTCTCGCCCAGATAGTCCAAATTGATTATCACCCGATCAATATCAGTGTAACCATTCGGGTCAGAAGCAATCACCTGGAAATTAATGGGTAAACCCGCCCCACAAATATTTCCTTTCGGTCCGAACCCATCGACAATATTCAGCCCATCGATCTTACCCGGCTTGCTCTTGCCGAAACTTATTGCGAGGTTATTAGTTATTATTGCTTGGTTGTTGGAGTATTGGAGCCCCTGAGTACCGGTGCTGTCTTCGATGCCAACGGTCGCACTCCCCCCGAAATCCTTGATCGGGTCGCTACCCGATACATCCTGGTATTGAAGCTTGATCTCGCCGCCAGCTTCATAAAGGATCGCTTCAAAAGTTATCTGATCGTTTGAGTTGGGAAAGTAAAAATAAATATTGTTCCACTCCACCACCAAATATCTATTGGGCGCACTGCCGAAAAGCTGATAATAGATAGTACCCGATGGGAAATATTCCGAAGGGTTCAGGTCGTCCCATAGAACTGCAATGAAATTATCCGGTGGCACTGCAGTTGGTATCGGGTCGTTCCCTAGATTCGAGCTAAACGGGTCTGTGAAATAGATTAAACCATTAGAATCCACATAGAATTGTGAATATGAATTGCCGTAAAAACTAAACGTAAACCCAATATTATAAGGCCCACCATACGAATCATCGCCGGTAACGAAGGTATTAGTACCACCCGTCGCGCTGATCCAATTATAATTGACCTTCGGAGCAGGGTCTTTACTATCGGTCCATTCATACCCGAAACTATCCGGCCCGCCAGTATTAGCTTCGACCGGCACTGTTAATGAAATTATTGATATTGGGTGCACTGTTGCCAAGATTAATATAATGAAAATTATCCAATAGAAATTCTGCAATCTCTGCACGATTATATTATCTCTTTTTTGTTTTGAATTATTTAACATTTCAATCACCAATTTATCAGATTTTTCAATCTTCAATCTCAGACTTGATCTTTAGTTTGGCTGGTGGTTTGACTTTGGGCTTGATTTTGGGCGGACTGGTTATCTTGGGCTGAGGCTTAGTCGTGGGCTTGACTTTGGGTGGTGGTGGCGCTGGTTCTTCCACCCCATCCGTTTCTTCATCACTCTCGGCCTGCTCATTTCCAGGCTCCTCCAGCGGCGCCTGATCCTCCGCGCCAATTTGCGCACCTGGGGGTATTGGCGGGGGCGGCGGCGCGCTTAATCCATCCTGAGGCGCCTGCTCAGCCTTATCTGTAGTTTCCGTTTGTAGTTGGGGAGGCGGCGGCGTTAGGGTCTCTACACTCGGCTCACCACCTTCAGGGACGTCCCCCGACGGGGCTTCCGGCACGTCCCCCGGTGCTTCCTCTTCCTCCAATAATTTCTTTCTGCGCTTAATAATCAATAAGAAGATCAATATTACAATTATAATAATCACGATCAAAATAATGATCAATGCAATTCCGGTTCCCCCTTCAAATAAGTCCGGTTCGGATTCAGGCTCGCTGCTAACAGTAATTGTCACACCCGACGATACTTCAGGATTGTAACCATCACTAACCCTGACAGTTATTCTATGATGGCCGGGCTCCAAGCTCGTACTTAGTTGCGCGCCATTACCGATCTCACCCGAGACATTCGAATACCATGTAAATTCCAATTGGTCTTCATCTCCATCAAAACTCCCGGATGCATCAAAATTGATAGTTTCGCCCTTATAGAATTTAGCACCGTCTTTTGGTAAGGAGATCAATGGTGTCGGCACGGAATTTCCTAAGACCAAGCTCGCTTCGGATTCGGTATAACCGTTACCGGCAACGTCTTTCGCACGAATCTTAATATATATTACACCGCCTCCCTTTTCAACAGTATCGGTAACCGTAGCAGTATATGTCTCGCCATCCGTCGGAATTTCAGAGGGTGCGGCAGTCGCCCATAACGATTTCCAATCGCCAAAATTATAATTACCTTCATTCGAGGTCGCGTATTCAATTGTACTTAAATCAACACCGCTTCCACCAGTATCATCCAGAGTAGTTTCAAAAGTAAAGCTGACCGTATCGCCATTTTCATGCTTTGTGGTATC
>CBDVCJ010000319.1:0-4697 GCA_965372445.1 uncultured Thermoplasmata archaeon | reverse complement strand
ATTACCATCCCAAAAGACGTAAGGGAAGATAGCGCCCTGAAAGTTGGCGACCGCCTGGCCTTCCTCCGCAAAGGTGACGAGATCGTGATCGTGAAGGTGCCGGAAAAACCGTTAACTAAAATGGGCGGGTCTTTGCCGACCAAGAGAAATGTTAGGAAGATCTTACAAGATCTAAAACAGGATAATCTAAGATCAGAACGGTCACGAGGAGTTTAGATGGTGCGCTACTGCCTGGATGCGTCGGCATTAGTGATCTACATAACTCAAGCTAAGCCCGTCAACAAGCTCACCAAAATAATGAAGGAAATCGAAAACGGTGAAAGTTCGGGATTGATGTCGGTCGTTAATCTTGCGGAGTTTCATAGAGCTGTGACGAGAATTTCTTCGGAAGATAAAGCAGATATGTATGTTACTTGGCTGAAAGAATCCAAGCTCGAGCTTATTTCACCTTCAATCGAATTGTCAATTTTAGCGTCGGTAAAAAAGCAAAAATACGCAGCGGCATCATCTGCATTTGCATGGGGCGACGCGTTCTGCCTGGCGACTGCAATGGAATATGAAGCTGATCATACTATTACTGCAGATAAGGAATTTAAGAAGGTTAAGGAAATACAGGTTATATTCATTTAATATTGAGCTCTTAAGTTATTTTGATATTAGAAAATGAGCATTGCATAATTAAGGACAATAATTCAAACGATATATTTATGAATATGAAATTTTATTAACTCTACGAAGTAAAGGGGGAGAAAAAATGATCGGTGTTATGGAATGGATTATATTTCTTATGGCTGGAATTTTTATCGGTGTAATTATCATCATTTTACGTAATTCAATGAAAAAGCCAGCAACGAATCCTCCACCGCCCTGTCCTAATTGTAATACTGGCATGCAATTTATTAACCAGCATGGAAAATGGTATTGTGATCGATGCAATCGATATTATTGAAATTGGAAAGTATTTAAGTTATATAAAATAAAAATCTAATATTATGAAATCACTTTCATAGATCATAGAAAAAGATTAATGGCTGATATAAATGACCTTAATAATCCCTATATTGTTTTTTATTACTTTAGGAATAATTGGATTCACCTTTGGTTATAAAATAAAGAATGGGGAACTTTCAAAAACATCCTTAAAAAAATATTCTAATGACATGAAGATTAAAACAGAATTAATAAAATTTATTATGGCTATCATTTGTTTAATAATTATTATTGCTGTTTTCTATTATCTTATATTACTATCAAATAATTATGATCTTTTTTTACACATGACTTTTTGGTCTTTCATTTTCTTATTAACTTCTATTTTGTATGCTGAATATTATTTAATAAAGTATTACATGAAAGAAATAAACAATAATGTCAATTCTTAAATAATATATTTTTTCAATATTCAATTGTTGTAAAAAAAAATTTCAATTTGGTGGGGGCATTTTTCGAGCACCCCAATTCGCACCCACTATTTCTTCCATAAACCGAGAGCATTGAAAGTCCTAAGTCCTAAGCTATATAATGCCATTTGGTCCTAAGTCCTAAGCTATATAATGCTATTTGGCCCTGAGTCCTTTGCAAATTACTGCCAAATCGTCCTAGGTCCTACCAGAGAACCGGACTTCGGACGCAGGACACAGGACACAGGACGCAGGACACAGGACTCCAGAACTCCACGACTCTCGGACTAAATTAGTCACCTTTCGCCTTTCGCCTCTCGCCCATTATTTAGGCCAAAAATTTAAGTACTCATATGAGTATACATATACATATCGGAGGTGCGAACATGGCAAGCAAGAACATTGCGATCACGGAATCCATCTACAACGAGCTGTTAAGGCGCAAACACCACGACGAAAGTTTCACCGGTATAATTTCAAGATTACTAGGGGAGAAAGACCCGCCATCAAATTATTTTGGGCTGTGGCAAGATCTATCCGGGGCCGAAGAGTCATCCCTAACAAAGGCTAAAAAGGAATTGCGAAAACTATGGACTGACCGCGAGATGGTATAACAACCGGGGGAATTAAATTTGAACTGTATTGATTCTGATTTTGCGATTGCGATTTTGAAAGGTGATGAACAAGCCGGAAAATTGCTCAAGAGCTTAGAATCGGAGGGCGAGATCTGCATAGCAAGCATTAGCATTTTTGAATTGACGTATATAACAAAAAATATTTCCAGTAAAAAAGAGAGATCGTTATTGAATCTAATAGATACCTTTAGAACTCTACCGTTAGACAAGAGTTCGGCGTTGCTCGCAAGCAAACTCGGCCGCAAACTTGTCAAAGCAGGCAAAATGATCCACCCAATGGACCTTATGATCGGTGCAATTACATTACAGAATAAAATGGCAATAGTTACGAAAAATATCAAGCACTTTTCCAGGATCAAAGGGCTGAATATTAGAACTTGGTGATATAACCTCCATTACCGCCCGGGAGCACGGGAGCCGGTTACCCCCACCCCCCTAATTAACGTCAAATAATAAACCGCTGAGTACGCTGAATACGCTGAATTTATTTAAGGATTTTAATTTCAAGATAAGATATCCTGAATCTATAATCTTGAATCTCTAATCTAAGTACCAATAAAATAATTCAGCGATCTCAGCGTCCTCTGCGGTTGAAAAAAGGGGGTGGGGAGGGACGAATCCCGTGTCCCGAATCCCGAGTCCCGATATACATTATTATACCATCTTTTACCAAATGTCACTCTTGCCCAACCTCATTATAACTACCAACGATCTTACGCACCGTCATCTGGTGGTAGCCCGAGATCAATTTGAAATAGCCTTCGAGCTCCTTGTCTAATTCTTCGTCATTAGTATCCACCCGCAGCTCGGGTGTGTGGATAAGTTTGTAGGGTGTGGCGATTATCATTAGATTCTTTCTACCAACCTTCTTTATTATCTTGCTGGAGATCTGTTGTGTGCCTCTACCAAAAATAAAGCCCTGGGCGCCGATCAAGCTGACAATGATCTTATTGTTCTCACCCAGACATCCAAGTATTTCTTGCTCCGAGGCATCCTTTTGAATGATTTTATTGTTTTTTATTATATCCACACCCAGAAGTGTTTTGTCAATTCCCATTAAATCCCCAACGGCCTTGACCGTGCTGCCTGCGCCCATAATATATATCACATCGTCTTCCATTAATTCCAGCACATATTTCGCGATCGCGGCTTTGGAGTCGGTTTCGCCTGGTACCTGGTAGATCTGTTTGGAGGATTGGACGAGCAGCTCTTGATAGGGCATCTCAGCATAGCCGAAAAGCTTGACGCTCAGCCTTCCATCTCTATAATCGTCTTCGTCGATATCCATGATCTCGGCCTCTTTCAACGGATAATTCTCGAAGGCATAGCCCTTGACCAGCGTCGCAACGATCTTCGGGTTGACGGCAAATATCGCAGAATGCATCTTCACACCGGCGGGTATGCCTAGCATCGGGATGACATTACCAGCCGCGCGATAAACATCACGGGCGGTGCCGTCGCCGCCGCAGAACAGTATAAAACTCACATGATGTTCCAGGAATGCCTCAACTGCATTAACCGTATCTTCGGCAGTGCTATCGCCTTCATAATTATAAACGACCTGGTGCGGCAGCGCGAGCGCTTTGAGCACAGTTTCACCCATCTGGCCCGAGCAGGTCAAAATCTCCAATTCGAGATCTTGAAAGTTCGCAAGCGCTTTGGTGGCGCGTTCCGAAGCGAGCGGCTGCGCGCCGCGGCTCAGCGCCTCGGCCAGCACGCCGTCTGTGCCTTTGAGACCGACTGCGCCCCCCATGCCGGCAATTGGGTTGATCAGAAAGCCAAGTTTGAACACGGGTGGCTGAATAATGTGTATAGTTAAAATATTTTGGATATTTATTATAGGTTACGAAATTCGGTTGCGGTGAATAAGTATTGCCATCAATAGTTTGTAGTTTACAGTTTTGAGTTTGTAGTTTGCCATAAGTTTGGGGGGAGGGGCCTACAAACCACAAACCACAAACCACAAACTGAAAACTTATAAAGAAAGGAAACCAAGGGAGCAATGTATTGCCATAACTTCGAGCCTCAGCTGGCAACAATTTCACGTCAAACCTTAAATATGATAAAATAGCCAGTGGCGTAAATATTTTCACTAGAAATTACTTAAATAGTGCTGCGTTTTGTTAAGATATTACTTTGTGTAAGCTGAATGTAGTCCCTTTGGGAAATATTGAGGGTGATAGAATGAAACGAACTGTAGCGATCATAATCGCGATATTTTTATGTATGGGGTTAATTAAAATATTAAATGTGACCGATCAGGGAAGTGCAGCTGGACCAACTGAGGTTAGCGGCATAATATCTACAGATACGACTTGGACCTTGACAAATAGTCCGTATATTGTTACAGGGAATGTTTTGGTAAATCCAAATATTAACCTTACTATAGACCCTGGGATAACAGTGAAATTTCATGATAATAGGTATTTAAAAATTGATGGTACATTATATGCTAATGGTACTGAATCACAGATGGTTACCTTCACCTCAAATAATACCACACCAGCGAAAGGAGATTGGGATGGCATAATATTTGCCACATCAAGTAAAATGTCAGTCTTAAAATATTGTAAAATAGAATATGGGAAAGGGATAGAAAGTTATGCTCATGATTTTACAGTTTATTCAAGTTTAATAGAAAATAATACAAAAGATAATGGGG
>CBDVCJ010000318.1:0-4701 GCA_965372445.1 uncultured Thermoplasmata archaeon | reverse complement strand
AGAAACAATTTTTAAAATATATATCAAAGAACTGTTTTCTTGCCACCCCCCCGCCTTAATTAAGTTGATGGTTTTAATGGGTTAAAATAGTATCTATGAACAAAAATCAATCAAACAATATCTGTGATCTAAAAAAATTTTAATTACCCAATCAATTTTTAGAAGTAGAGTTTTAGTCGTACTTCATTTTTTTATGGATGCCAGGTTCCAATAATTACTTCATGGGCTTTTCTTTTATTTTTGCAATAGGAGTTTCATGTTCAGAGTTGATCTTAGACGAAGGTGTCTTGGATTCGGATGATAACATAGGGATTGTTAATTGAGGTTTAAGTTGGGATTTAAGCTGAGGCACGGGTTGTATTCGTGGCAGAGGGGTTTGCTGCGGTGCGGGTTGATCCTCAGGTGGCGAACCCTTATTGAGCTTGCCTTCTTCGATTTCCGCCCCCTTGCTCTTCTTGGGTTTTAATATCAATAAAAATAAAATGAAATTCAAGACAATTAAAATTATGAACATTAGAATATTATAATGTACTAACTCCTCGACACTTTCTTTATTAGTTTCCTCCTCATCCTCATCAGGTTCTGCAGGATCTACAGTTATTGTGAACGATTGTGTGGCCGTGCCGCCATTTCCATCCTCGACAACCATCACAACTCCAAACTCACCAACCTGTTCTTCATTCGGAGTCCAGGTGATCACACCGGTGGAAGGGTCAATTTGCATATCTGTAGGAGATGTTGTTAATGAGAACGTTAGAGTGTCATTTAGTTTATCAATATCCTCTCCTTCGACATCATATAAGTATTCATTGTCCGTTTTGGTTGTAGTAACGGGTATCGAAGTGATAGTCGGGTCATCGTTCGTGTTGGTAACTGTAATGGTGAACGACTGTTGAGCTTTTTCACCGCTGTCATCGATTACATTTGCCGTTAAGGGAGAAGCTCCAACCTGATCATTTGTTGGTGTCCAGGTTATTATGCCTGATTCGCTGTCGATAACCATTCCATCAGGATAATTATCCAATCCATAGGTCAATGTGTCGCCAATATCAATATCAGTTGCATCCACATCATAAATATATTTTTCATCTTCAACTGCGATTAAGGCCGGAGTAGATACAATAAGCGGCGGATCATTAACATTGGCTACGATGGCGGTAAATAATTGAGTGTCTGTACCGCCGTTTCCATCCGAGACAGTTATTCCTACATTATTTGATCCGACCTGGTCGTTGGTGGGCGTCCAGGTTATTAGGCCAGTCGACGGGGCGATCTCTATGCCGGTTGGATATGTCGTTAATGCAAATGTCAGGTCATCTTGTGTGGGGTCAATATCAGAGGCCTGAACCTTGTAGGTATATGGATTATCCTCAGTAGCTGAAGTCACGGGTGTCGTGGTTATTGTGGGTGGATCATTAACATTTGTAACGGTAATTGTAAAGGGTTGAGTTGCTTCGCCATTGTACTTGTCAGTGATCCTAACAGTCACATGATTCGTCCCTACCTGATCATTAGCGGGAGTCCACGAGATCAAGCCGGTTCCAATGTCAATAACCATATCCGTAGGCGCTGAGATCAGGCTAAAGGTTAATGTGTCGCCTGCATCTATATCGTCAGCTTCGACATCGTAGTTATATTTCGTATCTTCTGTGCCGGTTGTTATGGGTGTCGAAATAATGGTTGGTGCATCATTGACATTCTTCACAGTGATCATGAAACCCTGGGTATCAAATCCTCCATTACCATCGGATACTGACACTGCTACCGGATGCGTTCCAACCATTTCATTTGTTGGCAGCCAGGATACCAATCCCGACGAGCTGTTTATTGTCATTTCTGTCGGGTATGAGGTTAATAGATAGGTTAAAATATCGTCATTGGAATCAAAGGCTTCAATATCATATATGTATTGAATATCCTCGGTCGCGGTTTCTATCGGATCTGAAAGGACTGTTGGTGGGCTATTATCTACCGTGCTGAAGGTAAATGGGTTTGGGATGCTGCCAGCGACTATATTGTTGCCGCCCATGTCCTTACCATTGGAGACCTGAAATGAGTAGGTTTCATACAATTTAAAAGGATCATGCATAAATGTGGCAATAGTATCACCAGCACTCCATACAACCTCCCATCCCGACGGGTTTGGCTCACAAATGAAGGTGACGGTCAATGTATCCATTCTTTCGCTAAAACCAACCACGACATTCGCTGCGATAGCGACATTTGTGCTCCCTTCTTCAGGGAAGCTAGAAATTATCGTGGGCGACAGCGCGTCTCGTGTTCGAAATGTCCACGGATTTGGTATTGTGCTTGATGCCAGGTCGATACCTGCCAAATCTTTCCCTGCAGTGATCTGGAAAGTATAGTTCGTATAGCTTGTAAATAGATTGTGGGTGAAGGTAGCCACGGTATTATCCACGTTCCACATCACAGCCCACCCGTCGGGATTCGGCGAACAGGTATAGGCGACCGTGGTAGTATCTATAGTCTCGCTGAACGTTACGATAATATTTGCGTTCAATGTAATATCGATCGAGCCGTCCACAGGCATAGCCGCCGTTAGCCGGGGCGCGGTTATATCTGTGGTGGTAAACGACCAGGGGTTGGGGACTGCGCTCGGGACCATATTGTTCCCGGTGATATCTTGACCACCCGTGATCTGGAATACATAGGTTGTCAGCTCGGTAAATGCATTGTGAGAATATGTTGCTACAGTATTGGTACCGCTCCATGTAACAATCCACCCGCCGGGGTTGGGGTTGCAGATGTGCGTTACCGAACCCGTGTTCATTTCTTCGTCGAAGGTCACAATGATCTTGGCGTTCAATAACACATTCGAAGACCCGTTGGAAGGTGAGGTTGCCTTTATTTTGGGCGGGGTAGCATCAACTGTTCGGAAATTCCAGGGATTCGGCTGCCACGGATTAGGATTAAGTGGATTGCTCTGTTTATCATTACCACCGGTAATATGAAATGTGTATGTGGTCTCGTCTGCGAATGAATTATGAGAAAAGGTTACGGTTTTGTCGCTGTTGGACCAGAAAGCGCTCCATCCGCCGGGGTCTGGAGTACAGGTGAAGGTTACTGAAGCCGTATTCATTTCTTCGGTAAATGTCGCCACCACATTCGCGGTTAATAAAACATTGGTCGAACCGTTAGAGGGTGAAGTGGACGCAATTTCCGGACCTTTGACATCTATTGTGGTAAAATACCATGGATTTGGTTTGGAACCGGAAACCAGATTGTTGCCGCCTAGATCTTTCGCCGCTGTAATTTTAAATGAATACCAGGTATAACTCGCGAAATCGGTATGAGTAAACGAAGCCACTTTATTTGAGTTGCTCCAGCTTACACCCCAGCCGCCAGGGTCGGGTGAACAGATAAATGTCACGGTTGTAGTGTTCATGGGTTCGCTGAAGGTTACGTTTATATAAGCATTCAATGCAACATTAGTGGCAAGGGATATTGGTTGGGTATATGTGATGGTTGGTGAAATTATATCTTTAGTGATAAATGAGAATTGATAATTAGCCTCAAGAGGGTTACCCCGCACATCTTTGGCTGTGATCGAAATTGTAACGGTGTAACTCGTCTCTGAGCTTAATTCAGTGGTTGTCTCGAAGGTAACCGTCATATCGCCGTTGGTCCAGTTGAAATTTTTCAGGCTGACCCCGCCAGACATCGAGATCGCGTTTACAGTCGTGGTGGTGTTCATTTTATTTGAAAATGTAATAGAGATCTTGGGTGTAGCCGACACGTTCACAGCGCCATTCACGGGATTCGTGCTTTCGACTTTAGGTGCAGTGATGTTTGACGGGTTGACCAACGGGTACCAATCCTTACTTCCTCCACCGGGTACATCATAAGGTATATCGCCGATACCGTCGTTGTTCGAATCAAAACCTGTATAATCATGCCACCAATTGCCTTCGATACCGTCATCCCAGCTATTAAGTTGGACCGTGGTATCATAAGCGTTCTGGGTATTGTTGTTAAAAATATTATGATGGAAGGTGTTGGATGAGGCACCTGTGACGTTCGCACCAATAGAATTCAATTGGATATAATTTCTGGTAACCGTATTACTGTTTGAATTATTCGTAATTAAAATGCCGGTTTGGTTGTTTGATAAGATATTATTATTCTGGATCTTGTTATTGCCAGAAGCTGAGATCAGGTGGAGGCCGCTCAAGTTGTTATTTCCAATAGTGTTATAGCTTATAGTAATGGAGTTGGAATCAGTTAATAACACGCCATCATTTGAGTTATTTGAAATATTATTAATATTTACAATTTGATCTTTCATATTTACTAATTTAATTCCGATCAGGTTTGAGTTTATGGTGTTATTATAATAATGTGAATTCTGCCAATTCGTTATAGTGCTGCTCGATTGTAAGTATATACCGTAACCTTTACTATGATCGTTAATAATATTTGAATTTACATAATTGTTTTCAAAATACATGTGGCCAAGTTTCGATGACATGTTTAAATAAATACCACTTTGGTTATTGGATGTAATGTTATTGGAAAATATATTGTTATATTGAAAATAAGCATATGAGTTGATATTCGTAGTGTTATGAATAGCTATGCATTTAATACCACTGAAATTATTTGAATGAATTGAATTTAAATAAATATCATTGTATTCAAAAATTATCTCGCCTTCGCCATTTGGCCCGGGGCCATTTGAAG
>CBDVCJ010000317.1:0-4744 GCA_965372445.1 uncultured Thermoplasmata archaeon | reverse complement strand
TGTATAGTATTTTCCACTACAAACCAAAAACTACAAACTGAAAACTTCCTTCTTACATCCTGAATCCAAAATCTTACCACTTACATTGAATTGGCTCTGCCAATTCAAGGTGCAGGGCAAACTTGTTTTGCCCGTGCATCACTTTAACCAATTGGGTAGTTACCACTTACCACCTGAAAAAAAATTGTTATTGAAATTATCTCGGTATAAAAAATCCGCCAAAGATCGCAATAACTGCAATTATCATAATAATTATCGCCAGTATAGATAAGATCATAGCTGTTTTATTGTCAGAGCCAAAAATTATTGGAATTGGTCCAATGAGGATCACACCGCCCCCACTGACCCTTGGTCTTGGCGCTGGTCGCGGGGGTTGCGTGCCGGCTAGGGGCGCTCGAGAGCGTGCGCCGGGCTTGGCTCGAGGTCGCGGCGGATAGTATTCGTCATACAGCTCCTCATCCGCAAAGACCCAGCCCCCAGCGTGAATAAAAGCGTACATGCCTGTGAATATCGCAAGTATAATTATTATTACACCGATAAATGAATAGATGCCATGGCCTATAATAATTGGAATGATGACCAACCAAATTACTTCGGATTCGCCAATGGCTGTACTATAACCAAGAACAATTATTCCTAAAATTAATAAGGATAGTGCAAGTACATGATATTTATTCATACTATCAGTTTAATTAATTAATTTTATGCCTTATAAATATTCTTATATTTATCGTCAACCGAGATTCGAGATTGTAGATTCGGGATTCGGGACTCGGGATCTGGCTCCTCCCTAATTTTTAACGCGAAAGCGCGAAAACACGAAAGAATTTTTTCAAGCAATGCAATTTCGTGTTCTTCGCGTCCTTCGTGTTAAATTATGGGGGGAGGGGGACTGAAATCACGAAACTCGAATCTGGAATCTATAAAGTTTCTAATCCCAAACCACCATCAGTCCATAGGCTTGGAAAACCAATAATATAATAAAGTTTGAACATATTAGGTGGAACATTCGTTAGAGAACCACCGATAATTGTTTTATTAATTATTCTGAATGTGAATTATCATGGTAACTTCAATAGTTTCGCAAACATCTTCATCTGGTGGCGCACCATCCTCAGCGGGTGCTAGCACTTCACCCCAACCCGAAATGTGCGGGGGGACCACTGGATTTGTTATGATCATGCTGATGATGGTGATGATGTTCATTATGTTTGACCCTGACTTAAGGGAGGGGATCGCATATGGATTGGACCCCATTTTCAATCCCACATTTGCGTTAGAGGGCCGGTTTCCAGTTATTACGCTATTACTCACCGCGGTTTTACTAATCGCCATCTCATCGACAATTCGGCATTTTATGACCGATTGGATCGGATTGGCACGCGCTCAGGAAAGAATGTCGGCCTATCAGAAGGAATTACGAGAGGCGACACTGGCAAACAATACAACTAAATTGAATAAACTTCAAGAGGCCCAGCCAGAGATCATGAAAATGCAGTCGATAACAATGATATCAAGTATTAAACCTGCGATATTTACGATGATCATTTTCGTTGTCGTATTTCCGTGGCTATGGGCGGTGTATATCCCTAGCCTTCTGAATCCGCCTGCAATAGAGACAGTTACTTTACCATGGACACCCAAATGGCCATTAAATGAACCCCTTGGATTTTGCCCGGGCCCATCTGGATACTGGATAATTTTATATTTCATTCTCTCACTACCTTTTGGATTGTTATTTCAGCATGGACTGAAAATGTTATCTTATTCTAGGAAGATCCGTACAAGTGAAGAATTACAATATTCAGAGACCTCAAAGGCCATGGAAAATGCAGAGTTGAGGATTGAGGCCGCTAAGGATATGGGGGTTAGAGTTACCAAACCAAACGATCTATTGAAAACTGCACAGACGAGCTTGGAAGCCAAAGATTATTTCAAGGCAAGGAATTTAATAAAGGAAGCAGAAGAAGATGTGGACCGGATGTCGGTGACCCATAACAAGACCGAAGAGTTATTAAAATCCGCAGAAAATATGATAAAATTATCTGAGGGTAAAGGGATCGGTGTAAGAGATGCGTGGAAGGCATTGGAAAATAGCAGAAAAGCTTTGAAAAAAAGCGATTATACGACCGCGATATATTTTGCGAAACAGTCAAAAAGAAATGTCAAAGAGGCCAAGGAACAGCATAAAGACGCGCAGGAGATGCTATCGTCGGTCAAGGCGACAATGTATGATCTAAAAGAGCTCAAGACCTCAAAAGCCGAGAATTTACTCAAAAAGGCAGAGAAGGCTTTGAAAGACCAATCTTACGAAAAAGTAATGGAGCATTTGCGCGATAGTAAACGAGAAGCCGAAGAGGTCAAGAAAGAGCATCAAACCGCAAATGACGAACTTGAAGCGACAAGATCCGCCATTGAATCCGCGAATTATCTGGGGATCAAGGTTACAAAAGCCGAGGAATTATATCAAAGAGCACAAAAGAAAATTGACGCACATAATTATAAAGAAGCTTTGAATTATGCAACCCAAAGCCGTGAGATTGCTGAGCGCGAGAAGAACAAATTTCAGGAGGCTTCGGAAGCGGTGAATTTTGCGAAATTGATCATATCGAATGCTAAGACCTTTGGCGCAAGCGTAACTGAAGCTGAGACGTTGCTCGGTAATGCCGAAGAGGCGCTTAAGAATAAGAATTATACTGTTGCTATGACCAATGCAACCCGTGCGAAAGATATTGCGGAACAAGCTAAACGTCAGCAGCAACGAACTTCTAGGAGAAGCTATTGATTAAATGTTATATGTGGTTGCTATTTAGGTTATAGGTTATAGGTTCTTAATCGGGAGCAACGGGAGTATCGAATCTCTTTCGTGCTCCCGCGTGCCCGGCCTTTGAAAATCCAGAAGGGATTTTCAATGCGAGGTAATGAGTGGAACTCATTACCGCAGTCCCGATGTTCCCGAGGTGTGACCTAATTCCTATCTCCTACCACCTAAAACCTAAATTTCAACATTAATGTAATAAAAAAAAGGTGCAAACATGGTCGTAATTACCTTAAGTGGATTACCTGGGAGTGGAACTACAACGGTTTCGAAAATTTTGGCCAAGCAATTAAAATTGAGATATGTGGATGCCGGTAAGGTATTTAGAAGGTTGGCGGACGATTATAATGTGGACCTGGCGGGGTTCGGTAAACACGCTGCAAAACATCCTGAGATAGATCAAGAGTTGGATAAGAAACAGCTCGAGATCGCGCGAGAAGGCGAGGTCATTATCGAAGGGCGGTTGGCGGGCTGGTTCCTTCACCAGGCAGCGGTTGATGCATTTAAAGTTTGGCTGGATGCACCGTTGGAGACGCGAGTGGAGCGGGTGAGGCGTCGCGAAAAGAAACCCCAAGAGCTAATTGAGAAGGAAGTTCAGGAGCGTGAGAGGGGTGAGATAGAGCGTTATAAAGCAACTTATAATTTCAATTTGCTGGATCTGGTGATCTATGATCTGGTTATCAATACAACAGAATTTACACCCACACAAATCTGTGAAAAGATCATTTCGCAATTAAAATTGAATTAAATGTTTTTGGTTGATAACGATGACAAAAGTAGAGAGAACACGACTAATAAAGTCCGAGGGCGAAACTGACCCTGCCTACGGCAAACCCCCTGAGGAACGGACGTTGGTCGAACTTCTCAATAACGGTGTGATTAACCTGAATAAACCATCCGGTCCAACCAGCCACCAGGTGACTGCGTGGGCACGGCAGATCCTCGAGCTTAAAAAGATCGGTCACGGCGGCACCCTAGACCCAAAGGTTACTGGAGTGCTACCGCTGGCGCTTGAGAATTGCACCAAAGCTATGAACTTATTGTTAGAGGCTAATAAAGAATATGTTGGAATAATGCGCTTGCACCGAGATGTGGGCGAGAAAAAGGTGCGTGGTGTAGTTCAAGAGTTCACAGGTGAGATCTATCAAATACCACCGGTAAGGTCGGCTGTAAAGCGTAGATTAAGAACTAGAATGATACATGAATTCGAGATATTTGAATTTGAGAATCGTGACGTTTTGTTCAGAGTGACCTGCGATGCGGGAACCTATATCAGAACCTTAATAAACGACCTCGGAACGGTTCTTGGTGTGGGTGCACATATGCGCGAGCTTCGACGAACCCGTTCGGGGCTATTCCATGAGAACGAGGCCGTTACATTGCACGACATCAAAGATGCATATGTTTATTGGGATGAGGATGGTGATGAAATGCAATTGAAAGCTATGGTAAAGCCCACCGAGATAATATTAGAGCCGCTCCCAAAACTCATCATCCGCGATTCGGCGGTGGGTGCGATCTGTCACGGTGCTAATCTCGCAATACCCGGAATATTACAGCTGGATTCGGATATCGTGCCAAGATCAACAGTTGCGATTATGACGCTCAAAGGTGAAGCGGTTTCAACTGGCAACGCAACCCTGAATTCAGAGCAAATCATCGAAAAAAAAGAAGGTGTTGCTGTTAATATCGACAGGGTGTTCATGTCAACTGATGTTTATCCCAAAGCATGGAGATCGTCTAAACATAAAAGTGGTTAAATAGGTGTTTGGAGTTAGGTGGTAGGAATTAGGAGATAGGGGTCTGGTCCGAAGTCCTTGATCAGATATAGCCATTTAGTCCGAAGTCCAATTTTTTCATACTGTAGGACGGCGGTAATGAACTTCGTTCATTACCTCGGCTTTGAAAATGCCCGAAGGGGATTTT
>CBDVCJ010000316.1:0-4797 GCA_965372445.1 uncultured Thermoplasmata archaeon | reverse complement strand
ATAATTTTTTAGCTTGTTTATATGATTTCAAAAACTCCTTCTTTTCAATTTCGGAGGCTTTGAGTTTTGATATGAGCAAACGTGTCGTGCTCATCATATCTGAAATATTTATTGCTAAGTAATTTGATTTAAGGTCCTGAGCTTTTTCAAAGCCCTGTTCTAAAAATTGTTTGCTCTCAAAAAAATTGTTATTTTCCAAAGCCTCTTTAGATTCCTCCACCAGATCTTCCAATTCGATGATATCGACCCCAAGATTTTTCATATCTTTGATCATGATCTCGAGCTCTTCGGTTAGATCCCTAATATCGGAAGAGTTATTTTTCTCACTTGTCGATGATTCTTCCACGACCTCACGTTCCGGTTTTTGTATTTTGTCACGGAATCTAGTTTCGTCTAATGACGTCTTATATTTAGACTCCATTCGTTTAGCCTCGCGAAAAAATTCACCTGGTTCTTCATCCCGAAGTTCAGTTGGCCCTAAATTATCTTTATTACGCTCCTTACCGGTTTTATTCGAGATTTCTTCTTGAAGCTCTTGAGATTTAATTCCAAGTTTTAAGCTCTCGACTTTTTTTGCTAGTGCAACTTCACCCCCATTGGTTTTCCCATCAAATTCGGGCTCTTGGTCTATTTCGATGGCTACTTTCAGATCTGTCGGTCGATGCGTTTCACACTCATCAGGTTCCTCGGTGCTCTCGGGCACTTCAGTAGGTTTTTCATCAATATCGGCAACCGTAGAGGTAATGCCTCTACCAACTTTGGTTTCACCAGGGTCTTCATTACCGCTCTCATCGGAGTCATCAGGAATGACAACTGTCGGCATTGGCAATTTATTTAAATCTTTAACTTTATCATTTTCATCCATTACTGTTGGGGTGGGCAATTTTTGTTCTAAGGCTTGTTCATCGTCCTCTTTGTTTTTATTTAATTCACCGCCAATCGCAGCTATCCTTTCCTTGACCAAGTCCTGTATTTTGGATCTATTAACGTTCCCATGTTCCTCTATTTCGATACCGCCTTCTTCGGGTTCATCATCATCTTCTTCATCTTCGTCATCTTCTTCATCTTCATCATCATCTTCATCGAAAACATCTTCAAATTCGTCAAGGTCGCCATATTTCCCTCTTTCTAATGCAAATTCATCTCCTGTTTGTTTCCCATAAAAAGAATCATCTACCCCCATTTTTTCGGCTAATTGAGATATGAAATCGTCGGTATCTAACTTAACGTCAGGGTTGGAAAGTTCTGAGGAACGTTCTCCATCGGGATCTTTTTTATTTTTATCTTTTGAATCTAAAGCCATGATATCTTTCCCCGCGATTAAGTTTATCTTGCTGAGGAATTTCGTAGCGACTGTTTATTAGTCTTCCAATTCACAATGTAAATAAAAATGAATGTGATAATGCCAGTAAAAATTAAAATGGCCAGCAAGTCAAATCCATTATGTACTAAATTCAAGTTAATTTGATGTGTAATAATAAATACAATTCCGAACAGCGCAAAAAATTGAACAATTCTAATTTTTGAACAAATATCGATTCCTTTGGCCATTTCCAATCCTCTCACAGATTTATTTCAATAATGGATAGATTTTAGTTCTAACCTTTTTTTTCAAGTATTAGTTTCTCAATCAACCCGTGAATTATATTAATTAGCCCAGCCCGGCCTGTACCGAATAGCCATCCCGCGATATATCTGCCATATGTCTGCCAGTCAGGTGCTCCGAGCCGCGCATTTTCAGTACTTCAAGATACCGTCTTTTACCATTATCCTGGTGTGCAAATGATAATAGAATTATGCCATCCGAAGTATAGGCGACTTCAAGTGGGTACTCCTCGCGGGGTGAAACTTCACCGGTTAATAGTGCTATAGCCTCCTGATTCTTAAGTTTTGAGGATAGTTCGAAGAGAAACGATCTATAATTATTTTCGAGTAGATTGCCAATAATAGTAATTGGGTCGATAACAACTCGCTGGGGTTGAAGCTCTGCAAGTTGGTCCTCAATATATCGAAGTACCTTATGAGGTTGGGCTTTAATTATTTGAGCTAGATCGATATATCGAATTTCTTTACCCAGGAACTTTTGGTCAACAAATGAGTACCGCGAGGTGAATCTTAATACCCATTCAGTTGGTTCACTAAAGGTTGAAAAATATACGCCATTTTCACCAATTTTTGCGCCTTCAAACAGAAATTGCAATGCGAATGTGGTTTTTCCGGTACCTGTACTTCCGGCAACCAAAATTGTTGACGGAAATGGAAATCCACCTTCGATCATTTCATCTAACCCAGGTATACCTGAGGTCACTCTATTGAAATCTTCTGACATCTAAATCACTTTAAGACTTATTTGAAAATCAAAGGCCGATTTTGAGAATTTACATTACCTAGTTTACTCTAAATTATAGACCTTTAATTTCAGTGCCAATCCTCACAATTAGTATGATATTACCAGTATAAATACCTTATCCATAATATATATAAAATTTACGGTTTCACTGCTGTGTTGAATAAGTGATCAATATAAAGCTATAATTCAACTTCCATGAATAGTTTTAATAATTATTTAGAAATATATTGTACAAAATGAATTTTCTTTTTACCTCCTTGATCATACCTTTTTTGCTGGTAGCATTCACAGATTCACCAAATATTCTCTTAACACCAGATAGATAGCCTTCGCTGGCCCATCTATGACCATACTGGTATTTTTTCTTCCAAGTATTGTAGCCAATATCCCTCAATTCTCTAACACATTTGGCTCTATTAGGGGAGCCTCTAGCTAATGTGGTTGCATTTTTTCTAATTTTAATACCAGCTTCTATTTGTTTTTTTGATAAAAGATTGAAAGCTGCCTTGGTATCATATGCCCCATCAGCAAGCACGCGTATAATTTTGCAGGAACTTAGATTCTTTTCTGACTGTTTAATTAGATCTTTGAATTTTCTATTATCGCCAACGGATTCATCAGTGATTTCAAGAGCTACAAGTTTCTTGGATAATGCATCGACCGCGATATGGACTTTAAGCCAACCTCTTTGAACCCGCCATTTCTTTCGCATCCAGTCTCCACGATTTGTCACTTTAATTCCAGAGCTATCTAATGCCAGAATGATTTCATCAGTTAAGTTTTCATTTTCGATATTTAGATTTAATTTAGCAATGCGTTTGAAAAAAGTAGTATAATCCGCTGCTTTTAATCCCGAGATATATTCGGATAATTTTCTAAAGAAGCCTTCCATTTGTCGATATGGTAGATGAAAGATTTCATGTACCAGAGCAGAAAACTGCATAAAAGAATTTGGATATTCATATGGTCGTCCGTTCTTTTTAAAATTAAGTTTTTCTAATTCTTGATCCCAATGTTTGATAAAATCAAGTGTAATATAAAATTCGCCTCTCTTTACAAGTCTTTCATTGTATTCGACCCAATTTCTTATATCTTTGTATTTCGTTATCCCATCCCATGGCATACTGCATCCCATCCTGCCAAGTTTGAGATGTGGTATGCCATTCTAATTAGTTTAATTCTTGGAGTTATTCAACACAGCAGGTTTCACGAAACCCTAAAATAAGTTGAAGTATTCCTGTAGAACCATGAAACTTTATGAATATAAAGCCAAAGACATTTTTGCAAAATACGGCATTCCAGTTCCAGAAGGTTGGGTAGTCTCAAGCGCAGATGAATTTATAGAAAAAATTTCGGATAAGACTGCAGATGGCGTACCAGAACTTACTGAGGCCGTAGCAATCAAATCTCAAATTCTTGTCGGGGGCAGGGGTAAAGCCGGTGGTATAAAATTTGCCGATAATCTGGATGAGTTAAAAAACGCGGTTGACAATTTGATAGGCACTTCAATAAAAGGCCATACAGTACGACAGGTTTTAATTGAGCGTAAATTGGAACTTGAGGATGCTCAAGAGCTCTATGTGGGTTTTACAATAGATCGCACCACGAAGCGACCGATAGGGATCGTATCTTTAGAAGGTGGCGTAGATATCGAGCAAGTAGCGGCCCACAGCCCTGAAAAGATCATTAAACTCGAACTCGACCCCATATCCGACTTTCAAATGTTCCAGGCACGGAATTTGGCAATGAAGTTGGGATTAGAAGGAAAAGTGATGCTTCAGGTTGCCGGTATAATTTTTAAATTATACAAATTGTTCCGCGACTATGATGCAGAACTTGCCGAAATAAATCCATTATTTCTAAGCCCTACGGAAGGTGCAATAGCTGCAGATGCAAAATTGAATATCGATGACAATTCACTCTTTCGTCATAAGGAATTTGCAGATTTGATAAAAGATACTGGAGAATATACCGAGATCGAGCAGCGAGCAAAAGATGCTGGGCTGGCTTATGTTGAACTCGATGGAGATATCGGGATAATTGGATGTGGAGCCGGATTGGTAATGGCATCACTAGATATTCTTCGCCAATATAATGGCGAGGCAGCGAATTTTTTGGATGTCGGGGGCGGTGCAAATGCCGAGAATATGAGGAGTGCCCTTGAACTTGTCGAAATGAAAAAGGGAGTGAAATCCGTATTTGTCAATATTTTCGGTGGAATAACTCGATGTGATGAAATCGCGAAGGGTATCGTAGACTTCGCACCAAAGATCCCGCTTTCAATTAGAATGATGGGTACCAACCAGGAAGAGGGCAAGAAGATCTTGCGAGAAAATTAAACATTACCAGACAGACTATCATAGCCATAGAAAAGGAAAAATACAATCCCTCCCTTGTTCTTGCATTTAAAATCGCGAGATTGTTCAAGAGTACGATTGAAGATGTAT
>CBDVCJ010000315.1:0-4832 GCA_965372445.1 uncultured Thermoplasmata archaeon | reverse complement strand
AAATTACCTTGCATTGAAAATCCCCTTCGGGCATTTTCAAAGCCGAGGCAACTTGGCGAAGCAAGTTACCGCAGGAGGCAATGATATTTCTTCCGCCTTTTGCCTATTCGAAGGCAAACTGGAATCCCGAAACTCGAAACTCGAATCTTTTCCCAATCCTTAAGCTACAGGGGGTAGCCAGTACCAAAAGCTTAAACTTTATATAGAATGTAATAAATAACGCAAGGGCACTCACAAAATTAATGAATAATAGTACCTAGATAATAATTGGTGTAAACCCATGGCCAAGAAATCATCATCAAATCGCACCAACGCAAAAAAAGCCAATAACGACAAATATTCAGAGTCTGAGGAATCCACAACATCCGTAGGATATTTGATTTGGATAATCCCGATCATTGCTATCGGAATTTTGGGGTGGATCATTTATCTGTGGTTCAATGTAGACCCCGAAGAGCAAATACTTGGTGCCACACTCGCAGATTGGAAGATAGGATCTATCTTTATACTGATGATATTGATAGTAATTTTGATCTTGGTCCATCCCTCCGGTAAAATGTCATCTAGACCCGAAGGGTCCAAGCGATCGAAAATGACCAAACCAACCCCGAGCGAATCCAAGCCAACCAAAATGGTCGTAATTGAAGCCCTCGAGCCTGAAACGGTTGCGGAAGCCCAACTCACTGAAGATATTGTTAAAGCGCAAAAAGCCGAAGATGAGGATGAAATTGCGGATGCAGAGATAATCGCACCACCCGCGAAGAATGTTTCACCAAATATGATCGAATATCCCAAGAAGGTCGAGGGAGGCATCTACGGCGATACTTTCATTACTATTGATGAAGGCGAAACCTTAAAATTACGCTCACTTGTAGTCGAAGATGTATATCTAGTTTAAGAGGTAGGATAAAAATGGCAAGAATGCATGCACGCAGAAGAGGTAAATCATCATCAACCAAACCCTTTCGTACCGAGAATCCATCATGGGTACCGATGTCGAATACCGAAATAGAGGACTTGATCCTTAAACTGGCCAAGAAAGGTCACTCAACCAGTAAAATCGGGATAATCCTACGAGATCAATATGGCATCCCGAGCGTGAAATTAGCGACTTCCAAAAAGGTCGTCAAGATCCTTCAGGAGCGCGATCACGCCTTCAAGCTCCCGGAAGATCTAACGAATTTGATCAAGAAAGCCGTGAATTTGGCTGACCATCTAAAAGATAATCCCAAAGACCTTCATAACAAACGCAATTTACATTTAGCCGAGCAGAAGATCCGACGATTGGTAAGGTACTATATCAAAAATGACGTATTACCTCCGGAATGGGAATACTCTTTAAAGACTGCAAAATTATTGGTCGATTAAAATTCGAAAGATCCTTAAAGGACATGACCGGCCCAACCACATGGGTTAGTGATTCCCCTTTGGGGGGAGAGGAGCTACTTAGATTTTATATGCGTATTTAAATCCCAAACCCAAATACTACCAATACTACCAATAAACTCCCAAATCCAAATACTACCAATGCGACATTATTGTCGAATTGCAAATTAGAGATTGCAAATTTTAAATTTTCATTTTCCAATTTGCATTTGAAATCCAGTTCGGACACCAAACCCAGGACTCCAGACTTGGGGCGGGGAGAGGCCGATTTCCCATTCCCATAAAAGACCTTTGACAAAATAACCATCAAAACTTTTATTAATCATATTTTACTTCAAATCCCTAAAACCACCAAATCCTCTAAATATAGTTCTTGAGGCCCGAAAAATGACAAACGAACCAGACAATAACTCCAAATCATCATTTGAATCCACCTTATCGATCTCACCTGAATTTAGAACCCAATTGTTAAAAGCCGTCAATATTATTTCAGATTGCACGGACACGATCAGGGTAGTATCGCATTATGATGGTGACGGGATCTCAGCGGCGGGTATTATTAGTAATGCACTTCTGCGCAGCAATAAAAGATTCCATACTAGTTTAATAAAAAGCCTGAACCGCCATAAGATCGAATTGATAAACGAGGGGCAGGATGATGTTATTATTTTGCTCGATTTTGGCAGCGCTCAGATCGATGACGTAGAAGAGATCTTAATCGGTAGCAACCAATTGCGTGCAGTCATCATCTGCGACCATCACCAGCCGCAACGAGAAAGTGAAAAAGTAGTGCTTTTAAACTGCCATTACTTTAAAATCGACGGTACTTATGAAGCCTGTGCCTCGACAATGGCGTTCTTGATCGCCATCACAATGGACCCAACCAATTGGGATCTTGTTGATCTAGCGATAGGTGGCTGCATCGCCGATAAACAGCACCTTACTGGTTGGCGAGGCTTGAATTCTGAAATGCTTCAAGAGTCTATTGAGAAAGGTTTGATCCGATCGAGGAGAGGGTTAAAATTTTCAGGCGCGAACCTCAAAGACGCACTTCAAAATTCGGTCGAGCCCTTTTTTATCGGAATTACTGGTAATGAGCCCGCGATCGATACAATTTTAGATAATTTGGGCATGCCAATTGCGAATGCCAATTCATCCGAACTTGTAGCGGAACGGCCTTTGGAATCATTGACGGATCCGCAACTCAAGGCAATAGGCTCCTATCTGGCATTACGGTTATTAAAGCAAGGTGTCAGGCCTGAATTCGTGGAAGGGATAATTACTGATAGGTTTAGGAGTGTAGCGCGAGATATTGACATCGAGGATCTATCCGGCTATATCAATGCCTGTGGCAGATTGGATAGAATGGGGCTCGGGCTCGCGGTCTGTTTATTTGACCAAACCGCTTTGACCGAGGCCAAAGCTTTAAGAGCCGCCCATAAACTTAAAATCATCGAAGGTCTACATAAAATGATAAATGAGGGCGTTAAATTCATGGACAATATCCAATACTCTTACACCCCCGAAACAACTCTTGCCGGTACCTTTGCGGGATTAGGAATGATATATTTATTCGATCCCGAAAAACCTGTGATCGTACTATCGGAACGTGAAGGCAAGTTCAAGATCTCCGGGAGGGGTACCTCGTATTTATTGGACAAAGGTTTAGACTTGGCGGTTGCATTGAAAGATGCTGCCGCGAGTGTCGAAGGCAATGGCGGCGGCCACTCGATAGCTTCAGGTGCGACCATTCCCTCGGATTCGGATAAGAGCTTTTTAGAAGAATTGAATAAGATCATAGGTAAGCAAATGTCTAACTAGAAACGGTGTCTTTAATGAAAGTACTATGTAAATTGAAGTTTGGCTACAAAACAGCCTCAGAAGCGCAAGCGGTTGCCCGGGCTGTAAAGGTCGACAATTATAATTTCGTCCAAACCGAGCTCAAGAGTTCAGAGATAATCTCAACAATAGAAAGCAAATCCATCCCGAGCCTAATTCATACTATTGATGACTATCTATCGTGCATAGGATTAGCAGAACGGGTGTTGAATAAAATACCAAACGACTCAGATTAAATCCTTCAAGGTCACTTCCTTTAGGTTTTTTCCTTTTGAACATTGGATGGTGTTGCCAATGCTCACAACTTCGAATTTCAATCCGGGTTTAATACCTGGGGGAACGCAAATCTTGTAAAATTTGCACCCCATATCATTACATTGGTCGCTCTCATCGAATTCGAGTTTGGCACCTTTTTCTGCTAATGAAGCATCTATTGCAATAACAATAGGTAACTTTTCAAACTCCACCGCCCGCACACCGCCTTCGTGGATCTTGCAATTATGGTGCATACTCCGGATATCTATGATCTTATAAGTTCGACCTTCTTCTAGATTGAAACATACGGTCTTAACCTTGCAATCCCTACACTCCGAAAGCGGTCCGCGATAGATAAATACATAATCTTTTTTTGCGAGTTTCTCCCCAATTAATGTTACATTTGCCATATGATACCACTTTATTGATACTTTTAGATGAATAAAGATAATCGTGAGCTTTAATTACTAAAATATTTCGGGTTAAAGGGAATGTGATTATTCCCATAAAAGTATTTTGTTTGGTTATTTTCATAATTTTGGAATGGAATGTTCTATGTTTTTCATTTTAATGTCTCAATCAGTGGTAAGTGGTAAGTGATAAGTGGTAAGATAGGGCTGTGGTGTGTGGTTTGGGGTGTGTGGGTAAAATAAATTCCAAGAACCAAGAGACAAATTCCAAATAAATCCCAAACTCCAAATTCCAATCATTTGATTTTTTTAATGTTACGGCTCTTGGGATTTGGTTTTTGGTTGGAATTTGGTACTTGTATCTTGGAATTTCCACATCCCACAAGCCCAGCCCTCTTAGCTTAATAATGCATTTTTAATCAATACATTATCAAAAAAGCATAGAGAGCTAGGCGTCCTCATCCCAGATCCCAAACTTACCACGAATCACTTTCACCAATAGGGTAGCTACCACTTACCACTTAAATAAAATAAGCAAAGCCTTTGCCAATCCAGAAGTTAATTAAAAAATTAATATCTACGGCCTCGCGGCGGCGGTCTGTAACTCCCCCCAGCCACTCCACCGCCTCTACCCGTGCCGCCATTGTTGTTACCGCTATTCTTTTTGCCGCGACCACCGCTTCGGCTTGCTAGGGTTATGATTATTAATATGACTAGTATCACAATTATGATTAGACCGATATATCCTTCCAAAGATAGCTCGCCCTCGTCATCCTTTTCAGCTTTAGGCACCAGAGATTCACCAAATATTAATTCGCGGTTGCGGCTGTGATCCATACGAGTGGCGCGATCATCAATTGTATTGTAATCTTGATAGATACCTTCAAAATAATATGATATATATTGGGAATGCTCGGGTCCATCATCTTTAATTACGTTACC
>CBDVCJ010000314.1:0-4849 GCA_965372445.1 uncultured Thermoplasmata archaeon | reverse complement strand
AGGCCGAAACTTTCACTTTCGGATCAAGTGTTTTGTGCAGTCCAAAAGTCCTATAGCCAACTATCCAGTAGGAGAGCGCACACATTGTTCAGGAGAGCGGAGGATAACGGCCAATTATCCCATGCACCACATTTCAATCAAGTTTCCAAGACGTTGTTAAGAAGAGGCACAACCCACGTATTGCAAGAATTAATACGGTTATCGGCGTTACCACTTGCAAGTTTGGAAAATGATTTCGCAATAGATTCCAGTGGGTTCAGGTGTTCGACCTTTGGGTCTTATTGTTCGTCGAAACACGGTACACAAAGAAAACACAATTGGATTAAGGCTCATATATGCTCGGGTGTAAAGACCAACATAGTGACCGATGTAACGGTCACAAAAGGCAATGCAAACGATTCCCCACATTTCGGGGGTTTGGTAAGGGGCACTGCCGAGGGATTCATTATCAACGAAATATCGGCGGATAAAGCATACTCGTCACGGGCAAACCTTGAAACCGTGAAAGAAGTTGGTGCAATGCCGTACATACCTTTCAAAAAGAGTTCAAAGGCAAGAGCGGGCAATTCTCCCATGTGGAAAAAGATGTTCCATTACTTCCAGCTCTACCGTGAAGATTTCGACGAACATTACCACAAAAGGTCGAATGTAGAAACCACATTCGGAGCAATAAAGGCAAAGTTCGGAGAGACTTTAAAATCCAAGAAATGGGTCGCACAAGCCAATGAATTACTCTGTAAAATATTAGCCTATAACATTACAGTGCTAATACACGAAATGTTTGAATCGGGCATCACACAAGAGTTCTTGACCTTAAAGTCGGAGGGCAGACCCTAAAATCGGGCGTTTTCAATAGTTTAGGTGCAAGGCTCCATAGACCGAAAACTTTAAATGCTTATCCGAAAACTGCACGACACTTTTTTTATATTAACAAATCTATCAAGAATATAGGGAAAGTATATGAAACGCCAGGTAAGTGCTGCGGGGATCATATGCCTGCTGGTCGTCGGCGGGTTGATCGGCCTTATTAATTTTGAGAGCGACACGGTTCAAGCCAGTACAGGGTTGGTGTGGTATGTCGGGGGTTCGGGTGGCGGGAATTACAGTACGATCCAATCGGCGATAGACGATGCGAACCCGGGTGATACGGTGTTTGTGTATGATGATAATTCACCTTATTTAGAGAATATCATAATTAATAAAACATTAAGTTTAATTGGGGAAAATAAAGACACCACTATTATTGATGGTGGGAATAATGGGGATACCATTCAATTAAATTCTAATTATACAAATATAACAGATTTTACTTTCAAAAACAATGGATTTAATTCAATAATGCTAAAATTGACTAATGGACAACACAATAATATATTAAATAATAATTTTGAAACCATTTCTACATATTATGGATATGGAATGTATCTCACTGAATCTTCAGATAATAACCACATAAAGAATAACAATTTTAATTTTATTTGGGGGAGGGCAATTCAAATCACATCATCATCGAATAATAATATAATAATAAGAAATAATGTAACTGGATCCGAGTACCCCATTCATATGGAATCATCTTCGTTCAATGAAATTACCGCAAATAATATTTCGGGTAATAAATATGGAATAAATATCGTTTTTTCGACAACAAACAAAATTAAAAATAACAATATTACTTCAAACAAATTTTGGGGAATTAATTTAAATTATTCATCAGCTAACAATATTGTGTCAGATAATAATATCTCTTCAATCAATTATATGAATTGGTGGTCAAGAGGAATTCATTTTTCGTACACAAAAACAAATCAAGTATATAATAATAGTATATTAAAATGTGGCACTGGATATTATATATCTTATTCATCGGGAAATAATATTTCAGGTAGTAATATTTTATTAAGTGAATGGGATGGTATATATCTAGCATATTCATCAAATAATAATATCACAAATAATAATATTTCAGAAAGTGGTAATAATGGGATTGAATTGAGCCCTTCTTCAAAAAGAAATACAATTGCATATAACAATATTTCAATAAATAATGTAGATGGAATATTTATAGACCGTTGGTCTGATGAAAATAATATTCTAAACAACAATATTGAAAATAATCAAGAAAAAGGTATTTACATTTATAGATATTCAGAGAAAAATCATATTTTCAGTAATAATATTTCATCAAATGCTGGTCATGGAATTTATATTAGCGCGTCTGGAAATAATAAAATCTTCAAAAATAATCTTATTAATAATGGGATTCAGGCTTTAGATGATTCTGGCGTAAATTTTTGGAACAACACTTACCCATCAAGTGGCAATTACTGGAGCGATTACACAGGGGTAGATCAAAAAAGTGGCCCAAATCAATCTCTACCTGGAAGTGACGGCATCGGCGACACGCCTTACACCAACATCAGCGGCGGGGCAGGTACACAGGATAATTATCCGTTGATGTACCCCGTGAATTGGACACCTGTGAACAAAGGTACGCTTTCTGGGTATGTCCGTGATGTCTTTTCGAACCCAATCTCTGGTGCTAGAGTTAAAGTAAGCTACCACGGTACATTTCAGGAAGATTATTCCGATTCAAACGGTTATTATTATGTTTCCAATATCCCGATCTGTTATTGCATCAAGAATGTAAGTGTTACAAAATCGGGTTATTTTCCAATAATTATAGACACTAGTATTATCGAAAATTGGGTTCATAATTTTACTTTACATTTGATTCAAAATGTGTCAAATATTGATACTAATGAATATTTCGAAACGATCCAGGAAGCGATCGATGATATGGACACTATGGATGGGCATTATATAATTGTAACTAACGGAACTTATTATGAAAATCTTGTGATTGATAAATCCATTAAATTATTCTCTTCTACTTATTATGCATACATGCTAATCGATGGATCCACTGACCTATTTTCAACTGATAGCCATACCCACATAATTGATGGTAATCAAAAAGATAATGTAATTTATATTAAAGCGAATCATGTTACTATTTCTGGTTTTACGATATGTAATGGAACTAATGGTATTCTTATTGATGCTTGGGGACAAAATATCACTATAAGAGGAAATAATATTATAAACAATGATAAGGGAGTATATTTAATCGAAAATTCAGATAACAATAGAATTAATTCTAACAATTTATCATACAATACCCATGGAATTTTCGTAGCATTGGATTCTCATAATAATATAATGAACAAGAATATGCTTTTTCATAATATCCGCAACGGGATTGTAGTAATAGAGTCTAATAACCAAACAATAGAACATAACACTATTTCATGGAGTGGGGAAGAAGGAATTTATTTTCAAGAATCATCAAATAACAACATAAAGAATAACTTTATTTCAAATAATTTGTACGGGCTTTATTTTCATAAATCGTCAAATAACACAATATATCATAACAACATTATTGACAATACCTATCAAGCATATGAAATATTCAGCAATGACAATCAATGGAACAATAGTTATTCGATTGGCGGTAACTACTGGAGCGATTATTCAGGTGAAGATTACTTCAGCGGCCCCGACCAGAACCAGTTCGGGAGCGATGGGATCGGGGACTCTCCATATACTGCCATCAATAGTACCGGAACAGCGATAGATAGTTATCCTTTCATGACACCCAATGGCTGGCTCCTGACCGAACCCGGTATTTTATATGGCTATGTTTACGACTCAGATTGGAACCCGTTACCCGACGCGCTTGTTATGGTTGAGTTCCATGATGAATATCGAGAAGATCATACCGATTCCGAAGGTTTCTATCGTATCACAGATATCCCGATCTGTAACTGTACCAAGAACGTTTCAGTTACCAAAAACGGTTACGAACCCAAATTGATCCATATTTCTATTGATGAAAACACCTTCCAACAGTTCATACTGAAACGCCTTATGTCAGTTCTTAATGTTGACACCGGCAAATATTTCAATAGCATCCAGGGCGCGATCGATGATCCTACGACATATAGTGGACATACGATAACAGTTGGTAACGGTATTTATTTTGAAAATTTGTGGATGAATAAGTCGGTGACGCTTATAGGTGAAGATAAAAATAATACTATCATCGATGGGAGAGGCGACCGTGTGATCTATAGCAGAGGTAACTCGTTAAGTATCACAGGTTTCACTATAAGAAACGGCGCGGACGGGATCTATGTGTACGAAACCTTGGGGAACAATATTTCCGGTAATAAAATATTATCCAACCGAGAAAACGGAATAAATTTATATGCATCATCGAATGGTCTGTTCTATAATAATGAATTTTCGTCTAATGGCTATGCTGGAATAGCGCAGTTTTATTCAACAAATAACGAAATTATTGGTAATGATTTTCAAAATGAAGGTATTTACATCGGTGGCAAGCAATTAGAAAATTACAATTCACATACGATCATAAATAATTATGTTAATGGAAAACCGTTGTATTATTATAAGAACACAGATACTTTCTTTCTCGAGCTTCTTCCTGTCGGCCAGGTGATACTAGCGAATTGTTCGAATGTGATGTTGAAAAATCTTGAACTTATCAACACAACCGTGGGAATTGAACTTGCATACTGCTCTGAAATTACTATCATTTATAATAACATTTCAAATAATTTGTATGGACTTTATTCTTACTCATCATCTTCGATATATATGGATGCCAATAAGATCGCAAATAATCATTTTTATGGATTAGAGCTAGAATTGTCCTCTAATTGCACAATATTAAAAAATAGTATAAGTGGAAATTATTTGACGAGTTTTAATTTACTTCATTGTTCTTATAATAGTATAACAGAAAATAATATTTCATCGA
>CBDVCJ010000313.1:0-4862 GCA_965372445.1 uncultured Thermoplasmata archaeon | reverse complement strand
AGATTATTATTTTTTGAATTCTTGGTTAAATAAATGCCGTACCCATCACCCCCAGATGTATTGATTGTGTTACCTGTTAGATTGTTATTATTTGAAGAATCGTATAAATAAATACCATATCCATCACTCTCTAACGTATTTATTGTGTTGCTTGTTAGATTATTATTCGAAGATTGCCATAATTCAATCCCCTTCGCAAATGTCTTTGAAGTAGTTATCGTGTTACCTGTTAGATTGTTCCTAGTTGAATATACCTGTAGATAAATGCCGCGCCCACTCATTCCAACGGTATTGATCGTGTTACCAGTTAGATTATTATTTGAAGATTGGTATAGACAAATGCCGTGCCCATTCGACCCTGATGTATTGATTGTGTTACCAGTTAGATTGTTATTATTTGAATTACCCCAAAGCCAAATGCCAAATCCCATATACCCAAAAGTAATGATTGTATTGTCTATTATATTATTATTTGATGAATCATATAAATAAATGCCAAAACAAAGAAACCCATTGGTTGTTATATTATTATTGATAATTCTTGAATTGTTATAATTTTCGATATAAATCCCGAAAGTATAATTTCCGGAGACACTGATATTGAATCCGGTAACATTCACATTATCGGCGGTAATATTGATCCCTGCTGCATAGTCAAAAGTACTTGTACCGATGTATGAGTGGTTAATTTTGCAATCTGTCGTACTATTACCAATAAGTTCAATGTTTGCGGTGTTAATTGTTACACTCTCATAATAAGTGCCATTTTTCACATAGATCGTATCACCGGAGGTTGCATTATCAACTGCCTCTTGAATTGTCTTATACGCCGAATCCGAGCCCACATATAAAGTCGCACCTTGCACATTCACATCCTTAGTTCCAAAATTCCATAGCATCACGAAGCCGGCTAGTACTAATATACTCACTGCTAATAACGATTTAAGTTTAGTTTTCATAGCAACCCTCCAAATGTTAATTTTAAAGAAATTTAAAAATGGAATAGCATTGAGATTTAAATATATTTCGCCAATGTTCGGGATTCGAAATAGCTAAGTCCTCCGTCCTCGGTCCCCAGTCTCCGGTCCTCCGTCCCCGATTCTACAAGCCTCAAGATGGACTGAGGACTGGGGACTTGGGACTGGGGACTAATATTCATTTCCCGTATCCCGATCTGGTTCAATTATTCTTCAAACTCTTCACTTTCTTCTTCCTCTATCAATTCCTCTTCTTCGGGTTTGGGTTTACGAAGTGCCATACCTATGATCAATATTATGATGATCACGATTATTATAATAATGAACAATAAGTACGAAATACCAGTTCCCAGGTCGAAAGGTGTTTCTTCCTCTTCTTCCTCCTCTTCCAGAGTTACAACCGGTTCCTTTACAGTTATGGATCTCGTATCACTTTGGCCCCCTGCTTCGACCGTTATCATATATGTGTTAAGGGTTTCAGGGGCTTTGATTGTAACTGACCAGCCCCCATTAGCGCCAATTGTGCCAGTCTCAGTTTCATCCCCCAGTGTCACGGTAACTTCAATGCCCACCTCCAAACCTACAGACGTGCCCGATACGGTGATCGTCTCACCGGGTTCCACCTCAATATTGGCAAGGGGAGTGGTGATCGTAATTGATTTTGGCTCCTTTATGGTTATTGTGCCTTCCTTGCTCTGGTCACCAGCAGTTACCGTCAGCTTATAGTCGCCAGGGGTAGTAGGTGCTTTTATGGTGACAGACCATGAACCATCGGCAGCTATTGTTCCTGTCTCGGTCTCACCCTCCAGGGTCACGGTGACCTCGGTGCCTTCGTCTAAATCAGTAGACGAGCCCGATATGGTTATCGTTTCCCCAGGTGCTACCTCGATATTGACACTTGAAGGGCTTATAGTAATAGTCGGAGTTGGTATTATTATCTCTTTCTCGGTCGTAAAACTGAGTATGAAAGGTGCATCTTCAAGTATACCACCAGTGGTGGCCTTTGCATCACCAATTGTGATAGTATAGGTGGTGTTGTAACTTAGGTTCACTGTGAACTGGATCGTCAGAATAGTGTTGGGCGGGTTCCATGAAGGTGTGTAGTCCACCAAAGGCGTTATGGTTAGAACATTTTCCACGCTCGTTGTGTCCATGGGTATGCTGAAAGTGATGGTCACTGAGCTATTAACTGCAACTCCTGTAGCGTCTTTGGCTGGGGTGGTGTCTGTAACTTCAGGTCGCACAAGAGGTGGTAGTGCTTTAGTGGTGTTCCAGGCCTCCTCTGAGAACGGTGAGGTATTATTCGCCTCATCAATAGCTAAAACTACAAAATAATAAGCTGTATTTTCCAATAGCTCGGTAAATTGATAGCTTAATGTGGCTGAGTCTACTTCATCTTGAAGCATATAATGCCCCCCAGTGCCTTCACCGGATTCATTTAAATACACTCTGTAGCGTTCAACATCTAAATCACTACTAGCATTCCAATTTAGATTAATACTTGTTTCGGAGAGCGTTTCGGCAATAAGGTTTGTGGGTGCTCCAGGTGCTAAATAGTCTCTGTGGACTACGCTCTCGGGTGCAGTAAATTCAGATGGTAACTCGACCTTATCCCATGCACGCAATTTGAACTCATAGGTTGAACCATTGATTAAACTCTCATTTGCCCAAACGAACCAACTCTTCGGATGTGAAATATCACCCAGCTTGACCCACTTACCATTTATAATATCATTCCACCAGAGCTCATATTTCACGGTATCATCGGTATTCAACACCCAAGAAATATTTAAGGCATCGCCATTAGGTACAGGGATTACACTTAAGCCAGTGGGCATTGCAGGTGGGGTAATATCGGATAAATAATAACCTACTGGGGTTAGATTACCTGATACCAAGTTGACATTATCCCAGGCTTGGATTTTATAATAGTACCAGGTTTCATCTGGTAAGTCCTCATCTAACGTCCAATTTATGGGGTGGGTAACATTACATAATAAGTTCCATTGACCTGATCTGTTTGTATATACCGAGTAATTAACCGTATCATCAATATTAAGGTCCCAAGAAATATTGAGGGAATTCGTATTGGCTATTCGAACAATCATTAAACCACTCGGGATCCCAGGTGGGGTAATATCAGATAAATAATAACCGACCGACGTTGTAAAATCTGATGACCACCCAACTTTGTCCCAGGCTTTGATTTTATAATAGTACCAGGTCTCATCCGGTAAATCTTCATCTAAGGTCCAGCTTGTGGGGTGCGTAACATTAATTAAAAAGCTCCAACTACCAGATTTATTAGTATAAACAGTGTAATTAACAGTATCCGGATTAAGGTCCCAGGATATATTAAGTGTGTTAGTGCTGGCTGCTCGAGTAACTTTTAAGCCTGTTGGGATTCCAGGTGGTGTTATATCGGTTAAATAAAAACTTTTTGGCGCTGAAAGGGCTGATGGTACTTCGGCTTCATCCCAAGCCTGGATTTTATAATAGTGCCAAGTTTTATCTGGTAAGTCCGAATCAATAGTCCAGTTTGTGGGGTGGGTTAGATTAATTAATACTTCCCATTGACCTGATATATTAGTATAAATAGTGTAATTTACAGTATCATCCGAATTTAGGTCCCAAGAAATATTTAGGTTGTTAGTACTGGGTATTCGTGTAATCTTTAAGCCCGTTGGGATGGTCGGTGCAAAAATATCGGAAGCAGTGAAAGTCTCGGTATGTGAGGCATTCATATCGACATCGCGGGTTTCTTCCCAACTGACATCTACGGTCTTTTTTACCTTAACTGTCGTCACATTTTCCGTGGCGGTGTTGCTATAGATGTACCAGCGGTCTGTTATTATTAATGTGTCGATCTTTCCACTTGCATCAGTTTGGGTATCGGTACCACCGTAACCTGATGTATTATAAACACTTGCACCATCATCCTCAATAAGAACATCTGCATTCTGAATTGGTGTGACACCGCCTTCATAATATGCTTGAATTGTCAAATAATTTTTAACCTGTATTACACCGCCACCATCGTTTGTAACCTCTACGGTATTAAAACTACAATTTATTACAGTTATATTGCCGTCATTTCGTATGTTGAAATCATTACCATTTGTGGATACTAATGTTGAATCTCTAGCAATAGCAACCAACTCATCTAAATAAATTGCATGGGCATTCAATCCGGAAGTAGAAATATTACAGTCCATTAAAGAAGTGTGATTTGAAGATTCTATACTAATACCATTTGCTCCTGACTGCGTTGTAACTACTGTATTATTTGTAATATTGTTATAGTTCGAGTTCGTTACTATATAAATACCATACGCATTTGATCCAAAAGTAATTATTTCATTATCTGTTAAATTATTACTATTTGAATTTTGCCATATAAAAATACCGGACCCACTATCCCCAGAGGTGTTGATCGTGTTGCCTGTTAGGTTGTTATAATTTGAAGATTGCTGTAGTTGAATACCGCGACCAATCAGGCCAGAGGTATTGATCGTGTTGCCTGTTAGGTTGTTATAATTTGAAGATTGCCGTAGAAGAATACCGTATCCAGACTGCCCAGAGGTATTGATCGTGTTGCCTGTAAGGTTGTTATTACTTGAAAATTGCGATAGAAAAATACCCACCACCCATTGATCAATAGTATTTATTGTATTGCCTGTTATATTGTTATTTGAAGATTGTATTAGATAAATGCCGTGCCCGTCACTCCCAAAGATATTGATGGTATTGCCAGTTAGATTGTTATTATTTGAAGATTGGTCTAAATAAATGCCATTTCCTTTCTGCCCAAAGGTATTGATAATATTACCTGAAAGATTATTATATTTACTGCATTCTGTCAAGAACTTGGACAGATAAATACCG
>CBDVCJ010000312.1:0-4896 GCA_965372445.1 uncultured Thermoplasmata archaeon | reverse complement strand
GTATTTTTTACTACAAACCGAAAACTACAAACTGAAAACTTCCGTCTTGAATCCAGAATCCAACTCTTACCAGTTACCACATAAATGGTGGAAAAAATTATTGTAATTACTGTTGTCCAGGTTGCTTTGGTCGCGGTGGCACACCTACGGGTGCGGGCTGTGGCGCTGCGGGTGGCGGCGCGCCGGGCTGGGGTGGCGATGCGACGCCGGCGGGTACGGGTACGGGTGCGGGCGCGACCGGGCCCGGACCTGGTCCTGCGGCGGGCATCTGTTGGGGCGGTATTGCAGCCGGTTGGACCGGGCCGGTCGTAGGCGCTGCCATTGGCGGCGGTGCACCTACCATTCCTTGGGCCGGTACGCCTGTTCCTGTTTTTACTAAGGACTCCTGAATTTCGGCTTCCAACCGTGCCATTTCTCGGTCTAAGGTTTTTTGGGTTTCGACTGCGGCTTCCTTCGTCATTTTGCGCGATATCGACTTCTCACGTTTTCGACCATAATAAATCGCTATAACTACAATGACAACAACCACGGCAATTATCGCAATTATTAAAAATATAATCCCCCACATTGGCGATTCACGCTCGATCTCGAGATGATAGGTTGCTGGCGTATCTATTTCTAGTCCCGGCGTTAAATATTCCTGGTAATAACCGTTATCTATAATGATATAAACGTTATCATTTTTAGGATTATCAGGCACGTTCCATACATAATCTTCATTGCGTGTAAGTGTGTTCATGCCTTTCCAACCATCCTCGTAATGCAAGGATACCTTTGCTTCAGTGGGGTTATTATATTTGTACCTTTCAAAATCCTTCTCATTTAAAATAAAGATCCGTACCCCGGTACCACTAGTCACAGTAAGTTTGATCGAGATCTTATCGTCTTTTTGTACTTCTGTGAGTTTATAGGCAATATACCATTCCTTGCGCACTGTTTTATTCGGGTGTATAAAGGCATCTTCACTTGGCTCAACCGGATATTCGGTTCCATTTTCTCCGACAGGGCGTACGACATTTACAAGTATCGTGTCCGAACCGGCTTGGCCCTCTTCATCGATCACAATTAATTTCGTGGTATAGTCGCCAACTTGGTAGGTCCATGTTATTTCTAGTGTTGTTCGGCCTTTTGTATCGTTAAACCCGTCACCGTCAAAATCCCAAATATATTCAAGGGGACCGCCTTCTTTATCTGAGACAACAACATAAGTTCCATCGAAATTAATTTTTTCGCCACCTTCTAACAGCAATTTATTTTGGCGAAAATTTACTACCGGGGGGGTATTTGGTACATCATCTGGATCCCAGGGATCGGTGGAATCGTCGACTGCACCATCGACACCATCATCACCTAAAAATTCTTGATAATTAGAAATTCCATCTTTATCATTATCTTTATTTGCATCATTTACGAATGGGTCACCGTATTGATTGTCGTTTAGGATACTCTTTCTCTTTTCCCAGGTATCAGGCATTCCGTCATTATCATCGTCCGGGTCTTCTGGGTTTGGGATGTCGTCCCCATCAGTATCAGGTACCAGTGGGTCTGTTTCACCTTGATCTTCGTCTAATTCCCCGTCTCTGTCCTTGTCTTCGTCCCCGTCGGAGATTTTGTCCCCATCGGTGTCCCAATTCGTTGGGTCTGTTTTGGTGGTATTATCCTGATCGATCACGAAAAAGCCCCATTCCAGTTCAGTATCCGCGTGTAGATCGGTTTCGTCGATACCGACTTCGGTACCATCATAAATGCCATCCCCATCCGAATCAGGGTCACGGGCGTTGATCATACCATCTCCATCGGTGTCTTGATCCCAATCCTTCTCCTGACCGTCAAGTACCCCATCATCATCAGAATCGGCATCGTCGTGGATGGAGCCCTTTTCGATCTCGATTTCGTCGGCAATACCATCACCATCGGAATCTACGGCAATAACAGTGCCTGAGAAGCTCAATCCAATTAGTATTAATATAACTATTAGGATCGAAAACTTACTCATCAACCTTAAATTGATTTTATTTTTCATGGTAAGCCACCCCTGAGATTGTAAAGTTACAAGTAAATATTATATCGCAACTATTAATTGGATAGCATTATATACACTGTATATTTAAAAGTTTTTCCTTATTCTTAATATATAACTATACATTGTTCGATTTGGGTAATGTTGGAAGTTAGATTTATAATATTCGTTTAAATTATCCGATTAGCATTAGAAAATTAAATCGAGCAAAGAATTAAAGTATATAATTTCTATACGGTGCATCACCAATAATATTTTTTAATATAGGGAGGAGATAAATATGGTTAATGGTGAATCAAAGACAACAATATCAGTTATAAAAGCAGATATTGGTGGCTGGCCTGGTCATGCGTCAGTTCACCCTGAATTAATTAAATTGGCCGAGACAAAGCTTACGGAAGCTAAAGCAGATGGCGTAATAAATGATTTTTGTGTTACCAACTGCGGCGATGACTTAGAGCTAATAATGACACATTACAAAGGCGTGGATTCCAAAGATGTACATGGCGCGGCTTGGAATGTGTTTGAAGAAGGTACCGAGAAAGCCAAAGAGTTGAAACTTTACGGTGCCGGTCAGGATATACTTTCGGATGCGTTCTCGGGAAATGTACGGGGGATGGGGCCTGGCATCGCCGAAATGGAGTTTACTGAGCGTCAAGGCGAGCCTGTAGTTGTCATAATGATGGATAAGACCGAGCCGGGCGCGTTCAATTTACCGATCTATCGTATGTTTGCCGATCCGTTCAATACTGCAGGTTTGATCATCGACCCGAGTTTACACGATGGGTTCAGGTTCGAGGTCTGGGACATTCAAGAACATAAAAAGGTCCTAATGAATTCGCCAGAAGAGATGTACGATCTGCTGGCATTAATAGGCGCCAAAGAACGATATGTTATCAAGAGGGTATTTCCAAAAGAGGAAAACCCTAAAATGGGCGGTGACTTGAAAGATGAACCCGCCGCAGTAATTTCAACCGAAAAGTTATTCCAGATTGCAGGTGAATATGTCGGTAAAGATGACCCGGCTGGCATCGTCCGTGCCCAATCCGGGCTCCCGGCACTGGGTGAGGTGCTCGAACCGTTTGGGTTCCCACATTTGGTTTCGGGCTGGATGCGCGGGTCGCATAATGGGCCGCTTATGCCGGTCTCACATAAAGATGCGAGATGTACACGATTTGATGGGCCGCCACGGGTAATGGCATTCGGTTTCCAGATCGCGAATGCAACACTGATCGGGCCTGTAGATCTATTCGATGACCCGGCCTTTGATTACACTCGTGAGAAGGCACAGTATGTATGTGAATATATGCGTCGCCACGGGCCGTTCGAGCCGCATAGGTTACCGTTAGCGGATATGGAATATACAACCCTGCCAAAAGTAATGAAAAAAATAGGCGACCGTTTCGAAGACGTTAAATAATTCTTTTGATAAAGGAATACCCAAATCGGGGATAGGGAATGAAAATCCCCCATTTTGAACCGCTGAGGACGCAGAAGACGCTGAATTTGTTAATTGGTATTGAGATTGGAGATTCAAGATTGGAGATAGTTTCAGAAAGGCAATAGGCGAAACCTGCTTTAGCCTATCGTCTATCGCCTCTCTTAAGACATCTTGAATCTAAAATCATTAAATAAATTCAGCGGTCTCAGCGTACTCCGCGGTTGAAAAACAGGGGGTGGGGACCAATTCCCGATCGCTCAATATATTATCTAAAAGAACTTTCGAAACCTCAGCATATCCTCAAGTGACGCTTTGATTTTCAATTTTTTGGTTATCATGTAGGCTTTCAACGGATTTATCTCCTTTTTCAAAATTCCGAGCATAGTGGCCTTATCAGCTGAAAAACGAAGGTCCGAATCGTCAATGGCCCCTACCTTGAAATCCTGGAGCTGATTATCCAGCAAAACGAAGGAATAACTTTTACCGTCAGTAATTTCAAGTTGTGCCTTGCGGGTCACACCGGTTAATTCATTGCGGAGCTTTTCATCGGTCTTGATCTTTTCGTTAAATTCCGTGATCTTACCTAATATTAACTCCTCTAATTCATTATCCATTGATTCTGTTTCGTCATTATTCATTTCGATCCCTCAAATTCATCTAAAGTTGTTAATTTTAAATTGTTATCTCTCAATATCCGTTTTACGGTCTTCCAAGAGCTACGGGTATGTGGTGGAATGTTATTATGCTTTTTTATCCAATTTATCAGGAAATCGCGCGTGGTTTCATCGGCGGGGTAACCGCTGCCGATCTTTTCGCCAATTTCGTCCTGGATCTTCAAAACCTCGGCATCGCGAGTGGTTTTGGCGATTATCGAGGCTGCACTTACAATTATATAGGTACTATCGGCTTTATGTTTTGATATTATTTCCGGTTTGAAATTTAAATTATCTAAGATATAATTCTTAAATGTGGTTTCATTTGCATCTGCAGCATCAACGATCACACCGTTCACTGGTTTTAAATTGGCTATTACTTTAGCAAAAAGCTCGGCCTCGATCACATTTAAGGTCTTTTCTTGGCGTAATCGATCTATTTCTTCGGCGGGTAAGATTTCAGTATGAATTTTACAGAATTTGTTCAGTTCACCCGCCAATCTATCACGGCGTTTGGGCGTACAGAGCTTCGAATCCTTTAGCTTAAGATTTTCCAATCGTTCTAGATCGGAGTGATCGACCTTAACACCAGCAACGACAAGCGGTCCAATTACAGGCCCGCGGCCGGCTTCATCGACTCCGCACAGGATGCGTTTCATAGTCTCCCTGAATGGAATTATTACTTAAAATGTTATGGCTGATATGACAATGTTAGTGGTTTGGGATCAGGATTGAGGACATGGGTCATTTTCTTCGAAAATAACCCTCGCTTTTCAGAAACC
>CBDVCJ010000311.1:0-4936 GCA_965372445.1 uncultured Thermoplasmata archaeon | reverse complement strand
CTGTTCATGAACATATTTGACTTCAGTTACCACCATAAACTAAAAATGCAGTTATTTCTATTCCCCCACACCTGCAATTTATATAGGGGTTGGAGACGTAATTATAATTACAAATAACCTGCTGAAATTCCAAGATACAAGAACCAAGCTCCAAGTACCAATACTAAAATTCCAAACCGGGTTTGGACCTTGAGTTTTGGTATTTGTTTGGAACTTGTACCTTGGTTCTTGGAATTTTGCAGATAATATTGGCTATAGTTAGAATTGGGTTTTCAATTACCCAATAATGAGGAACAACATATGACAAAAAAAAGTACAAACGTTTTAGTCATAGGTGGCGGCATCGCCGGCATCCAGGCCGCACTGGATCTAGCAGACGCGGGTATCAGCGTGCAGCTTGTCGAGCGCACGCCCAGCATCGGCGGCAGGATGGCACAGTTAGACAAAACCTTCCCAACGAATGACTGTTCAATGTGTATACTTTCACCGAAATTGGTCGAGGTTGGCCGTCACCCGAACATTAAATTGTTAACTAACTCTGAGGTCGTGGGGGTCGAGGGTGAAGCTGGTGAGTTCAAGGTTTCAATAAAAAAGCATCCACGATACATAATCGAAGATAAATGTACTGGCTGTGGGGATTGTGTTAAGGTCTGTCCCGTGGCGCTGCCAAACGATTTTGATTTCGGGTTATCCACCAGGAAAGCGGCCTATATCCCATTCCCCCAGGCTGTACCTTTGAAATACACGATCAGCAAACGCGGCGATTCGCCGTGCAGGGCGGCATGCCCTGCGGGTATCAATGGTCATGGTTATATTGCATTGATCGGCGAGGGTAAATATCAAGAGGCATTGGAGCTGGTACGCCAGAAAACAATGTTCCCGGGTGTGCTCGGCAGGATCTGTCATCACCCATGCGAGAGCGCTTGTAACCGCAGTGAGCTCGATGAACCGCTTGCGATCTGTGAGCTCAAACGGTTTCTGGCGGATTATGAATTGGAGCACGGCACCTTTGTACCGCCTCAAATCGTCGATACACGCGACGAAAAGATCGCGATCGTTGGGGCGGGCCCGGCAGGGTTGACGGCGGCTTCTAATCTTGCTAGGATGGGGTATAAGGTAACGGTTTTTGAAGCGCTGCCAGTACCAGGTGGGATGCTGGCGGTCGGCATACCTGATTATAGGTTGCCGCCCGAGGTGCTGACACGAGAGCTCGACACGATCTTGGGGCTTGGCATCGACCTCAAGCTCAACACCCGCATCGGCCAGGATCTCACATTGGACGATTTATTCAAAAAGGGCTATAAAGCCGTATTCCTGGCAACAGGTGCACACACCAGCCTGAAATTGAAGATCGAAGGCGAAAAGCTCGAAGGGGTCTATCATGGCGTGGAGTTTCTGCGCGATGTAAGTTTAGGTAAAAAGCCTAAGCTCGGCAAGAAAGTAGTAGTGATCGGGGGCGGTAATGTAGCGATCGACTCGGTTCGAACCGCCAAACGTCTGGGTGCGGATGCGTTCATAATCTACCGCCGCAGCCGTGAAGAGATGCCGGCTTATCCCTGGGAGATCACCGAAGCCGAGGAGGAAGGTATCGATATCCATTATTTAGCCACCCCAACCCAAATACTTGGAAAGAACGACAAAGTTGCCGAGATAGAATGTATCAAGATGGAGCTGGGCGAGCCCGACGATTCAGGCAGGCGTCGTCCGATACCAATAAAAGGTTCCGAGTTCACACTTGAAGTTGACACCGTCATCCCTGCGATCGGTCAATTACCAGATATTGAATTTTCATCCAATACCAAAGATTTAAACTTTACAAAGTGGAACACCTTAGAGGTCGACCCTGACACACTAATGACGAGCGTCAAGGGCGTGTTCGCGGGCGGTGATAATGTGCTCGGACCCGCCTCGGCGGTGGACGCGATTGCACACGGCAACCGAGCCGCGGCGGCGATCGATAGATATATCCAGGGTGCCAAACCGGAGATGGACGAAACTGAAGATAGATCTATTGTGGCCTTTGAAGATCTAGAGCTCACCGAAGACCAGAAAAAGCGTATGCCACGCGCCAACCCGACCGCACTAAACCCATCGAAGAGAGCACAGAATTTCCAAGAGGTCATCTCCAATACCTTTAGCGAACAACAGGCCCGTGAGGAGGCCCAGCGGTGTTTGAACTGCGGGATCTGCTCGGAATGTTTGGAATGCGTCAAAGCCTGTGCAGAGCTTCAGGCGGTCGACCATGCAATGCAGGAGGAGTTAGTTGAACTTGAGATTGGTTCCATTATAGTGGCAACGGGTTTTGATCAGGTCGATCCGGCATTGAAAACCGAATACGGGTGGGAGCGCTACCCGAACGTTATTTCCGGGCTGGAGTTCGAGCGGATGATGAACGCGTCCGGGCCGTTCAGCGGCCGGATCCAACGGCTCTCGGATGGCAAGCCACCACAACGTATCGCATTCATACAATGTGTGGGCTCGCGTGATGATAAAGTGGGCAACCCCTATTGCTCAACGGTATGCTGCATGTATTCCACCAAAGAGGCGGTGGTCGCCCAAGAACATTCACCCAACGCCGAAATTTCTATCTTTTATATGGATATGCGCGCGATGGGCAAAGAGTTCGATGATTATGTGGATCGTGCTAAGAGCGAGTATGGCCTGAAATATATCAGAAGCCGCGTAGCAGAGATCTCGGAGACGAGCGATCACAACCCAATTATTCATTATGTAACTGAGGATCTGGATTATCTAGAGCAGGAAGTCGATCTTGTGGTTTTGGCAATGGGCATGTACCCATCGAATACCGATATTGAAAACAAGTTGAGTAAAATATTAGGTGTAGAGAGGGACAATTATAATTTTTACAAAACAAACCCCTTGACGCCATTAGATACAAGCAAGAATGGCATTTATGTTTGCGGCACGCTTTCGGGCCCGAAAGATATACCCGAATCGGTCGCGCAAGCCTCAGGCGCCGCCGCGAAGGCCGAGGGGGTGATCGCAGCAACTCAGGGCGGTAAAATACAAAGGGTCGAGCTAGCGCCAACGCACCCCGAAGAGCTTAGTGTGCTCGATGAAGAGCCGCGGGTCGGGGTGTTTGTGTGCCATTGTGGCATCAATATTGCCGGCGTTGTTGATGTGGAGGCCGTAGAGAAATACGCAAAGACACTGCCAGGGGTGGTCTATGCCGAGTGCAATATCTATACATGCTCGCAGGACACGCAGGAGCTGATCAAGAGCCAGATCACCGAACACAAATTGAACAGAGTCGTTGTGGCTGCCTGCACGCCCCGTACCCATGAACCATTATTCAGAAATACAGTTCGGGAATGCGGATTGAACCCGTACCTGTTCGAGATGGTGAACATCCGCGACCAGTGCTCGTGGGTGCATATGCACGAGCCTTTAGAATCAACCGCGAAAGCCAAAGATCTAGTAAGGATGGGTGTGGCGAAGGCGAGGTTGCTAACGCCGCTCGAGAGACCGCTGATCGCTATAAACCCAGAGGCGTTGGTTATCGGCGGTGGGTTGGCGGGGATGACCGCGGCTTTGGAGCTCGCGAAGCAAGATTTCAAAGTGCATTTAGTAGAAAAGGAGCCGGAGCTAGGCGGCAACTTTAGAAAAATATTCAGTTTACCGGACGGCACCGATCCGCGCGAGAAGACCTTTGAAATTATCGAAAAAGTCAATAAGAATGACAAAATAAAAATCTACACCGAGACCGAGCTCAATAATATTAGTGGCTACATCGGCAATTTCGAGTCGCAATTATTACACCAATCTAGCCCCACAGAATCGTCCGAAACTGAGATCAAACATGGGATAATCATAGTGGCGACCGGTGCTGAGGAATATAAACCGACTGAATATCTATATGGTAAAAGTGACCGTGTCATTACCCAATTTGAATTGGAGAGATTGTTAACTAAAGATCTGGGCCACAATAAAAGTGAAAAGATCACCAAGCTCACCGCTCTCGCACAACGGCTAGAGTCTTTAAAAAATATCGTGATGATCCAATGTATAGGTGCGCGTGATGAATTACATCCTAATTGCAGCAAGGTTTGTTGTGTACAAGCCTTGAAGAACGCGCTATTATTGAAGTCACAATACCCAAAAGTTAATATTTACATTTTATACAAAGATATCAGAACCTACGGGCTTTATGAAGATCTATATAAGGCCTGCTCGCAAAAGGGCGTGCAATTCATACGTTACGACGACGATAATCTACCGCAGGTAAGAAAAGGAACTAACACCTTGAAAGTAACTTTGAACGACCCTGTATTGCAAGATAAGTTAGAGCTTGACCCGGAGCTGGTTATTTTAAGTGCGGGGGTCGTACCAAACCCCGATAACGATAAATTATCGAAGATGTTGAAGGTACCATTATCCAAAGACGGATTTTTCTTGGAAGCGCACATGAAGCTTCGGCCTTTGGATTTCGCGACTGACGGTATTTTCCTGTGTGGGCTCGCCCATTCCCCGAAATCGATCGACGAGGCGCTTTCCCAAGCTGCAGGGACTGCAGCACGCGCAGCCACGATATTGGCAAGATCGATAATTGAAGGAGAAGGTATTGTCTCTAGTATCGACGAAGAGCTTTGCAATGGTTGCAATATTTGTATAATCAACTGTCCCTACAACGCGATCGAGCTCGACGAAGAAACCAACAAGGCCAAAGTGACCGAGATCCTTTGTAAAGGTTGTGGGGTCTGTGTCGCGACCTGTCCTCAGCAAGCTGTCAGCATCGGGTTCTTTGACGACGAGCAAATACTTGCACAAGTACGGGCTTTGGCAAGTGGGGAGGAAGTTAAGACTTAGGTATATATTGAGAGATAGATTAGAGATTGGAGTTTAGAGATTGGAGTTAGCTATATATGGATAATGAAGTCGGAGGTCAGAAATCGGAAGTCAGAATCCCATTTTTATA
>CBDVCJ010000310.1:0-4952 GCA_965372445.1 uncultured Thermoplasmata archaeon | reverse complement strand
GCAATTTATTAATATAAATTGCCTCGCATTTCAGAATCCTTCGGTTTCTGAAAAGTTAGGGTTATTTTCGTAGAAAATGACCCGTGTCTTCTAACCTCCATCTTCCTATTTAGCAGACATCTGGAATCCTAATAGGTAATAAATGAATAAAATAAGTGATAACCATGGGTTACGGCACTAAATATTTGAGTTTAGGTGAAGAGTTAGACGACGAAAAATATCTGATCTGCGATTATTATGCAGAGAGTACTTTACCACTCGAAGAAGCTGCAAGTGCGATCGCTGCTGAGCAATCAACAGGCACATGGACTGAGGTTTCGACTTTTACGGATAATATTTTCAAAAGTTATGGCGGTAAAGTCATAGCCTTAAAACCCGAAAGCGCGCATAAAGGTACAATAAAGATCGCCTTCCCCAACGAGGATATCAGCGTCGAGATCGGCGGCATCCCCCAGATCCTGAGCGTGATCGCGGGCAACCTTTTCGGCCTGGAAGATCTTGTGAATGTTAGGTTGAACGATGTACATTTTCCGAGAGAGATCACCGAGAAGTTCCAGGGCCCCAAGGTCGGGCTGAGAGGCCTCAAGGATATACTTGAGATGCCGTCAGAACGACCGCTGATCGGTACGATCGTCAAACCCAAGATCGGGTTGAGGCCGAAAGAGTTTGCTAATTACGTTTATGAGGGTGGAATGGGCGGGTTGACAAATTCGAAAGATGACGAGACATTGACCAACCAATCATTCTGCCCGATCGAAGATAGAACACGCGCGGTTGCCGAGGCGATTGATAGGGTCAAGGACGAGTCGGGCCACAAAATAATCCATGCAATCAATGTTAGCACCCGTACCGATGAAATTGTTGAACTTGCCGAAAAAGTACAAGATTGGGGTGCCAAACAAATAATGATCGATGTCGTGACCTGCGGGTTCACGGCGCTGCAGAGCCTGGCGGAAGCCCCATCAATTAAATTGCCCATCCATGTTCACCGCACAATGCATGCCGCGTTTACGCGCAACCCATTTCATGGTGTCTCGATGACGGTTGTTGCCAAATTAGTTAGATTATGCGGGGGCGACGCGCTGCATATCGGGACCTTTGGCGTGGGCAAGATGCACGGCACGCCTGACGAAGACCTGAAATATCAAAGTGCACTTATCGATGAAATGTACGGGTTGAAAACCGTGATGCCGGTATCTTCGGGCGGTATGTATCCCGGAGCAATCCCCGCGCTTATGAAGGTCGCAGGCGGCGACGTCCAGATCCAGGCCGGCGGCGGGGTCTCGGGGCATCCAAAGGGTGTGCGGGCCGGTGCAATGGCCATGAGCCAAGCAGTAGACGCCGCCCTAAATAATATTTCATTAGAAGATTATGCAAAAGACCATGAAGAATTATCTTTAGCGATTGAGAAATGGGGTGTAATTAATGTATAAGGTCAAGGAAATTCAGATCGATGCAGGACAGTGCACGGTGATATTGAACGATAAAGATGCCAAGGATATCGGTGTACGAAGTTTGGAACGTGTCAAGGTAATCAAATCAAATAAATCTTTAACTGCACTCGTCGAGACCACGGAGTCGATCGTAGATGAAAACAATGTAGGTGTATTATGCAAAGCCTTTAAGGAGCTCGATCTGGCCGAGGATGACGAAGTTGAGATTGTGCCTGTGGAACGGCCACACTCAATTGATTATATCAAGAAAAAGATGGATGGTAATATATTAACTGCACAGGAAATAAGGCAGATAATGACTGATATTGTAAATCGCAACCTATCAGACATAGAAATGACGGCATACATAACCTCTGTTTATCTGAGGGGTATGAATATGGATGAGACACTTGCACTCATTAATGCAATGGTAGAGACTGGTGAGACGATCGAATTCGATAAACATCCTATCTATGATTTTCATAGTATCGGGGGCGTGCCTGGTAACAAGATCACTCTTTTGGTCGTTCCGATATTGGCAGCCGCAGAATTAACGATCCCGAAAACCAGTTCACGCGCGATCAGCAGTGCCTGTGGTACCGCAGACATATTCGAAGTGCTGGCGAATGTTACACTCAAAAAGGAAGAGATCAAGCGTATTGCAGAAACGGTTGGGGGTACTATTGCATGGGGCGGAAGTGTTAACCTAGCGCCTGCGGATGACTTGATTATTAGGGTGGAATATCCGCTGTCACTGGACCCATATTCACAAGTGATCGCCTCGATCATGGCGAAAAAGAAGGCGGTATCCGCCGATTATTTCCTGCTGGACATCCCCACAGGTCCAAAGACCAAAGTGCCCAAGATTGAGGAGGCCAAGCGCTACGCGCGCGATTTTATCGATATCGGTCAAAGGCTCAATATGAGGGTCGAATGTGCAATTACCTACGGCGGTCAGCCTATTGGCGTGGGGATCGGCCCGGCGATCGAAGCAAAGGAAGCACTGGGGTGTCTTGAGGGCAAGGCGACCTCCACTAGTGTCATCGAGAAATCATGTGCGATGGCAGGTATTATGTTAGATATGGCAGGCATCGCCCACAAGAACGGTAAAGATTATGCTAAGGAGCTTCTGAAAAATGGCAAAGCCCTCGAGAAGTTCCGCGAGATCATTGACGCTCAAGGTGGTAATCCCGATATAAACTCCGAAGAGATCGAAATTGGTAAGTTCAGGGACGAGATCCTACCTAGATTTGAAGGTTATGTGACAGTTGTAAATAACAAGAAAATTGTTGGTATTGCGAGAGCTGCTGGCTCGCCGAAAGATAAAGGTGCTGGCTTGATACTCCACAAAAAACGCGGGGATAAGGTCGATAAGGGTGAAGCACTGCTGACTATCTATGCCGATAATGAAGCGAAATTGAAACGTGCGAAGGTTTTGGCGAACAAGATCACACCGTTGACGATCGAAGGGATGGTGCTGGAACATATTCCAGGTCGGTCTGAGATCGTCGATTTTACGAATAAGGAGAAGTAAACAGCATAATATTGCATGATTTAAAATAGAATAATACTAATTAAAATAAAAAAAAGAAAGAAGATGATGTAAAATAAATACATCATCATTTCTAAGATGCTTTAACCATGCAAGATCCATAGAATGCAGAACCATCATTAAGTTGCCCGGTAACCCTAATTTCGATCTGATCGCCAGGTGTACCAATTGCATCCATAATTATTTGTCTATCGACTTTACCCATGTATTTGCTATCAACATTTTTATCGAATTTCAAAATAGTACCAAAGTCTAAGACTTTAACTGTGGATCCGGCGATATCAACAGGACTTTTTTCAGGATTTGCTGGGAAATCAGTTACTCTCACGTTTAAATATTTCGCGTTGGAATTAAAGTGTAGGTTTGATGGTTTGACAGTTACATCTGCGGGCATAGCCTCACGGATATTGTCGATCCAGGCTTCAAACGTATAGCCGAACATATTTGTACCTTTTTGTGTTTCGTACATCTCAAAAGCGAATTTACAAGATCCGGAATAGCCGCTTACATCGATATTGGCACCAAGGAAAGTTTTGTATTCGTCTGGGCAATTACCAAAGGAATTCGTTGTCGACCATACTATAGTATTATCAATGTATATCCTTACCTGATAGTTATATTCCCAAGTTGTACTTGATGGATTATCCAAGTACAATCGACCGGTCTTAATGTCCATTATTATTGCACCTACACCTGTTAAATCTACCGTTTGGTCGATCCGGCAATACTCACCGATATTTGTAACTGAGTTTGGTTTGACATATAGATGATACGAGTTAGTACCCTCAGTTTTCCAGCTGGTGTCAGTACCGCCGTTATAATATCCATATGTATCTTTCTCACTATATGTCCAACCGGTGGTACCACTTTCAAAGCCGCCGTTTGTGAATACTCCCCGACTTGATGAATTACTGCCTATACTTGTCGGAATTACTGTAAGTATCATTAGTATTACTATTCCAATTGCTAGTGTACCTAATGTTATTTTCTTCAGATTTTCACCTCCCCATTATGATTTATTGGTATTTATTACGCGCCCCACCTCGGCGCAAACTCAAAGAGTTTGTGTCCGAGCAATGCAGTGAATACTGCCACAAGCTCGGCGCAAGCTTGAAGTTCATTACCCCCATTGCGGTATTATTATATGATAAAGACTATAATATATTTAAAATTTTTGAAAAGATTTACAAAATTCGTTAAGATATCAATGTTATGTTACCTTATAATCTCGAAATTTATCCATTATCTAAGAATTTTTAAAATCCCAAACTTACCCTTTGCAGGGTGATTTCACAAAAATTGAGAAAATAATCAAAATTTTTAATTTAGGGTTCGAAAAAATATAGGCTAACCTATGTCTAGATCAATAATGGTAGATTATTGATTTAATGGGATTGCAAACAGTTCTGGATGTTGCCTAATATGTATGATGACCTTGATTAGGGACAACCCTGACAAACGAGCCATCCTTATCGAGAATGATCACATGTGGCGGTGGTTCCTGCCCGTTCGACATGGAATGAAAGGTTACACCTTCACCCGGCTGAATTACGATCGTGGGTGACGGTTTTTGGGTGCTGGCTGAGGCGGTCGAAGAAAAGGCGATCAATACCAGAAAGAGCACCAACACCCCCACTAAGACAATTCGTCTTAATTTCATAGATCTCATCTCCTATCAATATTTTATATTCTACAAAAGGGATATTCGAAGAGGAATTATTCTAGATGGAAGAAAAATTTACGGTTCAATTAAGTGTTTTGCCTCCTCCTATGGCTGTTGGGATTCCCCGTATCCCTTAATGTTTCTTGCAGTTTAATGGGGTGATATATTTTGATTTATTTATAAATGTCGATATAAAACACCCCAGCCCAGCTCAGCCAATCATCTTGATATAATTTTATAGTTCCTAATAGTTTGAAACTTAAAACGATCATTTCTTAATTTATTTTTAAACATCATCAGAAAT
>CBDVCJ010000309.1:0-4987 GCA_965372445.1 uncultured Thermoplasmata archaeon | reverse complement strand
CCCGCGGAGGTATTTAGAATTTCTGAAGAATTCAAGATCCATTTACATCCATATTACAATTTATTCTGGCATGACATAACAATTAAGGACCTGACCACGCTATCAAAATATATTCTCAATAACGCAAAATATGATAATGGTTCATTGGTCTTACCGGATGAAGAAACAATAAAAAACATCATATTAGAATTAGGTGCGTTACATCGGGTTGAAAATGGTAATTTAATTTTTGATAGATATTCGTATCCATTATTAAGATGCTGCGGTCTGGATGCCAACCTAACCCAAATCCGCAAGACCGCAGAAAAAAACGATATTATGAAGGCAGTTTCGGATCTGGCTGGAGTTAGGATCCGTGAAAGATCGCTTACCCGTATCGGTGCGAGCATGGGTCGCCCCGAGAAGGCCAAAGAGCGCAAAATGAAACCGCCGGTACATGTATTGTTTCCACTCGGTCATTCGGGCGGCACCCAGCGTTTGATAAAAGAGGCCGCAAACAAGGGCAAAATTACTGTCGATGCAGGCTATCGTAAATGTACGGTCTGTGGTGAAAAGACATTTCTACCGTTTTGTGAATGTGGCGGCCATACTGAGGAATGGACAATCCCCTTGAAATCCCAGAAAAATATGAAGAATAGAAATATGACGCCACTGAGACAGACCATTAATATCAAAAAAATATTAAATAATGCTCAGTCAAGATTAAAAGAGTCAAAGGTGCCAGACAAGCTCAAAGGAGTTATTGGCCTGATCTCTGCGAATAAAACTCCCGAACCGCTTGAAAAAGGCATACTTCGGGCAAAGCATGATGTGTTTGTATTTAAAGATGGCACTATGCGATTTGATATGACCGACGTGCCGGTGACACACTTTAAAACAAATGAATTGAGTGGCGTTAGTATTGAAAAATTGAAAGAGTTAGGTTATAATAAAGACTATCAAAATAATCCTCTTGAAAACGAGGCCCAGATTCTGGAATTAAAGCCTCAAGATCTGATTGTGTCTGTAAAGTGTGGTAAGTACCTTCTTAAGAGTACAAAATTTCTCGATGAGCTGTTAGTAAAGTTTTACGGTCTCGAACCGTTTTATAATGCCGAGACCACCGAGGACATAATCGGCCATGCCATTCTGGGCTTGTCGCCTCACACTTCATGCGGCATACTTGGCCGCATAATTGGATATACGACTGCGAACGTAGGCTACGCCCATCCCTTTTTCCACGCAGCTAAAAGACGCAACTGCGATGGGGATGAAGATTGTGTGATGCTGCTTATTGACGGGCTATTGAATTTCTCGCGCGCGTACCTGCCAAGCTCGCGGGGCGGATTTATGGATGCACCGCTGGTTCTTATGAAATATATCAACCCGAACGAGATCGATAAAGAAGCTCATAATGTCGATATTGGTGAGAGTTATCCCTTAGAATTTTATGAAGCCGCCCTGAATTATCAACATCCGAAGAAGGTGGAGCATATCGTAGAGACGGTAGGTAAAAGGATTGGCACCGAAGGTCAATATGAAGGTTTTAAGTTTTGTCATGATACGACAAATATCGGTACAGGGCCAATCGAATCTGCATATAAGACCTTTGAAAAAATGATCGATAAAATGGAGGCTCAGCTATATCTAGCGAAAAAGCTGAGGCCTGTGGATGAAGCGAACGTTGCGGCAAAAGTAATTGAGAGCCATTTTCTACCGGATATGATCGGTAATCTCCATTCATATTCCAAACAGAAAGTGCGTTGTCCCAAATGCAGTGCCAAATATCGTAGGATCCCATTGAGCGGTGCCTGTATGCGCCCGAAACCAAATGGGGAATTATGCGGTGGAAATCTTATACTTACAGTTCATGAAGGTGGCGTGCGCAAATATTTAGAGATCTCTAAAGAGATCGCAGAGCGCTATAATGTGCCAGCTTATACTCAACAACGAATATTGCTATTGGAGGATGCAATTAATTCATTATTTGAAAGTGATAAGGTCAAGAAATGTAAGCTGGATGATTTTATGTAAGTTTTTTTATGTGTCATCTAATTCGGGACTCGGGAAACGACGCCCCCACCCACTTTTCAAACCGCAGAGGGCGCAGAAGACGCTGAATTTTATTTTTAGATTCAAGATTCCATAGGAAAGGCGAAAGGCAATAAGCGAAAGGCGAAACTAGTTTTAGCCAATCACCTATCTTCTCTCGCCTGTCGCTTTTCTGAAACAATCTTCAAACTTGAATCTCCAATCTCTATGTTAAAAAATTATTCAGCGTATTCAGCGTACTCAGCGGTTGAAAAATAAAAGGTGGAGTCTTCGATTCCCAATTCCCCATTCCCAATTCCCGAATTGGACCTTAGACCTTCAGACCTTCGACTTTCGACCTAATAACTATTCTTTTGCCATAAAGCTAATTAATATTGGTTATATTCTAAAGCCGATTTATTATGAGCGATTCAACTAAAATAAATAAATTCGAACTAAAAACTCGGGATTGTTTAGGCCGAATAGGAAGATTCCATACTCAGCATGGCGAGATCGAAACCCCAACCTTATTACCTGTAATTAACCCAAACGAGATTTTGATAACACCGACCGAAATGCGTGAATTATTCGGTACACAGATCGTTATTACAAACGCCTACATAATTCATAAACGCCCCGAGCTACGCGACCGAGCCTTAAAAGACGGTCTACATGACCTGCTTGAATTTGATGGGCCGATAATGACGGATTCCGGTACATTTCAAACCCATGTCTACGGAGAGCTGAAGATCGACCCCACCGAGATCATCGAGTTTCAAAATAATATTGGTACAGATATCGGTACGATCCTGGATGTGTTTACCGAGCCCGATAGCACGTTAGACGAGGCTGAGCAAAATGTTAACGTTACGATCGACCGCGCACAATCCGCCATACAAACAATCACGGGAAAGGACGGCGCCCCACCCGAAATGGCACTTGCAGGGACGATCCAAGGCGGACTCCATCTCGCCCTGAGGCAACACTGTTCCGAAGCGCTTTCTAAACTGAAGTTTGCAATACATCCTATAGGCGGGGTTGTGCCGTTGATGGAAAGATATCGCTTCCGCGAACTTGTGGAGGTCGTGCTTGCTTCAAAAAGGGGGTTAACACCTGCACGGCCGGTACATCTATTCGGTGCGGGTCATCCTATGATCTTTCCACTGGCAGTAGCACTCGGTTGCGATCTGTTCGATTCTGCATCATATAGTAAATATGCGCATGATAATAGAATGATGTTCCCGGATGGCACCCGAAGATTGAAAGATATGGAATTGTCACCTTGTAACTGTCCGGTATGCAATAAGTATTCACTTTCAGAATTGAAATCCTTTGAAGAACAAGAGCGAGTAATGGAGCTAGCAAAACATAACCTATATGTAAGTTTCACGGAACTCCAACGCGTTAAGGAAGCCATTTATGAAGGCACACTCTGGGAACTGGTCGAGCAGCGCAGCCGCGCCCACCCCTATTTATTGGAAGCGCTTGCACCCTTCCGTAAGCGCGAGACCAAACAATTTCTGGAACGGTTCGAACCACTCAGCCGTAAAAGGTTCCTATATCTTGGAAAAAACTCACTACACCAACCGGCAGTATATAGATATGAGCAACGGTTTTTTAAACGCTACCGCCAACCATCTATGAATGTATTAATAGGTTTCGACCTCCCGGCAGATCCGGAAAAAACTTATTCTCAATATTATCGTGATGAGATTTCTGAGGTACAAAAGGTAACCAACGCACATTTTATGGTGACCTCGATCTTCGGACCTGTACCACTCGAGCTGGATGAAATGTATCCAGTAGGCCAGGCTGTGACCCCCTCCGGTCAAGAGCTCAACACATCCCCAGAGCTTTCCGAGCGTATCAGAAGGTTGATGGAAAGATTTTCTCACGGCCATAAATACGAACTCGCGGTAATGTGGGATGGTAATGAGACACTGGACGTTCTAAAAATGGGAGCTGACGAAAGTAAGAAAATTGTAGAGGTTGGATCAAACTTCGACCTTTTGCGAGTTAGGTCAGTAGCAAATATGCAATTTGGGAATGATGTGGGTGAAGTACTATTTGACGAAAGCTCTAAAATCGAATTGGTCAAATCCAAAAAGACCGGCAAGATCCGTAATGTCATCTTAGATGGTGAACACATCCTATCGATGCGTGCCCAAGATGGGTTGTTTACCTTGAAAGCGTCCGGTGCAAAGTTATTACATGAACAATTCAAAACCCCGATCTTACGTGTAATTGTTGAAAATGAAGCCGGTGAATTCAACCGCGAGGGTAAAAATGTGTTCGCAAAGTTCGTACGGGAATGCGACCCCGAGCTACGACCTATGGATGAAGTTATGGTGGTAAATGAACAAGATGTGCTGGTAGCGGTCGGACGTGCTTTGATGAACCGAGAAGAGATGCTAGCTTTTGAAAATGGTATTGCAGTTAGGGTTAGAGAAGGAATAAAATAAGAGCAGAGAGATGAGAGGTGAGAGATGAGAATGAAAAAGAAAATTGAGCATTTTACTGATGCTGAAGCGTGGAAGCATGGACATAAATTAGTTATTAAGATTTATAAAAAAACAAAAAAGTTCCCCAAAGAAGAACTTTTTGGCTTAACTTCCCAATTAAATAGAGCTGCAATTTCGATTACAGCAAATATTGCTGAAGGATTAGGAAGATATTCATATAAAGAAAGAATACGATTTTTTTACATGTCTAGAGGATCATTATTTGAGGTTGAAAACTTCATTATATTGGCAAGAGATTTAGGTTATTTAAGCGAAGACGAATATAATATATTAAAAATACAAATTGTGGAAACAAGAAAGACGCTCAATGGATTTATTCGCTCAACTGAAAAATTAATTAAATAGAAATCTTTTTCTCATCTCTGGGTTCTCAGCTCTCAGCTCTTTCAAACAAATAAAAATCATTTACTAATTCTTAGATTAAAATTAAATCACTGTGTAAGACTAGTTCCCTC
>CBDVCJ010000308.1:0-5001 GCA_965372445.1 uncultured Thermoplasmata archaeon | reverse complement strand
CGGGCATTTTCAAAGCCGAGGTAACTATGCGAAGCATATTACCGCAAGTGACTTTGATTCATCTTCCGCCTATCGCTTTAAAAATCCAAGATGGATTTTTAATGCGAGGTAACTTGGCGAAGCAAGTTGCCGCAGGAGGCAATGATATTTCTTCCGTCTATCGCCTATTGCATTTCCGTAGGCAATCCCCACTCCTTAATCCTTAATCCTTAATCCTCAATCCTTAATCCTGACTCCTAACTCCTAAAATCGGCATTCAACAATATCTTTATAACCAATCACTTCAATATATTCCAAGAGGCAATAATAATTAAAAATTTTTAACTAACCAATTTCCTGGTGGAGGCCGTGACACAAAAAAAATTCAGGTTAACAGTCCAAGAGCAGATAATGGTACATTTGAACGAATTTAAAAATTTTGATGAACAATTGTTGGAGGTACCTTTTGGAGTGACCCAAGAGGGCGTCGCGAATGCGATCGGAGTTGTACGAAGCGCAATACCTCGTGCAATGAAACGGCTGGTTGAAAAAGGGTATGTAAAAGAAGATGTTGCGCATATAACGGATCTTACCCGCCGTAGAAAAGTTTATTTTCTTACGCTCGAGGGGTTAATGCAGACTCATAAACTCATCGAAAATCTCGAAAAGCTCAAGATCAAGATCCAAGATCTGGAAGGGGGTCCTGATGAATTAATAGAACTTTTTATTTCTGAGGTCAATAAACATCTTAGTTCTAATTTTCAACTTTTAAGGATCATTCAAAATCTATCGCCGGATTATATTTTAGATATTGAGCGATTGACCAAACCGGAACTGGAAACCGAACCTGAGGTTGGGACGGACACTGCCATTAGCTCCGATGCAATTGCGGGCACAGATGAAGGATTGGTTGAGGGAGAATCCCGGGAGTTGGTAGACTTTACGAGCAAAGCGCCAAAATCGCTTTATTTTGTCGGCCGCGAAAATGAATTGGAGCAAATAAAAGATTGGCTGGATAATAGCCCCAATAAGATCGTGATCATACACGGTATTGCCGGAATAGGTAAAACAACGCTAATGTCCAAACTCCTCGAGGAATATAAACCGCACAAGAATGTTTTTTGGTATAGATTTCATGAATGGGATAATCTCCGCAACATTCTCACACCCTTATCCGAGTTCTTATCACAAATGAACAAACAGGAACTGAAAAATTATCTGGAAGGTAAAGCGACTTTGGATCTGAATGAGGTTGCAGATATTATTGAGGAGATGCTTAATGAAAGCAATTCATTATTATTTATAGATGATTTTCATCGTGTTGGAGGTAATGATAATATTATCGGACTTATTACCCTGATCACCGAAATGTTGGAACGGATCGAAGGCATAAAACTTATCATTGCATCGCGTAGCATTATACCTTTTTATGACAGGCGCGAGGTTGTTATCAAAAAATTGATCGCTGAAATGGCGTTGAAAGGGCTGGATGAAGAGGGTAGCAAAGAATTATTGAAGTTACGCGCGTTGAAAGATGTCGACCAGGAGCCGGTATTCAAATCGATTTATAACCTTACGCAAGGCCATCCGTTATCTTTGGAATTGATCGATGGACCTGATGCGATCAAGGAACTAAAAGACCAGAAAAATATTAATTTATATATCGAGGAGGAGATATTTTTAAAATTGACCGATATAGAAAAGAAGATCCTCCAGATCGCATCTTTGCATCGTTATCCAACGGTACTAGAGGGGTTGTTGATCTTTAGCGAGCTGAGTTACGAGGTGTTGGCAAAATTATTAAAAAAATCGCTGGTGGTGGAGAGTGCCGAAGGTTACGAAGTTCATGAGATCATCAAAGATTTCTTTTATTCGCATTTATCGCCGGATTTGAAGGAGGAATTGCATTTAAAGATAGGCGAGTTTTATTTGAGCCAACTTGAGAAGACCGAGGAGCTGTTGGCAAAAGGCCGGATCTCGATCGAAGCCCAACATCATTTTTTAAATTCAGGCAGGCAAGATAAATTGGCAGAGGTAGCAGTCAAAATGGGTGCGGACTTAATTGAACAGGGTTATTTCGAGGAATTATTAGAAACATTGAATAAATTAGATACTGACAGGCTAGACCAACGATTTTTATTTGATATTGATATACTGAAGGGCGATATTTTCACTCTAATTGGCAAATACCAGCTCGCACTCGAGCACTATAATAGTGCATTAGCCCGCCCGGAATCGGAATTGGAAGAGTACAAGATCCGGATAGTGGAATTATACCGTAAGATCGGGCAGGTAAACGATAAGATGCGAAATTGGGATGATGCGGTTGAAAATTTTCAAAAAAGTCTGGAGCTATCGGAAAAATATGGCGACATCAAGGGAATAACAGATGCGTTGGGGGGACTAGGATGGGTATATTGGAAGAAAAAAGATTATGAACTTGCCAACCAGTATTTTGATAAATGTATGCGTAAAGCCGAGATGCTTGAAGATCTGCCGGGTAAGGCTAAGATCTTTATGGGGTTGGGTATAACCTCAGCGCAGCAGGGCAATCTCGAAGATGCTATCAAGTATTATGAAAAATGTATAAGTGTGCTTGAGCGAAATGAAGATATATATAAAATTGCAAGAATGTATGATAACTTAGGTGATCATTACCTTAAGACGATTTTTTCGTACTATTTAAAGAAATAATGTTAGATTAATTTGATTATATTATAATATATTGGATACCTTGCCACCCAGATTTTAAATTGATACCTTGCTCTTTTTAGGTAGGAAACCCATATCAAAATAACTCAAAGGGATACCATGTCATTAAGAATCAATTAAAAAGCCAGGGAATCCAATTAATTGTTAAAAATCACGGTATCGAACTTTTAAAAGTTTTGAAAAAGTATCCTGATGGTTATTATTTGGCCAGGTATCCTATTTGCATTCTATCGGCAGATCTATTTTATCGCGTATTAGGGACGACACCAAATGTGTTAGCACCATATGTACATCTTCGATGCGCTGCATGTTATGGCTTGGTACCACGAGCGCGGTCTGGGCGGCGTTCGCTAATTTACCGCCCTCGAAACCGGTCCAGCCGATCGTGATACCGCCGTGCTCGTTCGCGTAGTCGATGGCCTTGATAACATTCGGGGAATTGCCGCTGCCACTGATACCAAGTATCACATCACCGGGATCCATAAGGTTCTTGAGCTGCTCGACGAAAATATCGTCATAACAGCTATCGTTCGCCCATGCAAGCATTAACGGTATATTATCGGTCAACGCGATGATCTTGAACCGGGGTGAATCCGGGCAGATCGTCATCTTACCGAGATCACACATAAGATGCGACGCGGTCGCACCACTACCGCCGTTACCCATAACGAATATTTGCTGCTTTTGGGCGCGCGCTTCCATTAAAATTTCAACGATCTTATCGATCTTCTCTAAGTATTCCGGGTTTTCCATTTCATCGATACTATTCTTGACACGTGTGAAATAATCGTGAATGTATTCATTGATCTTTTCTGACATGTTATCACCAATTCTATAGTTATTCTTTATTTAGATATATATATGAATTCTTTTAATCCCAAATAATATATTGAAATTTTTAATTTCGGGTTTTGAATTGTTATCGATCACTAAGCTTCGATTCGCGTAATTTTTCCTTCATCTCAAATTCTTTACCTTTTTGGCTAAATACCTTACAGAACATATAACCCGCAGCCGCTACTATCAATCGTATCAATTTCCAGATCGATTCGTTTGCACTCATTTTCACCATATCGAGCACGTTGTATTTGCTCCACAGCGCCCCGTGTTTTTGCGTGAGCTCTTTGCGCCCGAACCCGTACCAGAACGACTGTTTGAAGAACCCGTGTACGGATTCCCTTAACCGGTGGTAGACTATCGCACGGTCGTTGTAGGCCAGGTTATAGCCTGCATCCACTGCCCTGAAATTCAGGTCGATCTCTTCGGCCTCTTTAAACCACGGGTCGAAACCTTTTACCGCTTTGAAGGCCGATCTCTTATACGCTAAATTACAGCTCGGGTAGGTGACATCGGTGTCTTTATGGTACATTCCGACCCGTTCCAGGTCCATGAAACCTTTGTAGCCTAACCGAATAGATTTACCGGCAACCACCTCCGCTTTTTTAAAGCTCTTCTCAAGCTCTTTGGTCCAGAATGCATTGGCAATACAATCAGCATCTATGAATGCAAGTACATCTCCTTTTGCCTTTGAAGCGCCGTAATTACGACCTTCGCTGCGGTTGCCCTTTTGAACATAAAGTTTGATAAAATCATAGCGTTTTTGATATCGTTTTACAATATCACGAGTATGGTCATCGCTCTCCGCATCTACAACAAGGATCTCATAAGGGAGTTTACCCTGAGAAACCAAACTATCCAGTAAATCCGCGATATAGAACTCTTCATTTCTTGCAATTACAACCACACTGATTCTCATAGCCTCTCAGAATAACATAAACTCATAACTATTTATCTATTTTGCGGATAAACAATTAAAAAATCAGTACAAGTGGTAGCTATGCAGTTAGTTAAAGTGGCAAATTATATGTAGTAAGATATTGGATTCAAGACGGAAGTTTTCAGTTTGTAGTTTTCGGTTTGTAGTAAAAAATACTATGTCCTAAACCCTTTTAAGGTTACGAAGTGCGTTTTTTTATATTGGATTGAATTTAACAACCGCAGAGACTCAGAGGGCGCAGAGATTTAGAAAAAAATATTATTTTATACAATCTCTATATTATAATTCTGTGTTCTCTGTGCCTCTGGTGTTGAAGTCTGTAGGACGAAACACCTCAGGTAAAAAAAGTTAAAATCAGTAAAATATCATTTTTTACCTGTGTGGTTGATTCTTTATACAAAATAATTTAAAACGCTCTTCGAACTTCCAAACGGCCCTCGCAACCGTAGAACGTAACCCGTGTAAACATTTGGGATTTTGATATTTGGATTTCATTGGGGAAGGGGGGAACTACAAACTGTAAACTGAAAACT
>CBDVCJ010000307.1:0-5010 GCA_965372445.1 uncultured Thermoplasmata archaeon | reverse complement strand
CATCCATATCATCAAATTTTACCCACATCTTGTTAATCATTAGTCTATTTCTATTACTTTCAGCAGGAAATTTTGGAACCTCAGAGCCAGTCCAGAACATTGATTCAACCTTAGAAACTGATTCATTTATTAAAAACTCGATTACTGACAAAGTTCAAGAGCAACAGATATTACAGAACATCAATAGACTTGATGGTTTCTTCACTGAGAACCGGGGGCAGATAGGAAATGATTCTGTTAGATACTATATTCAGGGAAAAGGTGTGTGGTTCTTGGACGATGGTGTAGTGTTTGAAATTAAAGAGTCAATTAAGGAGAATGAAGTCCTGCGAGATTCTATTGATAGGTTTCAGCCTGAGCATGAACCTGAAATTCCACAGCCTAGAAAAAGCGTAGTCTTATACTTGAATTTTGAAAGATGTAATGAGGTGGAACCTACAGGGATTAATAAATTACCTCATCGTAGCAATTTCTTTTACGGCAACGATTCGAGTAAATGGTGTACGAATGTTCCTAACTTTCAAGAGGTAATTTATGAGAACATTTATGATGATATTGACTTGAGATATTATTCTTCAGAACAAGGCTTGAAATATGATTTTATTGTGAGACCTGGTGGGGACCCAAATGTTATAAATTTAAATTATAAAGGTTCAAAAGATATTTCTATAGATTCTAATGGTGATTTAGTTCTATATACACCGTTAGGTATCTTTGTTGATTCTGAACTATTTGTATATCAAAATGTAAATGGAAATAAGATGAAAATTGAAAGTTATTTTACATTATTAGATTCTTTTTCATATGGATTCAAATTTGCGAAAAAATATGATCCTAATAAACCAATTGTCATCGATCCACTAATATACTCTACTTTTATAGGTGGAGGCAATGATGATGAAGGTTATGACATCGCTATTGATTCTAATGGCAATGCATTTGTAACCGGGAAACCAGCCCCTTGGTTTCCAACAACTCCTGGCGCCTTTCAAACCTCAGGTGGTGGTAGTGCGGATGCTTTTGTATTTAAATTAAACTCAAATGGCTCATCTCTTATATATTCGACTTACATAGGCGGATCACAATGGGATGTGGGCAGTGGAATAGCAGTTGATTATAATGGCAATGCATTCATAACGGGACATACTCATTCAACTGATTTCCCAACAACGCCAAATGTACATGATTCCACCAATCACGGTAATACCGATGCTTTCGTATTAAAATTAAACTCTACTGGTTCAGATCTAATCTATTCAACTTTTTTAGGGTCTAATGATTATGAATGTGGAAATTCACTAACCATTGATTTATATGGGAATGCATATGTAACAGGTAGGACAAAATCAACAAATTTCCCTACTACTCCGTTAGCAAATGATACTTCGCATAATGGTGATATGGATGTATTTGTAACAAAATTAAATTGGAATGGCTCGAAACTGATTTATTCTACATTTGTTGGCGGAAGTTTGTGGGATGAAAGTTGGGATATTGCAATTGATACGCTCGGGAACGCATATGTTACAGGTTATACCTACTCAACAAATTTTACCACTACTTTAAATGCAAATGATACTACCCATAATGGCAATAGAGATGCGTTTGTTTTTAAATTGAATTCAACTGGAGCTTTACTTTTATATTCTACATTCTTAGGGGGGTCCGGTCGAGATGAAGGTTATGGTATTATTATTGATTCCAATTCTAATGCTTGCATTTGTGGGATAACGGTATCAACTGATTTTCCTATCACATCAAATGCATTAAAAAATACAACAAATGCCTATTCAGAGGCATTTATATCCAAATTAAATCAAATAGGTTCAATATTATTATATTCGACGTATATTGGCGGAAGCCACCATGACGAAAGTACTGATATTACTCTGGATGATGTAGATAATATCTATATAACCGGTACTACAAGTTCTTCTGATTTTCCTGTAACACCTGATGCATACAAACCAAATCAGCAAGGTAAGGAAATATTTGTTTTAAAAATTAACACTACAAACTCAATGCTTTTATATTCGACATTCATATATTACGGAGGAAATCATATTGCATCAGGAATTGAAATTGATTTATTTGATAATATTTATCTCACGGGATATACAGATAATTCAAATTTCCCAACAACAATTGGTGCATATGACACCACTCATGGTGGTATGGCAGATGTTTTTGTTTTAAAATTATCAATATTATTGAATAATCCACCAGTTGTATCGAATCTTTCGGTTTCAGAAAATTCGATATTTAGAACAAGTTCTATATATTTATTTTCAAATGGTAAAGATATATATGATATTGAAATAAATCTAACACCACATTTTGAATATCGAGATCCAAATGAACAAGTTTGGAATAAAACCTATTTCTCAATACCACAGTATCAAAACTCAAGATGGGAAGAAGACTTTACACCACCCCAGAATGCCACTTTAGGATTATATGATTTTAGAGTAAGATTTAATGATACAGGCGGATTGTTTAGTAACTGGTTTTATCTTAATGACTCACTTACTGTACTTAATAACATTCCTGAAATCGTGGATATTACATTATCAAATAATTCAGCTTTATTAGATGATTCTATATTATTGGGGATAAATGCGACAGATATAGAAGAAATCGAACAAAACCTCACTATAGAATTAGAATATAGAGACCCATCCGAAACATCTTGGGATAAAACCAATCTTAATGCTCCAAGTTATAATAATGAAAGATGGGAATCTTCGTTCAATATACCATTCGATGCATTATTTGGTTATTATGATTTTCGTGCGCGATGTAATGATAGCGACGGTAATTATAGCACTTGGCTGTACTTGAATGATTCATTGCTTGTCTATAATGCTGGTCCGAAAGTAATTGATGCAGGGTTATCAGAAACATCGATTTATCGAACTGAATCTGTATCAATATACATCAACGGAACCGATTATGAAACTCCGGAAGATATGTTATCATTATATGTTCAATATAAACCACAGAGTGAAGATGAATGGACTAATTTGACAAGCAATTATCTTAATAATAGATATGAAGTTAGTTTGATTACTTACACCGATTCTATTCTCGGTAACTATGATTTTCGAGTAAAATTCGAAGATAATGAATCTGTATCAAGTGGCTGGGAGTATATTAACGATTCTCTTGAGGTGCTAAATAATCTTCCGACAATTTCTGATACCTTAGACGATATTAGTGTCGGTATCCAGCCACTTCTGTTCGATTTGACGTCGTTTGAAAGCGATATTGAGGATATAGGTTTTAATTTAATCTGGAGCATCACACCTCAAATCTATACATACATTGAATCTATAGGAATAATCGATGCAGTAAATGATACTCTCAAGATCACCCCCAAAGAAAATGTTACCGGAACTGAAGACATTGAATTGACCTTAACTGATAAAGATAGTGGAATTGCAGTAAAATCAGATATTACAATTATTGTTGACAGCACAATTTCCGAGTTTACACCTAAGGTTACTTTATTATCCCCTGTGGATAAGACTGTAATCAATACTTTAACCCCGAACTTGAAATGGGAACTTGATTATTCCGGAACTGATATTATTACTTATACAGTGACTCTTGATGAGAACCCAGATCCTCAAACTACAATTATCGCTGGATTAACCTCTACTGAATATACTTTAGAAAATGAGTTGGTGGATGGGAAAACCTATTATTGGAAAGTCGAGCCAACCAATGGTATTTGTCTATCGAGTGCATTTAGATTTACAATTGATCTGGGATTCGAACCGATCTATAAAGTTAATCTTACATCTGAATCTACTTCGGTCACAATTAAACAGGGTGTGACTAAAGACATCAATTTAACCGTAACTAATGAAGGTAATTCTGTTGACAACTTTGAAATTGAATTAAGTTCTGTCCAATTACAATCGCAAATTAGTGTTGATAAAACTAATGCACTGTTAGATCCAAATATTGATTCAAAGGTAAAACTCAGCATTGATATTCCAGATGATTTTACTATTGGAGATTATACAATTACCGTAACTGCAACCTCGTTAACTGATTCAATTGTGAAAGATGAGGTTACAATTGTGGTAAAGGTTGTTTCTAAAGATTTTGTTCCAGATTATGATGTGAATATATCCATTTCACTAACTTCTTTGGAGCTTGACCAAGGCGATTCCGAGAATGTTACGATCACCATTTCAAATAATGGTAATATCGAGGATGACTTCAATATCAGATTCGAATCTGATGATTTCACCTCTACAAATATACAATTCACTGATAGTTCTATTTCCATTCCTGAAGAAGATTCAGATATGGTCATAGTGACAATTACTATTCCTGAAGATATGACACCTGGTCTGTATACAATTAAGTTCATTGTTGAAAGTAATGATGACCCGCAAGAGTCCACATTGACTGTTACTGTGAAAGATAAGGATGGTGAAGAACCCAGAAACAAGAAAGATACGGAAGACAACACAATGCTCTATGCACTTGTCGGGATTATCATAATCATAATCGTAGTATTGATCTTACTGTTCATCTTCCTCAAGAAAAAGAAAGAGAAGGAAGAAGAAGCCCCAGTCGAAGAAGCAGAGCCTCCGCCTCCGGAAGAAGTACCACCCGAAGCGCCAACTCCTGAGCAACCACCGACAACGGAAATACCCCCAGAACAACCGCCAACTCCTGAAGTCCCGCCCGAAGTAGTGCCAGTTCCTGAAACACCACCCACAGAGCAACCTCAGGTTCCTGAAGTTCCACCAGAGCAACCGCCTACCCCCGAGGTTACACCTCAAGTACCGCAGCCACAGGTCGAGCCCGCGCCACAACCGACACCTCAAGTTGAGCAACCACAAGTTGCCGTGCAGGAGCCACAGGGACAAGCGCCGGTGCCCAAGATCAAAACAGAGCTGACAATTGAAGAAAATGATACTTAGATCACGGGTTCTACTCGTAGATAGCGGGGAGTGGATTTGAACTTCGACCCAACTCGTGCAAATATGA
>CBDVCJ010000306.1:0-5011 GCA_965372445.1 uncultured Thermoplasmata archaeon | reverse complement strand
GTTACCTCGCATTAAAAATCCTTTCAGGATTTTTAAAGCTTGGTTCTTGGAATTTTGCCGTTGGGATTTTTCGTAAAATACCAATATATTAATATCCATTCGTAATAACCTAATAAATTAAATATAACCATCTAACCATAAATTTAAAGTAAAGTATATTTATTCCCCCCACGACCCATTATAAAAGGAGAGTTGAATGCCAAAATCCAAACCTTCGGAGAGAGGTGCCCTTGTCATTGGCGGCGGTATTGCCGGTGTGCAAACTGCATTAGATCTTGCAAACCAGAACATTAAAACGTATATTGTCGAAAAATCGCCGTCACTTGGTGGGCGGATGGCGCAGCTCGATAAGACTTTTCCGACTAATGATTGTTCAATGTGCATTCTATCGCCGAAATTGGTCGAGGCCAGCCGTCATCCAAACATCCAGTTGATAATGAACTCTGAGGTTATTGGCTTGAAGGGTAAGGCCGGAAATTTCAAGGCCCGTGTAAAACAACACGCGCGATTTGTAATTGAAGATAAATGTACTGGCTGTGGTGAATGTGTAAAGGCCTGTCCTGTGGATCTGCCGAATGAATTTGAATGCGGTATGGCCGACCGTAAGGCAATATATGTACCGTACCCTCAAGCAGTCCCATTAAAATATACCATCACCAAACGCGGCGAACCGCCCTGTAGAGATGCATGCCCTGCGGGGATCAATGCCCAAGGCTACATCGCGCTTACTGGTGCCGGTAAATATCAGGAGGCATTGGCACTTGTAACATCCAAGACGCCCTTCCCGGGTGTGTTGGGCCGGATCTGCCATCACCCTTGTGAAACCAGTTGTAACCGTAAGGAGCTCGATGAGCCCGTCGCGATCTGTGAGCTCAAAAGATTTCTAGCCGATTATGCTATTGAACATGGTATTGAGGAATCTTTTGAGATCGCAGAGAAACAGCCCGAAAAAGTTGCGATTGTTGGAGCTGGACCTGCGGGTTTAGCTGCGGCAGCCAATCTAGCAAAAAGAGGGTATGACGTTACGGTCTTTGAAGCGTTACCAGTTGCAGGGGGGATGCTGGCCGTTGGCATTCCGGATTATCGTCTACCACGGGATGTGCTAAAGGCCGAAATAGCGGCAATTTTGAAGCTCGGTGTGAAACTTAAGTTTAATACTAAAATTGGCAAGGACATTTCAATTTCAAAGCTTTCCAAACAAGGCTACCAAGCAATTTTCTTAGCGACAGGTGCACATATCAGCCTGAAGTTGGGCATACCGGGAGAAAATTTCAAAGGAGTTTACCACGGTGTGGAGTTTCTGCGGGATATAAGTTTAGATAAAAAGCCCAAACTTGGCAAGAAAGTCGCGGTGATCGGGGGCGGTAATGTAGCGATCGACTCGGTTCGAACCGCCAAACGTCTGGGTGCAGAAGCATTCATAATCTACCGCCGCAGCCGCAAAGAGATGCCGGCTTATCCTTGGGAGATCGCCGAAACCGTCGAAGAAGGTATTAAAATCCATTATTTAGCCACCCCAACCAAAATACTTGGAAAAAACGGCAAAGTTGTTGGAATCGAATGTATCAATATGGAGCTGGGCGAGCCCGACGAATCTGGGCGGTGCCGCCCGATACCAATAAAAGGCTCCGAGTTCACACTCAAAGTTGACACCGTCATCCCTGCGATCGGTCAATTACCGGATATTGAATATTCATCCAATACCAAAGATTTAAAATTTACAAAGTGGAATACCTTAAAGGTCAACCCAGATACACTAATGACGAGTGTCAAGGGCGTGTTCGCGGGCGGTGATAATGTGCTCGGGCCCGCTTCTGCAATTGATGCAATGGCGCACGGCAATCAGGCTGCCGAAGCAATGGACCGTTATCTCAAAGCAAAAACTCCAAAAAAGATCGCGGCTCAAAGCAGATCAGTTGTTAGCTATGAAGATCTAAGCTTAACCCAAGAGCAGCTCGAGCCACAGCCTCGTAACCAACCGCCCATGCTTTCAGCAACGAAACGCGTGAATAATTTCAAGGAGCTTATCCCAACAACATTTTCAGAGCAGAGCGCGCGGCAGGAAGCCGCGAGGTGCTTGGATTGCGGGGTTTGTTCGGAATGTTTGGAATGTGTAAAGGCTTGTGATGAGCTGCAGGCGATCGACCACAAAATGTCAGACCAAATTATGGAGCTTGAGGTTGGATCCGTAATCGTAGCTACCGGGTATGACCAGCTGGACCCGACAGGCTATAAGGAATATGGATATGGAGTGTATGATAATGTCATAACCGGCCTGGAATTCGAGCGGATGCTGAGCGCGTCCGGGCCTACCGCCGGCAAGATCCTCAGTGCCAGCCCCGAAAGGTCGTTGAGTAGAACTCCTTCAAGAATTGTATTTGTACAATGTGTAGGTTCTCGGGACCCGAAACATGGTATGAAATATTGTTCACGTGTATGTTGCATGTATGCGATCAAAGAAGCCTTGATCGCCAAAGAGCACGAATCTAATTTGAAAGATATAACGATCTTAAACATGGACATTCGAGCTTATGGCAAAGGATTTGACGAATATTATGAACGCGCGCGTGGGGAGGGCGTGAATTTCATTCGCGGTCGTCCTGCAGAAATAACCGAAGACCCGGGAACAAAAGAATTGAATGTTGTGGTGGAAAATATTGAGAGCGGCAAAATTGATGATATCAAAGCTGATCTCGTTATATTATGCTCGGCAATTATACCATCAGGAGCCAATAGCGAGGTCGCGCAAACGCTGGGTATTGAACTTGATGATTGCGGGTTTTTCAGTTCTGGTGAACGTGAGCAATTGCAGTCGCCACCAAATGTATCCCAGCTCGAATCTACACGCTCTGGAATATATTTAGCGGGCTGTGCGCAAGGCCCGAAAGACATACCGGATTCCGTCGCGCAGGCTTCGGGCGCAGCCTCCAAGGCCGGGAAGTATGTTAAGAGCCATCGTCTCGCATCTAAATTCGAGAAGATCCCTCAAACCGATATCTCAGGCGAGCCTCGAATTGGGGTGTTCGTATGTAAATGCGGCATCAATATTGGCAGCGTGGTCAATGTGGATGCGGTTGTTGAATATGCAAAGACCTTGCCCGATGTGGTGTTTGCTACCGGCAACATTTACACCTGTTCCGATGACGCGCAGTCAAGCATCCAGGCTCAGATCCGAGAACACACCTTAAATCGTGTCATCGTCGCATCCTGCACGCCCCGCACCCATGAGCCAATATTCAGAGATACCTGTAAGAAAGCGGGGTTGAACCCGTACCTTTTCGAGATGGCGAACATCCGCGAACATTGCTCGTGGGTACATGCAACCCGCCCCGCCGAGGCAACCACCAAAGCCCAAGACCTGGTTAGGATGGCAGTTGCCAAATCACGGTCGTTGGTGCCTTTGACGCCCATGAAGGTACCGGTCACGAAATCCGCAATTGTGGTCGGGGGTGGGATCGCAGGCATGCAGGCCGCTCTCGAGCTCGCGGAACAAGACTTCAAAGTAGACCTGGTCGAGAAATCCAATTATCTTGGTGGTAGATTAAGACAATTGAATTCGATCTCGGTTTATAATGAAACCGCAATAATAAATCCCGCCGAAGCTGAAGAGCTAATCCGCACAACAGCCAAAGCTTTGAAAAAAGCGGGTGTGAAAGTTCATTTTAATACCGAGCTCCAGGAGGTACAGGGGTTCGTTGGCAATTTTGAAGTTCAACTTAAAACCAATAAAAAAGTGCATGAGGTTGAGGTCGGCGCTATAATACTTGCTATTGGTGCTGAAACGTATGATCCAACCCCAATTAAGGAATATGGCTATGGCAAACTCCCTAATGTTTATACTAATTTAGAAATGGAGGAAATTCTAAGGCGGGACTCGAAAAATTCGGTCCAAAGTCGAAAGTCCAAGGTCAAAGGTCCATTTGGCGATAGTTCGAATCCCGAGTTAAGAAATGTAGTGATGATTCAGTGTGTCGGTGCACGCGACCCGTCGTTAGAAGGCGGTTATCCGGGCTGTGCCAGATATTGCTGTCAAGTCACGCTCAAGCAAGCCATAACCCTCCGAAAAACCGGTGTTGACGTTACGGTTTTGCATCGCGATATCCGAAGTTTTGGCAAGGGTACCGAAGAAATGTACCAACTTGCCTCCGAGCTTGGCGTGAAGTTCATTCGTTTCCCGGATAATGAAAAACCAGTTGTAAAGCCCAGATCTCGCGGTAAGGTAAAAAAATTGGTGGTTTCGGTGTTTGATGAATATACCGCTCGAAACATTGAATTGCCGGCAGACGGGGTTGTTTTAGCGGTGCCGATGGTGCCGCGCAAGGAGCTGCAAAAAGTCCAAGATATCTTAAAGCTCCCGAGCAGTGCCGACGGGTTCCTGTTAGAAGCCCATCCCAAACTGGCACCGGTAGAGACCAACACCGCCGGTATATTCCTCGCGGGTTGTGTGCAAGGCCCGAAGAATATAACGGACACACTCGCTCAGGCTTCGGCCGCGGCCTCGAAAGCCGCCACTGTGATCTCGAAGGATCATATCGAGGTCGAGCCGATCGTGGCTACTGTTGATGAGACCCTTTGCTGGGGCTGTGGTACCTGTAGCGACGTCTGTGAGTTCGGCGCGCCGGCGCTCCAGAGCAACAAAGAAGGCCAGAAAGTCACGAATATCAACGAGGTGCTGTGCAAGGGCTGTGGGACCTGTGTGGTCTACTGTCCGAGCGGTGCGGTGACCCTTAAGCAATTTACTAAAGACCAGATCAACGATATGATCGAAGCTTTTAGTGATGAATATTCAGATAAGAAGAAAGTGAAGGCTGTGACCAGTAATTGATATAATAGTAATATATGAAAGACGAGAGGCGAGAGCAAGATTCACCTTTCGCCTTTCCATTGGTAAACCCCCCATTAAGATGGCGATAAAGATGACAAAAAATGATTTCCAACCCAAGATCGTTGCGTTTTGCTGCAACTGGTGCTCTTATGCAGGGGCAGACCTAGCGGGAGTGAGTAGAATTCA
>CBDVCJ010000305.1:0-5084 GCA_965372445.1 uncultured Thermoplasmata archaeon | reverse complement strand
ATACATTTATAATATATTTATTAATTTAGGTTTATAAACATTATTTTTATCCGCAAATAATTATATGACTAATTAATAACATTTTTTTCTTTTTTCAATATATCAATTATTAATATTTTTATTTCAATAATTTAAATGTGAATCAAAATGTTTACTAATAATAAACATATTATGGCAGCCTCCGCTATCGGTTATGGGGTCGATTTCTAGGGTACTTTTGACAGAAAAAAAACGAAAAAGCGCCGAAGGCGCGCCGTCTTGGAGTGCGTGGAGCACGCTAAAAAGTACCGAAATCGGTATGCAAAACCCCTATTTTCTAGCAAGAAAGGTGCAGAATGTGGGTTAAACGATATATTCTTTGTTTTAACTTTGAACAAAATAATTTACCGCAGAAGCACAGAAGCGCAGAAATGTACCATTCTCCGCTTCTGCGTCTCTGCGGAAAAAAAGAAGAATTTTATAGTTTATATACTATAAAAAAGTATTATTTTATCTAAAATTATGATTTCGATCTAAATTCCCGAGTAACCTCACGATCACCGCAAAATTCCTGGTAACGCAATTTTGGGAAATGTAAAACCGTGCTATGATGTGTGTCAGGGTTAGGCTAGAATTAGGCTAGAAACAGCCTTTTTAGCCTAGAATTAAGGCTGTGTAGGCTAGTTCTAGGGTAGGGTGTAGCCGACCCGCAGCCTTTTCTAGCCTAGAAACCCTGCTGCATCAAGGCTGTAACCCGAATCCACCCAAAATTTCGGGTATAGAAAATTATTTACTATTCTCATCAGGTTCTTTTTCTTCATCTGTTTTTTCGACCTCTTTTCCCAATTTTTTTTCAGCCAAATATCCAAATTCTATGTGAACACACTCTAATGGTTCAATATTTTCAGCATGAAAATTTAACCAAAATAACATCCATGAAACTATAGATTGAAAATCACCTCTAGCCCCTTCAGGAAAGCGTTCTTTTATTAATTGTTCATCTTTAATTTTATGTGAAGAACGATTTAATTCAATAATTCGATCTCGAATATGTGGTGATTCAAATTTACATTTCTTAACATCATGGGCGAATTCATTTCTAATCCTTCGTATTATATGAAGATCTCGAGCAAATCTATTTGAAATTAATCCACTTCGATATGATAAATCGATTTTAGCACTGAAAGATGAAATAGGGGAATATGCCCCATCAAAAAGTGAGTCAGAAGACCCTGAGACTGGAATTAAATAACTTCGCAGAAGTGTTTCAAGTGCTCGTTCAAGCATAGAGGCAGAAATAATAACAGCCGCCCTATCCGATTCATCTTCAAATTCTTTATCAAAAATTTTACTCCATTTATGTGCATGCATTCCTGTAAATTCTTTTTCTTTATTCATTTTTCAATCTCCCTGATATTATTTTTCAAAATCCTCAAGCTTTTTCTTTATGGAATGATTTTACAATACCAATTGAATTTTCTATGCTATTTTTGAGAATTTCCAAATCACTTCTTCTTTCATAAGATGCAGCAATACCACGAATTTTGGTAGTATTAATTTGATTATGAACTGAAAGAATAATTTTATGTACATTTTCATCAGCACTTACCAACTTATCCCAATTAACTTCCATACTTTCTTCCAATTTTATGTTATCCATTATATCATCTAATTCCTGACCTTTTTCTGGATGATAATTTTTTACGTTTTCGATTAATAATTTTAATTTTTCATATATTGATATTAATTCATTTTGATCTTCAATTTCATCCATTATTTTCACCCCCCATTATTTTTCAAAATCCTCAAGCTTTTATATTAGGACTTTCGAATTATATTTCTTTCATATCTTTCTCATTAGCCATAAAATAAAATTCCTCAATTTCATTTTCAATATCATTGGTTACTATTACGGGATAAATACTAAATATATGTTCATTACCTTCTTCATCAAAAACATTACATATATATCTACAATAAAATTGTAATCTTGTAATTAGGTCATCATAATATATTGGTACAAATCCTTTTTCTTTTTCTATTTGAATCATATGGTTTTTAGTTAATTTATTCGTCAATTTGATATATCCAGTGAAAAAACATATTTTGAATTCAACTCCAAAGTGATTTATTGTAATAGGTATTTTATTTTTAAAAATTATGACTTCTTCAATTTTTGGTGTTTCTAAAATTGTTTCCAAATACTCTATATCTCCTTTTTTATCCTCATTATAATATTCCCATTCATTATTCATAATTTAATTCCCCGTTAATTTTATTTTTCAAAATCCTCAATCTTAGTAGGATAGAGGTAATAGGTAGTCGATATTCATTTTTACCAACAGAGAAATTCTTAATAATTATCCACTAAGTTCAAAACTATCAGGAATCAGATCTTCCCCTTACCTCTGGGGTGAATAGTATTTTAAATTATTAAAAATATTGGTTAATTAATATCCTCACACTTAATTTTAAATGTTTATTTTTAGATCTTTCAAAATCCTTTAATTTTTTTTTAATTAAATCTACACATGATCTGCTTTATTTCAATAACCTAAATATTTATCTTTAATAAACATATATAACTTACTATCAATTGCTCTCTGGAATGATATGATATTATTAGATTGAAACCGGAGGAATAACGATCAAGCTCACAGTCAACGATAAGATCTTACTACACCTTTTAGAATATAATAAATACCGTTCGCAATTAGAAGTACCGTTCGCAGTGACGCAGAAAGGAATTGCAGATAATATCTCCATCCATTTAAGCCATGTCCCGCGCGCAGTCAAGCATCTCGAAGCTGCGGGATTGGTGTTAGAGCTACGCGCTCATATCCAGCCGCAAGAAGATCCGCAAAGTAGCAGCACTGCTGTTACTCGAAAGCTCAAAGCCTATTTTTTGACGGATAATGGGATAAATCTGGCCAAGAGCTTAAGATCCAAACTCGGGGAACAAAAAATAACTTTTATGAATTTGAAAGGTCAGCCTAAAAAACTAAAGTTATCAGAATTGAATAACTCATTACAAGAGTCCGAAAGGGCCAATATCTTAAACTTATACAACTTTATAATTTCAGAAGGTAACGGGGAGGTTTTTTATTGCAGGAAATGGAAAGATAGGTTAGGATCATTCGAGAAGAATAGAGGTACAAAGGAATTCTCGATATTATATCCAAAGATACTGGATAATATCCCGAAATTTGGGGTTTTTTTTGGTCGTGACCAGGAGCTTGAGTTATTGAAAAGTTCAATAGATTCAGATAAATATAAATTAGTTATTATTTCCGGAGATAAGGGCATTGGTAAAACCGCGTTGGTTTCCAAAGTGATCGAGAAGTATACGAGTACAACAAACATTTTTTGGTGCGAAACCGGGGATTCGCAAATAATTCAATATATATCTAATGAGTTGTCGAAATTGCTGAGCTTGGCAAATAAAAGAACTTTGAAAAATTATCTAACCAAACTAAAAGACGCTGAGATTGACAATAGTAAATTGATAAATATACTACGCCAAGATCTACATGATGTGACTACGATATTAGCTATTGACGGTGTAAGGGCTTCATTAAAAAAGACCCGTGACCTGATTAATTTCGCGGGCTTCTTAAAGAGTTTATTAGAAAACATAACGGCACTCAAGATCGTTATTACATGTAGAAATATTGAGCCTTTAATACCGGTATTAAATTCTAAAATTGGCGCAGAACATATCCGAATTATCGAGCTCAAAGGTTTAGATAAAAGAAGTAGTAAAAAGATTCTTGCACAAAGTGGTTCCAGGCTCTCCAACCCCGAATTCGAAGGTATCTACCATCATACAGGTGGCAACCCGTCATATTTGGAATTAATTGGCGCGATAAAACTGGCACAACCAAAGGACCAAGAAAAATATACGCCCGAAGAACGAGCGCTGCTGAAATATTTGAAAGTTGTTGAGAAACTTGGCAATTAGTTTTGTGGCAAGTTTTGGAATGTGGTTGGTAGTTTGAGACAAGTGGTTGGAAAATTCCAAGATACAAGTACCAAATTCCAAACAAGCTCCAACTTTGGAAATCCTGAAAGGATTTTCAATGCGAGGCAACTTGACGAAGTAAGTTGCCGCAGATACCAATTCCAAAATTCCAAAACGTGTTTGGATTTTGGGATTTGTCTCTTGGTTCTTGGAATTTCTACACACTATAATCAGATTGTTTGGGTGATCCTAAATCTATTACTCTTGAACTCCAGTGAAAAAATACCGGTGTTATGGTCCATGCCGCGCATCTTAACGCAGCGTATCCTGCGGTGGATATCGATATCGCCGACCTTTTCCATGCTTAGATAAATAATACCGTCCGCTAAAAATTCTTCGTCATGTAACAAGAATGGGTCGGGCGAGATCTCGCATACCACCAACGCGGTCACATTAAGGTCACGCAACCATTCGAAAAAATAGAACAGTTCTGTGCGCCTGTCCTTGACCCCCGAGATTATCTCTAGAACCGGTAAAGAATCGATCACCAGCATTTTATAAGGGTTCTTGCGTTTGAGCAATAATAAATGGTTTTTCAGAATGTCCAGCCAATTTTTGGCTTGGACCTCTTTTACATTCTTACGGATCTTGACCAGATCGAGTATCGATAATTTGTCTCCCAGGTCTTTGGTCATGCCAATCCTCGTCATGTGGAACAGTAGGTTTTTTTTGCTCTGTTCAAGAGATATGAACGCACCAAATATGCCTTGATCTTTGACATTATTATACAACATATTATAAGCGATTGTAGATTTCATTGTACCTGGACTGCCGGAGACCAACACTATATGCCCATCCGGAATTCCACCGCCAAGTTCCTTGTCGAAACCGTGGATGAAGGTTTTGTAGAGTGTTACCATTGGCGCATCACTGCTGAATATAACTGTGTTATTGTTTATAATTCTTTTGACATAATGGCGGTTTGGAGTTTTCAGTTTACAGTTTGTAGTCCCCCGCCCCCCATTTAGTTTCAAGATCCAAAATCCCAAATGTTTACACGGGTTACGTTCTACGGTTGCGAGGCCCGTTGGGTTAGCTTGACGACATACAGATATTAAATCTAAAGTCAAGATAAGCCCGAGGT
>CBDVCJ010000304.1:0-5084 GCA_965372445.1 uncultured Thermoplasmata archaeon | reverse complement strand
TTCTTGAAACAATCCTACGCTCTTTTGCAATATAAAAACAGTCCCACAAACACTCACAACTTACCGGACTCTACGACTCCACAACCCCATGACTCCACGACTAAATTAATCGTCTTTCGCCTATCTCCTATCGCCTTTCCATCGGCGATCCCTAATCCAAAAAAGTCAGATATCTGATATTAAAATTCATTCTTCCGTTGCTTGTAGTTCTTCTGTTTCAGTTACTAGTTGTGGCTGGGGCGGTTGAATCACTGGTGGTTGTGGCGGTGGGATAGGCATTGGCATAACAGTTGAGGGTATAGGTTGAGGAGGTGGGAATGGCATTGGAGGTTGGGCTTGGAGCGGTGGGAACGGAGGTTGCGACGCTGCCGCGGGCGGTTGGGGTGCAACTGGCTTGGGTACGACAGCTGGCTCTTGGGATTTCTTCACAATTTTTGGTCTCACCACGAACATAAAAATTACAATTACTAAAACAATTATAATGATAATCACAGCGATAATCGTCATCCACGCCGCATCTTCATCTTTTTCACTAGGCTGCCCATTAGTCTGAGGCGGTTGAGGCCCGTCATCCTTCGACCATCTTGTCGGGTCTAATGGATAAGCATCTATCTTGTCGTTATAAAGATCACCATCAGAATCGTTATTTTGGGGGTCTGTGCCCGTAGAATATTCGTCACTATTTGACAAACCATCGTGATCACTATCTTCGGAAGCATCATTTGAATCTAATGGATCCAAGCCATATGTGCGCTCCCATATGTTTGGCAACCCATCATCATCAGAATCGGATTGGGCGGTCTCCTGGACTGTAATTATTATAGTGGTGTTTGCGGTTTTGGCAGCTTTATCGATAGCCGTTAATGTTATTAGATGGCTGCCGATTGGCAGTACGAGGTTAGATAATGTTTTTCCTTCACCTAACTCCCCAGAGATATTGGAAGTCCAATTATAAGTTAATCCATCCCCATAAATTAAGTCAGGGTCGGTACCCGAACCTTCGAAGTCCAGTCTATCGCCATCATCGATTACAGTGTTATTTTTAGGGTTTATTATAACTGGGGGATCCGGGGGGTCATTAACAGCGGTGACTGTTATCTTTACATCATCAAAGATTTCAACTTTACCGTCAGAAGCAAAAAAAGTCAAAATTTCATCGCCATTCCAATTCAAACTAGGTTTCAATGTGACCGTTCCATTTATTGAATAGATATTGACCTCTAGATACTCCTGGCCTTCGCACCGAAATTGTAGAGGATCATTATTAATGTCCTTGAACCAATGATAAAGATCAATAGATGTGTCATCATAGATATCTTCATGTATTGTAAAATCGGTTATTGAATTTGTGAGTTCGGGGCCATGTTCTCCAAGAAGTGTTGTGGCGTTTACTTCAGCTGAATAATCTGATTCTTGTGGCACTTCATCAAGTGTAGTAACGACATAATAGTAGGTGGTCAGTTCTTCTAAACCCATATCTATATATCTTGATTGCTCTAACAAAGTTAGACCATTTATTGGGACGTCCCAATCAATGGGATTTGATTCTAGGCTTCGATAGATATTATACCCTTCGATATCGGCCTCAGCATTGGAGTCCCAGTCCAATAAAATCGAATCGGAGGACAGGACATCATAAACAAGCCCCTTAGGGCGGCTTGGTGCAATAGAATCCACAGGCACAGCCGCCACGATCCCTGAGAACTCCGAAAGCTGGTCGAGGTAGTCCCGGGCTTGAATTCGATAATAATATTGTTGGCCATCTTGAAGATCGGTATGATTGTAGGTATGGGCCGGATGGTCAATCATATCTAAAAAAATCCAACTTCCAGTAGTTTTGTGGTGGAGAAGGTAATCTTTAGTATCTAATAGGTTAAGATCCCATGAAAGGTTCAATGCGTTCCCCTCGGGATAAACAGCTACAAATAGATTATTCGGGATATCTGGCAACCAATCCACGATAATATCTACAATATTTGACCAGCCACTTACGGATTTTTCATTGTAGGCTTTTACACGGTAATAGTAAGTTGCATTGTTTTTACCAAATATATCGCAACTCAAATCTGAGCCGTTATAGATTTCAACTGGAGAATTAAAATTATTATTCACAGCCTCTTCTACAACATATCCTATCGTATTTCTAGAGGCGTTCCAAGATACAGTATAATCGCCATCTGAATCAATATTACCAGGATCTAATAGGTTGGGTGAACCGGGAAACAGCCAGCCGGAGGGGTTGAGGAAGGGATAATTATCCAACCCCAGATGCAGGAGGTTGGTGTCGCCGATGCCATCGCCCACGATTCTGCCACCAGAGCCGTCATCCAGGCCGGAATAATCGGACCAATAATTGCCTTCGCCATTACCATTGTCCCATTGGTTAGTCGAGTCACTTAGGGCTTGGAGGGTGTTGCTGTAAATATTATTATGATAAAAAATGTTGTTCGGGCTTGAACTTATATTAAGTCCTATGTTATTATTAAAGATTGTATTATTTATTATAGTATTGGAATTTGAAGATGCTCTAACATAAATCCCATGGGTATTGCCAGAAAAGCTATTGTTTCTTACAAGGTTAACCGCTGTAAATGCGAGTTCAATACCATTTTTATTGAAATTGCAGGTATTGTTTTCAATTATACCTCCACCGACTAGATTTATACCACCATAAATATTGAAATCACAATTGTTATTTTTAACGATGCATGCACCCGAGTTGGTATCAATTTCAATTCCGAAACGATTTCCATTGCAGGTATTGTTCGTGACCCGATTAAAATTGGAATAAGACATATGGATTCCCCTCAAATTATAGGTACCATATATGTTATAATTACAGGTATTATTAGAGATGATGTTAGAATGGCTATCCATCATATCAATACCATTTTCTTGATTATATGAGCAAGTGTTATTATCAATTATATTGTTATCAGAATTATCAAGCCATATGCCGGCCCATTTATTGTAGTTGATGGTATTATTTCTAATCTCATTCGCATCTGAAAAACCCAGACTAATTCCATTCGAATTACTTACATTTAGATTCTCGATAATAACATTTTGGCAATTTGCAAGAATTACTTCTCCCGCATCTAAGGGGACGGTCCCTCCATTTCGATCTTTCCAGTAATAAACGGGTTTACTATTTACAGTGTTATTTGTGTCTATGGTGTAGCGGTTCCACTCCATAAGTTGAGAGCCGCCAATAAAAATCCCACAATTAGTCATAGAATTATTCAAAACGATACTGTCCCGTGACCAAATAAGATAGATTGCACCCTTATAATTTGAAATTAATGTATTATTATTGATCGTAAAATCGTGTGAACTTCGGGCAATGATGCCCCATTCATTATTTGAATTGACGGTGTTGTTCTCGATAATACCCCAATTTGAGGATTTATTTCGGATCCCAATGCTATTATTTATGCAAGTATTGTTTAAAAGGACACAAAAATCGGAGTTTGAGATATATATCCCTCTACTATTATCCGAACTATTACAATTTTCGATCTTAACATTATTTGAAGATTCTATCTCAATTCCATAATCCGTGGAAGTCGGTCCACTATTTGTCGTCTTAATATTTTTTATATTTACCGAAGCTGCGGTGATGTATATCACATCACCGGTTCCACCACCATCTATCGTGGTATTTATTGTACCATTCCCAATAAGCGTAACTTGTTTGTTTACTACTATATTTTCTGGATAGGTGCCGGCCCAAATGTAAATCGTATCGCCGGGGATAGCGGCGTTGATCGCAGCCTGGATCGTGGTATAATCACCACCGCTACCCTGGTCGACTATGATCGTTGCTGCACTTACTGTCGTATTATCCAAACCCAAGTTTAATAAGATTGAAATACCGGAAATGACTAAAATTGCAATTAGGAATATTGAGCAAAACCTGTTTTTAGTTGAAATACTCATTTGCCTCAAACCCCTGGCAGTTAATTAACTAGAGAATATGGTATCAGAGATATATTATTATCGTATAATTTATCGATATATATTCGGGAGTATCGGGAGCCTGAGTGATAATTACCTTAGTCGGGAGTCCGGGAGCCCGAACTGGATTTCAAATTGCAAAATAAAAATTGTAAATTTCAAATTTGCAAGTTGCAATTCAACATTAGACATAGGTTCGTGTTCCCGAGTTCCCGATGCTCCCGTTACTACCGAGTTAAAATGATTCTATGCTACTCTGATCTTTTTCAGCCACATTAATATTATCCAAATCGAACTTCATGCCATCTTTCGCCGCAATGGTCTTAATCCCAGTTTGGTGTTCTAGTTTCTCGGCGAGCGTCCACGGCTGCGCCTTCCAGACCGTCACCCCAAAATGCGTGATTATTGCAGTTTCAGGTTGGATACCGTCGAGCAATTTCACTGCATCCTCAAAACATAAATGCTTGAATTTCGGCCCGCGATGTTCATTGAACACCAGGTTCATCATGAGTATATCGCATCCCGAATAAGCTTCAATTAAGCCGTCAAAATAATTCGTATCTACAATGTACGATAATTTATATTTGTCAGTCGAGAACTTTACACCAAAGGTATCTACTGTATGGTTATGTTTAACCGGGAACTCCATTACAGTTTTGCCAAGCTCGTATCTATCCCCCTCATTAATTACGATCTTGTTCTCAACGTAAGTATCATTATATTTCAAGATAACCGGGTCATCATCATAACAATCCGGGGGTGCATAGATCGTCCCGCGCGGCTTCAGACCACCCTCCGACATCGCCTCGATGATAACATTGATATCTGCACTGTGATCGGTATGGCGGTGTGTCAATAAGATCGCATCTAAGTTCATAGGGTCAAGCTTCTTTGCCAAACACTTCAGCAGCGAGCCCGGCCCTGGGTCGATAAGGATATTCGTGCCTTCCGATTCCAACCAGATACCACCGGACGCTAAGAATTGCTTGAAGACGACGATCCTGCCACCGGCAGTACCTAAAAATGTCAATGTACTAATTAGCATGCCTCCAAATGGTCATTATTTGATTGTAATGTCAATTAATGAGTTCTGATAGTGAAATTCCAAGAGCCAAACCTCCAAATTT
>CBDVCJ010000303.1:0-5144 GCA_965372445.1 uncultured Thermoplasmata archaeon | reverse complement strand
TATTTTTCCCTTCACACCCTTAATGAATTCAAACAATTTAATTTCTTTGGATTAATTTAATTTTTTAAAACTCAGGGTTTCTCAAGAATTACCCTCAACATTTACCACTAATTTTATATAGCTACCGTTTGATAAACTAACCGATTGGGAGGTATTTCTGGAATGACGCTATACAATATCCTCGCTAGCACTGCACTTATCGGGATTCGGGCCGCGGGATGCGGGATTCGAATTTATTTGTTGCATATCACCAGTCTTCCTGTCTTCCTGTCTTCCTGTCACCCAGTCTGCCAGTCAGACTAGTTGATTAAAAACCGGTAGCTGGTTGACTTTAAATTCGTTTACCGTATCCCGAGCCACGAGTCCCGGAGAGGACTCCGCACCTAGGACTCCGGACTTAGGACTCAGGATGTAGGACACTTGTCCCTACCACCCATCACCTATTACCTAACACCTAAAAATGGACTCAGGACTTACCCTAGGATTCAAATTTTATGAGTTACCTTTTAACATTCTCAAAATCGCGAACTTATCTTTCATCGTGCCGATACCAACACCGAACAGCATAGCCGCTCCAAGCATCCCAATGAACCCAAAGATGACACACATTATCGCAGTATTGCTATCATAGGTATAATAAGGTTCATAGACCGAGAAGATGAAGTTGAGTGTAGCGATGAATAAAAACAGCACTCTGCAACCAATACAAGCCTCAGGAAAAAATGACTCTAGGTTTCTTCGATATTTTCTGGCGCTTAATAAAATTACTATATAGATTGGAATGAATATAATAAATACATCAAAATAGATATGAAGTCATAAAGTTTATAAATTATTAATATTGTTTAAGCCTCTAACGGAAGCGAACCTATGCAATTTAAAGTATTTAGATATATATTTGTTTCTTTAATTGCGTTCATTATTCTCTTGAATTTTCCAATAGTAACCACAGCAGCAAATACCGAAGCTTATGACAAAGCCTATCAGGACAATAGGGGTGATGTCATCATCCCTGAAGGCACGTCTATGGACGATTATTCATCATTCGATATCATCTACATCGAAACCGATGATAACGGCGTTGATGCCGTCACCGCAATAATGTTACTTGCAGCACCTGTTGATAATTCGGCATTATATACTATTCGTGTAGGTGATTTAGATAACGAATCAAATGTAATTGTTGGTGTGTATGATAGTAATCTTGCCATTATCACTTACCCCGACAACAGTACCTCACAAGAGGTTGAGTCAAAAGATGACAAAATCATTTGGGTCTTAGACCGCGATAAAATGACGAGATTCGATAATTATGATATCGATGGAGTTACTCATCAGTATATAGAGGATCCTATAACCGACACTAAGGTAATACTCAAAGATCAAGCAGGTACAAAGGCGGGTAGTACTGAGGTCGAGGCAGAGACTGGTGCAGCAGAAAATGGGAATGAAGATAATGATAAAAAAGATAAAGCTGGCAGTAAGAGCACACTAGGCCTTAACTCGGCTCTATTGATTGGTGTGATAGCGTTTGTTACTTTACTCATAATATTAGTTTTTCTGTGCAATAAGGTTTATCGTAAAAAATCGAAATAATATATTAATTATTCATTTAATAAATGATAATTGATTAAAAATAATTAAAAATAAAAAAAAAGAGAAAAAAGAGAGGAATATAATGTCAAATGCTGGATGCTAAGGTAGCGTACTTAAATATGCGATCAGTGCGTCAATCATATCACATAGCTCTTGTTGTGCTACTGGATCAGTAATCCAGTCATTATGTGGATTACCGCCAAGTGATCCATCGCATTTCGGACGTATATCATGTAGGAGTTTGTTTATTGCTTCCGCGTATTCGCCGGCATCAATTAGGTCTTGCACTTCTTCGAGTTTTTCAAAGAACGCATTTTTTCGCTGGTCTGGATTGTTTTTAAATGCACTGTCTGGTAGATTGTTTATGTAGTCTGCAATGTCGCTTGGGCTCGGTACAGCTGCATAAATATTTCCATTAGGATAGGTACCGGCATAAAATATTCCATTGTAGACTTCAAAAGATAGCGTGCCAGTTTCATTCAAACTAGCTGCAACACTCCATGAGGTCCCATCAAATTCATAGATCTTGCCATTCTGGTAAGTTCCTGCAAAGAGCTTGCTACCATAGACACCAAGTGACATTGTTCCAGTTTCTGGTATATCATAATAATTCCAGGTAGTTCCATCGAATTCATATATCGAGGCAGTATCAGAAGCAGTTGACCAAGCAGTTCCAGCATAAAGTTTGCCATTGTAAACCTCTAGACATCGTACTTGAGATTCAGTCAAGCTATTGGCAAGTCCCCAAGTGGTTCCATCGAAGTCGTAGATCTTACCACTGCCTGTTGCACCAACAGGGTCGGTTCCCGCATACAGTTTACCATTATATACTTTCAATGCAAATACATGAGCTTCAGGTGAATCGTAAGTTAAGCTCCAAGTAGTACCATCAAATTCATAGATTTTTCCACGGGGATAAGTCCCTGCATATAGCTTGCCATTATAAACAGTCAAAGAATTGACATGAGCCTCACTTGATGTATAAGAAACACTCCAGGTAGTTCCATCGAATTCGTATACCTTTCCACCAAAAACGCCTTGTTTTTCAGTACCAGCATATAATTTACCATTATAGACTGCTAATGACCAAACTTGGTCTTCGGGTGAATCGTAGGCTTCTGTCCAGGTGGTCCCATCATATTCATAGACTTTACCGCCACCTGAAGTACCTGCATATAGGTTACCATTGTAATCTGCTAATGAGAATATGTAAGTTTCCGTAGGTGAATGATAAGAGAGGACCATCGTCATCGGACCTGGGCTTGCACTTGTATTTAGTGGCACAACCGCAAATATCATAGTGATTAAAATCAAGATTACTCCTAATACCATTATTTTTCTCATTCTTTTCACCTCCTCCCCTTGAGAATTAGGGACTTTTGGTATTTATTTCCAAGAGTTTGTGATTTATCTCCCCTTGGATTGCGCCCCACCTCGGCGCAAATCTTTGATTTGCGTCCGTGCATGGGCGGTGTCAACCGCCACCAGCTCGGCGCAGATTCGTAGAAGCTGCGACAAGGTTAGGCCGTGAAATGGCCGTAACCTCAGCCAAAATCGTAGAGATTGGGATGAGGTCGAGGCCGTGAAATGGCCGTAACCTTGGCGCTTTGCGCCATTGTCGCTTTTGCGCTAGCAAAGCGACGAGGTAGGGCTGCGAAGCCAGCCAAAACCTCGGCGCATAATAATTCTCTACTTTTATTGTTGAATATAAAAGTGTGTAACGTTTTGTAAATATAAATATATTTTTATATGAACCAGATAGTTACATATTCTTTTATCCCTTATTACTCACCATTAATCTTAAATATCCGCCTTTAGATAGGCTATGTTTATCGGAGGCTTTATAGTAATGGTACTTTATAATATTCTCACTGAAACCGCCCAAAAGCACCCGGGTGAGCTTGCAGTATTTTGTGGTGATATTCATTATTCTTATTCTGAATTTCAAGAGCAGGTAGATAAATTGGCGGGGGGTTTAATAAAACTAGGTATAAGCAAGAATGATAAACTCACGATCATCCACAAAAACTGCCATTATTTCCTCGAGATTTATTTCGCAGCTGCGAAGCTTGGAGCGGTTCTCGTACCTGTGAATTATAGATTGGCACCTGACGACTTTGCTTACATTTTAAATAATTCAAGATCAAAAATTGTAATAAGTCAATCTGAATTCATCACACCAATTTTCGAAAGACTAGAAGAATTTCCTATGGTAGAAAATATAATTTTAACGGATCAATATGATAATAATTATGACTATATAGAATATGAATCGTTATTTACTGCCAATAATCGGGAGACGGGGAACGGGATTCGGGAGACGAACGAGATAGTCGAAGGTCAAAGGTCGAAGGTCCAAAACGGGAATCGGGAATCGGGAATCGGGAATCGACCTCCCCCCACCCCATATAGTAAGTCCGAGTCCCGCATCCCGCATCCCGAAATGGCAGACATTGCCCAAATCTATTACACCAGCGGCACGACCGGCAGACCCAAAGGTGTAATATTGACGCATAAGAACAATTATGTTCATGCCGAGTGGACGATCCAAGAGCTCAACTTGACTTCCGCCGACAGATGGCTGCATGTCGCGCCAATGTTCCATCTTGCAGATGCCTGGGCGGTCTGGACGCTCACCAAATGTGGCGGTGCACATGTTATTGTGCCGAGCTTCGAACCCCAAGCGGTTCTGGAGGCGATCGAACTGCACAAGGTTACTCTCACCAATTTTATACCGACAATGCTCAATATTTTGGTGAATTGCCCTGGTACCAAAAATTATGACTGCAGTTCACTGCGCCTGATCATGAGCGGCGGCGCACCGATCGCACCTGAGGTTGTGAGAAAGGTTTTGGAGGTTTTTGGCTGTGATTATTTCCAGACCTATGGCTTGACCGAGACCAGCCCGTTTCTCACAATGTCGATCTTAAAAGACCATTTGAGATCCCTCTCATTCAAAGAACGGGTGGAATATATGGTGACCACCGGTCGGCCGTTTGCCAAGGTTCAGCTTAAAGTTGTTAATGATGACGGTACTGAAGTTCGTGCGGATGGATGTGAAGTTGGCGAAATAATAGTAAAAGGTGATACGATCACCCAAGGTTATTGGGAGCTACCCGAGGAGACCTCGAAACGTATTGTGGATGGGTGGTTATCTACCCGCGACCTGGCGGTTATCAATTCCGAAGGTTATGTGACAATCGTAGATCGCAAAGACGATATGGTCATTACCGGTGGCGAGAATGTTTATTCGATCGAGGTTGAGAATATATTGTATTCACATCCAGATATTCTCGAAGCGGCAGTTATTGGATTACCCAACGAGCTCTGGGGCGAGATGGTGACTGCGGTTGTTGTGCCTAAAAGCGGCAATGAGTTATCAGAAGCAGAAGTAATTGCATTTTGTAAAGACAAATTAGCACACTTTAAGGCGCCTAAGAAAATTATCTTCGTTGATAAATTGCCAAAGACTGGGTCTGGTAAGATCTATAAGTACAAGCTTCGACAAAAATTATGTAAGTAGTTTGCAGTTTTTAGTTTGTAGGTTC
>CBDVCJ010000302.1:0-5145 GCA_965372445.1 uncultured Thermoplasmata archaeon | reverse complement strand
AAATTGCCTCGCATTTCAGAATCCTTCGGTTTCTGAAAAGCTAGGGGTATTTTCGTAGAAAATAACCCTCGTCTTCCTTTTTGGTGATCATCTTGAATCTCAAATCGCGAATCTCGAATCTTTTTTCCATCCTCCATCCTTTTCAATGATTTATTAACATTTAGATAATTGTACCAATAATTATAAATAACCTCAAAATGGTTTAATATCTGGATAAACCCAAATTTCGGGAGGGCTAATCATAATTTCCATCTCCAACCTAAACTTAAAAAAAATTGTAGTGATAATAATATTTTTCATACTTTTAGCCAGCACAATGTTTTCAGGTGCATCCCTTCCCAACAACCCATCCGTTCGAGGCACTACACGCGGCCCGTACGTCATCGATCTTAATACCACCACCAGCGCTCAACATCAGAGCGTGACCATTTCAGGCGCGACCAGCATGGATTATTCCGGCAATTCAGTTGCATCTGCAGATATCAATAATGACGGTAAAGATGATGTGATCATTGGCGCATATTGGGCCGATGGCCCCGGCGAGGGTAGAACCGCTTGCGGTGAGGTCTATGTGATCTTCTACGAGTCCTTTAATGAAACTATGGATCTAGGTTCTGATGCAGATATGATAATCTATGGTGCGGATGCTTCTGATAGATGCGGGCAGTCCCTGGCGACCGGAGATGTCAACGGCGATACGATCCAAGATCTGATAATTGGAGCCAATAGTGCCGACGGCCCCTCAGAAGGACGTACAGGCTGTGGCGAACTTTATGTGATCTTTGGCAACGAGACCTTGCCCACTACGTGGGACCTCTCGGTTACACCTCCCGATGTCATTATCTACGGCCCCGACGCCAGCGACTCTTGCGGCTATGCTCTGTCAACCGGAGATATTAACGGAGACCATATTGATGATATTATCGCAAGTGCATATTTGGGGGATGGACCCGGGAATGCCAGGCAATCAAGCGGTGAAGTGTATTTAATATTTGGAAATACATCCTTACCTTCCTCTATAGATCTCTCAACCCAGCTGCCGATAACTATTTATGGGGTTGATCCGAGTGATTACTGCGGTACTTCAGTTGCTGCCGGTGATATAAATAACGATGATTTTGATGACCTGATCATTGGTGCATATTGGGCGGACGGCCCGGCCAACGGTAGATCAAGCTGTGGTGAGGTCTATTTGATCTATGGAAATACAACCTTACCGCCCACCATCGATCTGGCGTTAACATTTGATATGAAGATATATGGCACTAAATTCGGGTCGTTTGGTAGCTATTTAGGCGCGGCTTCGGCGGCCGGAGATGTTAATTATGATGGCTATGACGATCTTATTCTTGGTGCATCTTATGAAGAAATAAATAGTGATAATGTGGGTGGCGTACATGTCTTTTATGGCGCACCGACCTTACCATCAGTCGTCGATCTTATGAATACCAAGGCGAACGTTACGATCTACGGCGATGACGATATGGGGCGTGCTGGTATTAAGGTGGTGGCCGGTGATGTTAACGACGATTCTTTTGATGATATCATTATGAGCGCGTCGTCTGCCGATGGGCCAACCAACAGCCGAAACGGCTGCGGTGAGATCTATATAATAAACGGCAGCAGTACCTTGCCCTCGTATATAAATTTGAGCACAATGGAAGAAGATGTGATTATTTATGGCGATGAGTCCATGGATTATACCGGAAGTTCTTTGGCAATAGGTAATATCGATAATGACCAGGGTCTGGATATCATTGTAGGTGCAGTCTACGCAGATGGCCTGAACAACGCTAAAAGCAGCTGTGGCGAAACCTATGTGATATTGACCACCGGCAAGATCTCGCCGAGATTAAAACCTGAATTTCTTGGGTTGGCCAATGGTGACGGCCCTAATAACAAAATATGTTATGCACGCTATAAACCATATACATTTAGGGTAAAGGTAACGGATCCAAATGGTCATGCTGATATTGATACCGTAACATTAGGCTTGGATTTCACAGGTGAGGATCTTAAGATCAGGTGGACCAAAGTAACCCAACAATTTCAAGAACTATCAGATCCGAATGATTATATCGAACTTTCCACAACGAGCAAGGTAAGGAATGTCGGGTTCAATTCTTTATTGCTATATTTCAATATTACCTTCAACTGGCGTTATCCGGATAACGAGCTTCACGGTATACAAATATATGGCGATTCCAACAGCGGGCTGTACGGCTGGTCGAATCTCACCTCGAACATCTACCAAGTCGAGAACCAGGTCGATCTTGAAGGTACACTGAGCGTTGTGGGCGAAACCCAGGGCGTGCTGATCGAAGAGGGCTGGATTCGCGGCGGCGAACTGCTATCGTGGGAAGCGGTGAAAATTGTCTATTACGGTGCTTTAGACCATTACCCGCCAGCAGATAATGGGTTGGCTGTAGCGGTGTGGGACCCGCAGGGTAATTCCTGGTCCGAAAGCCCCACGCCGGGCGAAAATATAACGATAGTCACACCAACCGTAAATTCAACCCAAGCCAATGTGACCTACAAATTGAATATTACCGGCGTCCCCCAGATCTATGACCTATCGAATTTAAACTTCAGGTTCAATATCGACAGCGACAGCGTAACATTTACAAATTCCACACCTTTAGAACAACATTGGCAGACGACCTTGACACCCACCTGCGGCATCGTGGTCTCGGACCCGACCACCCAAGTAAAAGGCACATCGATCCAATACCGGATCTCCTCAGATAACGGCACCACCTGGCAGGATGGTTGGGGAGATGCTAATATCGCAGCCAATGACAAGACCATCGTGGGTAATGTAACCCCCACCTTTGAAAATGGTGTCGATAACCTGATACAATGGCGTGCCAAAGATGTCGTGGGGAATGGATTTAGCGCCTCTGAGATATTTAGAGTTTATATTGACGTAGAAAAAGTAGCATTTTATAATGCCACGCCCGGCCCCAATGAGTGGCAGTCGGACCTGGCAGTTGAATGTGGGATCACGATCTTTGATAATTTAAGTGGAATAAACGCAAGTTCGATCGAATACCGGAAATCGACTGACGGAGTTAACAATTATAGCTCGTGGCGTTCTGCAGGGCAATTAGTCGATGGGGAGCGGATACAATGTTCGGTGATACCTACCTTTGAAGAAGGCTTGAATAATTATATTCAATGGCGTGCAATAGATCTAAGTGGCAATGGGCCATACGAGTCGATGGATTATCAGATCAAGATCATGCTAAACAATCCACCGGAATCAAGACTGTTATCACCTGAAAACGGTACGATCTTTCAAACCCAAAATCCTGAACTGCTGTGGGTAAGTTTTGATCTGGATGACGATTTTCCGATCTATTACAATACCTACTTAAGTACCGACGAAGCCAAGGTCAAGAATTTGGATGCATCCGCATTATTGATATTGAACACGCTAGAGACCCGGTTTAAATTTGAAACGCCTTTGAAGGATCAGACCGTCTATTATTGGACCGTCATCCCAAAAGATAGGACCGAGGCCGGCACTTGTAAGTCTGGCATCTGGCATTTCAGGATCGATACTGCAGTTGAAATTCCGGTCGTGGTCTTATCAAGACCCTACAATAAATACAATATCTCAACTCAAACCCCTACCTTATCCTGGAACGTCAACTATTCCAAAATTGAGAGCGTGTCATACAACCTGTTTATCGATACCAGAGCCGTACCCGAGACGTTCATATCGGTTTTAGATAGTACTTCTTATATACCAACGCTACCGCTGATCCGCGGCAAGGCCTATTTTTGGACCGTGATTCCGATCGCGAATACCACCGACGGTAAGATCCAGGGTGAATGCAGCTCCGGGATTTGGTGGTTCACCGTCGATCGGGATGCGGGCAGGGTCTACGGGATCGATCTTACACTGGACTCCGAAAATATTATCGTTGATCAGGGCAAGAGTATAATCACAAATGTTACGCTCACCAATACTGGAAATTATGATGATATCTTTATTGTAAGCCTAGGCCCGATCTTGATCGATGCCGAGATCACACTTGAAAAAGCAGGTACTGAATTGAAGCTGGGTCCTGAAGATAGTATTAATTTACAATTATTAATTAACACATACCCGGATACTTTTCCAAGAGGTTACCTCATAGAAATAAGCGCATTTTCCAAGGGTGCGAAGTCCGAGTTCCAGGATGTGTCGGCCAGCAAGACCCTGCAGTTGCGTGTCAATGAAATGGATGGCGGGGGTGGTTCTGACGGTACAACGAAGGAAGAGGGCGATTATGTTATCTGGGTCGCGATCGTTATCGTTATCGTTATTGCCATTGTTTTGTTAGTTGTATTCTTGGTAATGAAACGCAAAAAACAGGGCGAAAAATCGCCTGAAATACAAGCTGAGATTGTATATGAACCGGATCAACCCACCACCCCAAGTCCCAGGCTCAAGCCGACAGTGCCGGCGAAGATCGAGGTGCTGACGCCAACGGGTAAGGTTGCACCAACTATCGCCGCGATGAAACCAACGGTCCCGAAACTCAAGCCCAAGCTCAAGAGCCCGAAGGTGCAGCTGCCGCCGGCGACCGTTGGGGGTGCTGGAAAGGCCGCTGTAGGGACCTCCGAAGTGTTGGAGCCCGAGATCGAATCTGTGCCCGGGATCGGGCGGATGGGAACAGGATTACCTGAAAACGGGAAACTAGTCGCTCATCAAAAACCATCAAGCCAAGAAACCAAAGGTCCGACCGTGATCTTGCCGGAAGCTGCCGAAAAGAGCGGCACTGAGAAGTCGTCCAACGGCCCTAAGGTCATGTTGCCGGAAACTTCTGATGAGACGTAGGTGGGCGGAAAGACACAAGGATGATCCTCATTATGAATTTGAATTAAAAGCAAGTCATGGAGCCTGGTTCAATGAGCATGAATATGATAAAGCAGGACACGCGAACCGTTTAGATTTATATGGTCATCGTTTTCGGGGTCCGTGTTAATTAATGGGCAAAATAAAGTGAGTGCTATGAAGCTTAGAAATATTGTATTTATAATAATTATTGTATTAATAATATTTTATCCATTTGCAAGAGCTGATAAAAATATTAATATGAACAAGAAAGTCACTAAAGTGACAAATTAAAATAATGTTCTTTGGATGATAAATAC
>CBDVCJ010000301.1:0-5165 GCA_965372445.1 uncultured Thermoplasmata archaeon | reverse complement strand
AACAGGCTCAAGAGTTCTAATGAAATCCAGCGCAGGGTCTAATCCCCTTGTTATTATACTCCTGCTGTCAGCCACAACAGCAAATCTATTAATATCGCTCGTTATATCTAAATTAAAACATATTGTCGATGATTTTTCGGCACTCACATTTATTGGCACTATTATAATAAGGCTAGCAATCAGTACCAAAGCTATTCCAAAAACAAATACTTTTCTCATGGTTATCTACTTCGTCTAGATTTACTTATGTTTTATTTAATTTTGTCAATGTCCAATAGTTACAATGTGGGCAATTAAGACATATCGATTGCTCATTAAGATAAAGTCCACAGGTCCAGCATCGGAATTTATTATAAAAAGCCGTAATAGAGATCTTAAAAACGTTATGTTTTTTTAATATGCCTGTCGAATTTTCTTTTGTGATTAATTTAAAGCTAATAATTATCACCATTTTTCAATTATGTTCAATAATGTTAATATTTGGAATATTCAATAATGCGAACCGTTTTTCCCCCTAGAAAAACTGTTCTAATTATTATTTTTTTTCAAATCATTGTTCGATATTTTGTAACTCTTGGATTTTCTAACAATAATAATAAGAATCAACATTATTCCTAATGGCAGTAATAAATTTTGATATTCAGGTATCCAAAGGTTATTAGTACTGCCTTTTGTAGGATTATTATCTTTATACCAATCACTTTTACTGTCGGTGTCCCACCCAGGAGCTAATCTTGCCCAGGACCAACCTGTTTTTACTTTGGAGTAGGTCGTCTTATCTACCTCCTGGTTGTTCGCATCTTTTAAAATTACTATCTGTTGTTTTTCAATAAGAAAATTTCTACCAAAATCCAAATTATCAAAAACTATGAATCCACCTGGTCCGATGAAAGTTCCGGATGGAATTGTCCAATTACTTTTCCCGCCTTTTCCACCGCCTTTGGTTTCGATTTCCCAACCTGATAAATCTATAGTATACGAAGTAGGATTATATAATTCAATCCATTCATCATATTTCTCATTAGGATAGATTTCATTAAGAACTACATCATCGCCAGCCGGACTTCGACCGGAGAATATGCCATCTAGAATATCTAAATTGTCTTCGACTACTATGATTTCACTTATACCTTCGATATTAGTGAGTATGCAGTCGGAAGTATCTTCGGTTTCATTACCCCAATATGTAATATGAAAGAATATATCAATACTTTTATTTTCTCCATTGGCTGCAAAATCATTTAGTAACACTAATTGATTTAAATTGATTTGCGTTTCCAGCCGCGATGTATCAGTACCAACATTAATCCTATCAATAAAATTCCAGTTCCAATCGTTACCGCTTCCATCTGCGAACCTGTAGTAGCTGCTATTGAAAATATAGCCGTACTTGCCGGCGATTTCCAGCAAATAATCTGCACCTATCGGCAGCCCGGAAGTACGATAACCTGTAGATGGATCGCTATCCGAATCAATAAAGATCCGTGCGGTATCTTGACCTCTAACGATTGGGAGTGTTATCATAGACGGGAGATCCCAATATATATTTGGGTCTAAGGGTTCTAGATCGTCACTATCCGAGAACCCATCACCATCAGAATCCGGATTTGTCCAATCGGTTTTACTGGTTATATTTTCGTAATCATCCGACCATCCATCAAAATCGGTGTCAAAGTTACTATCAGGCTGGGGGTCATTAATATCCGGTACACCGTCACCATCAGTATCCTTTAATGGTACACGCCGGGGTGTATTAAAAATCGGTTTGAGAGGTACTGTAGAGCCACCCATCATCGTGCCTTTTACACTAAAATAAAATGATAACGCCTCATCATCTTGCGATATTCTGAACTCATTTAGGTCTACATTTTTATTGGTTATCTCCTGACCGTCTGAATCTATATTATTAGAAATATCATTCCAATCAGCAAACGCACCGTCAATGATGATATTATCTGGTATTCCTCCAAGGTACGTACTTGGTGCATTACAGCCTACTGGGGTTACAGATTCTACTGTGAGAACGCCTGTGGAGGTGGTTGATATTCTATCTACTTTCGCGCCCACGGCATGATACTCTGACGCGTCAGAGGAGATATCTAAAACTATAAAATATGTAATTGGCTCGTCTTGAAATAATTCATACTTTTTAGTAAATTCGAACTGAGCTAATAAATTTGAATTTCTTGGTTGAAGCTCTTCTGTCTCAGACACTAATGAATCATCTTTAGTAAAATTACCATCAGTATCAGAATCGCGAAATAATTTTACGCTACTAATGTCTCCAAGGTCTACAGTCCCGGTTATTAGTATACCAACGGATTCAAGTTCAATATCTCCCGCACGAGCTGTCAAATCTAATTTCAAAAACGGTATGTTTCCTGCGCCAATTTCAATGACATCAGGGGCTATTAGGGTCTCCTTGATAGCTAAAGCTGGGAATTTAGGGTTAATAATGGTATCTGATAAATCTTCGCTTTCTGAGGCATCTTTAATATGAAAAGATATATCTATACCCTTTTTATTATTTTTTAATAAAATATCATATGGCCCGAGCTGAGCCTCTAATTTGTTTCCATTAGACTTTGCCTCAATTCCTGAAATATAAACCCACCCATTCCAATCATTTACATTCCTCCGCGTGTCGAAAGCCTTACTAACTGCATGTTTAACCTGGCCATTATTACCGGAGATTTCTACCATATAGTCCGCGCCCATATTATCTACATTATAGCCTGTTATCTTATTATTATCACTATCGATAAAAATATTAATAATATCATTTCCAGTTCTATTTTCAAGCTCTAAACCTTTTAATATCTCGCCCTCGACTTCCATATACAGTGAAACCCTAGCATCAGAATTGGCCACTCGATATTCAACAATATTGATGTTTTCATTGGATTGATCCACCGCCGAGTCTTGGTAAGATATAATATTTGACCAATCTTTAAAATTACCATCTATTATAATACCTTTATTTGTACTTTCCAATGCTAATTGAAATAATAGTAAAGGTAATATTATTACTATTATGCCAATTATTAAAGATAAAAATCTAGCTCTTAAATGCTTAGTTCGAATAAGTTCCAGCCGATGAATTTTCTGCGATTTTAGATAATTATTATTGCCATTTGTTAATCCGTTACCATTGGATAATCCGTTACCATTGGTTAAACCATTTCGAAAGTTTGTTTGACGATTGCCATTTGTCAAACCATTACCGTTGGTCAACCCTATGCGGTTCCCAACTTTTCTTAGATGGTGAGTTCCATTTTGTTTTAAATAAGCCCTTAAACCATTAGTTAAACCATTACCGTTCGTAAGTCCGTTACCATTAATGAGCCCTTTTGAGGAGTTGTGAAGGGTAAAGGCACCTGCGCCATTCGTGAATCCGTTTCGTAAGATTGTCTGATGGTTTCCATTTGTCAAACCATTGCCGTTGGTCAACCCGATACGATTTCCAACTCTTACTACATTTCGAGATCTATTATCTCTCAAATAATTTTGAATACCGTTAGTTAAGCCATTTCCGTTCGTAAGCCCATTGCCATTAACCAAAGATGTTCGTTTTTTATTTAAAATAGTTACACCTAACCCTGTACCATTAATTAAACCATTTCCGTTCACAAGTCCGGAGGAGTTGTGAAGGGTCAAGGCACCTTGTGTGCCTGTGCCGTTCGTAAGCCCGTTGCCATTCGTAAAACCCTCCGAGGGGTTACGAAGGGTCAGGGTACCCTTAGTGGTACCCGTGCCGTTTGTTAGACCGTTACCGTTTATTAGACTTCGACGAATCATGGATGAAGGTAGAATTATCTGAACCCCCTAATAGTAATAGCTTACTAGTATTTTCTAGCTTGTAAGCCTCCCACTATCAAGCCACGATATAATGAAACTACAATTTTAAATCTAATGGAAATATAAATTAATTTAAATTCCATTTCGCTTAGATTTAAATTCTCTCCCCTGTGACCCAATATTAATATAATTTTATATGATAGAGTAGATGGGAATAGTTATTCAAATATATATATTTTTTGACTGAAAAAATATTATTCTGTTTTGTAGTTCTTTTTAAACGATTATTAAAATAAGAATATATACATATCTCTATGAATTTATTAAGATTTTTATTTATTTATTGTTATCAATATTTATTTATTTGTTACTGTTACTTTTATATCCTTTCTGCAATTCCTAAACCTATACCTTAACTTAATAATATCCTTCTCAAACTATTTTCATATTTTCGCAATAAAAAAAAATTCAGCTATTTATTTTCAATTGGTTTTTTATCATATTGGATGAACCATGCATAGGTTATTACTGAGAGCCATAATAGGATTGCACATATTGCGAAAAAGATTTCGAAAGAAATTGTATTGATTGTGCCAAATGATATAGTATCAATAGTTTTATGGAAAAAGAAAGCATCAGCCCACCAAGCATGATCAGTAGTAGAATCACCCCATAGCTGGCCTATGTCCGGTAACCATGCAATCATTCCACATAAATTTGCAAATACTAAATGGTAGATTACAAATCTGGATCTTGTAATTAGGTGTAGTTCATTAGTTATTCGCACTGGCTTTGGTTTTCTTTTAAATATAAACCATTTATTAGTTACTCTTGTTACTTTGCGCCATTTTACCGAGATCCATTTTTGAGAGCCATAATCATAAATTGAACGATCTCTAATATAGGGTAATATTATAAAAGTTCCAAGTATAAATCCAAGTGCCCAATGACCGATAGGATCCATAAAAATCTTTGACTCCTCTCAACCCAATAGTATAATTATTAAATATACCCCAAATATTATTTAACTTTTTGCTTTTATATTTTAATGAACTGCACCCTTATTGGCAAACAGTAAGTTAAGCAAAACTATTTAATTTTACTCTGATTCAATTTTGAAATCTATTGTAATTTGACGAGATGTTCATGTCAAATATTACCCTCAAAGGATTTTTATTCCTTAACTGGTTGGCGACTTTGAGGGATCCACTCCAGAAATAGATTATTAATTGAAAACTTATTTTAATTATCTGATAATAATCGAAAAAATTAACTTTTTATTAGTTCTTTTTAATTATTTCATATAAAGATTTAAAATTGTATTAAATTTGTTAACAAAACTTATAAAGGAGAAACTTAATGAGGGT
>CBDVCJ010000300.1:0-5168 GCA_965372445.1 uncultured Thermoplasmata archaeon | reverse complement strand
TAGGAATTTTTAGCCCGAGGTAATGAACGAAGTTCATTGCCGCAGACCCCTAAATCATATCGATCATATGGCGATTGGGCTTTATTCGAGTTGTGCAATAAAATTATGCTTTAATATATTTTCGCTTAGGATTTGATAAAAACTTTATTAAACCTTCAAACTAATTGTCTATTGATATTAAGTGCCAATTTATTGTTAGTTGGGTTGATTAAAAATGACGCAATCGGCCAACATTAATAAATGCCCAGTATGCGGGTCGGAGAAAATCCGGATTGTATCAGAGCACAGCGCTCAATGTATTAAATGTAGGATTGTAATTAACTCCAACCTAGAGGCCTTAGAAGCAATAAAAAATAATAGGGAATGCCCACTCTGCGGCTCGACCGAACTTACACCACTCCCAAGCGGCAACATTATCTGTAAAGGTTGCAATAATTCATTTGTTTCCCTTGCTATCGCTACAGATTAAAAAAAAGAAAAAAAAAGGGAAAATGGTTTTTAACTTCTAAACATTCCCCGCTTCTTCCAGAGTATAATCAATATTGCAACTATTATCGCGGCAATGATTATCGGCAAGATCGAGCAAACTGTTCTCGCTAGCCCTTTATCGAATAGGTCCTCAGAGCCGATATCAATATTTTTTGTTGCAACATTGTTATTAGTTCCTGTGAATTGGTCGTGCTTTTCCGCAACTGTATTTTCCGGGTCGATCTCGATCTTGATCTCATGTGAGCCGCCGACCGCCTGCCAGTTAAATGTGATAAATAGGTCGTCTGTGCCCTTGGAGATCGTAATTACCTGTACGATCTTGATCTCTTTATCGTCGATATATAGTATAATGTTCACATCTTTGGCTTCGATATCACCGATATTCTTGACATATGCACTGATCGTTATGATCTCGCCATCGTCCATACTTTTTGGATTGTTGATCGTCTCGATCACTAGGTCCGGGAATAGAATGTAGAAGGTAAGTTTGACCTCGTTATCGCTTGGGTCCTCTAGTTGCGGCTGCTCCGAGATACCTTTCACAGATACGATCTTCATCTCACCCTCCGGTAGACCGGTGGGCGCCATTATCTTTACTTTCACATAGACCTTCTGATTAACACCCAAGTTCAACGTAATTGAATCTATCTCGGGATTACCTTCGTTGAGATATGCAAGATCATCCGGCTGATAAAGCATGTCAATTACCTTGGAAAAATCTTTGTTTTGGATGTTGGTGGTGTAGATTCGGGTGTTAGATACATCTGAGAAATAGCCGCTCCATTCCCCTTCCTCTTGCTCCAGGCCCGTAAGTTCCAGTTCTATGGTCTCGGGTGCATTCCCTTTATTAGTCACCTCTAATAGGAACGATATTACCCATCCCGGCGACACCGACCTTGAGAGTGTACTCGTAAAGATGTCAGTTTCATCGTCAAAGCCCAGTACTGATAGATCATACGTGTGCTCTATTACGGTCTCGAGTTTTAGTAGTACTGTATTGCCCCTACCCGTCACGTTTATCACTGATGTAAAGGTACCGGCCAGCTCCTCGACAGGGATGGTGAATCTAACTGGTATCGTTATATTCTCCTGGTAGTTAAGCGGGCTCTGGACGCTATTGAAATATTCTTTCTCTTCGTATAAAAAGGTCGCATCGCCCCATTCGATCCTGAGGATCAACGGTGAAATCTCAACGAAATCCTCGCCATTGCCTTTGTTATTAACTGTAATATTGTATTCTACAAGGTTACCTGGTAGTACTTTCTGGCTTTGAGGTGTGGATTGGGCTTCTATCCAAGGATTGTTTTTCACGATCGCGACCAATGCACATGTATCGCTTGCTCGCACCGGGCCGTCACTGATTATGCTGCCTCTGATCGTAACGATCAACTTGTCGCCGGCGAGTGCATCCAATGGCGCAGTGACCTCGACATATACACGTTGTTTGGATTCCGGGAATACCGAGGTTTCATCTGCGTGCTTCACATCCCAGCCTGCCACCGAGATCTCGCTGTGCTCGATAGCGACGTCAATTTCGGCATTACCATTGTTCTTAACATTCACCACGAAAGTAACGTTATCATCGGGATCGACATATTTCTGAGGATCGTCGCAATATAATTGAATGTCGGGTTCCTCTTTGGTATTGACGATCAGAATATCTTCACGTGTCAATTCCTCAATAAAGGGTGTGTCAATACTATATTGTGAGGTCGCCATTACCTTTATATTAGAAATGTCGCCGTGTTGTGCGTCTGAGGGTAAGGTTATATAGACATCTATTTCGGCTTGGGAATCTTTCCAATCTGCTATATCTTCGAATATATCGGCATCCAGCGAGATCGTGAATTTCTTGAGATAATTTTCGGTAAAGGTTGCATCCCAAGTATCTATCAGGCCGCTAAGTTCAAGTGAATAGGTGTCGTTTATATTACCTTTATTCGTGAGCAGAACTTTGACCTTCTCGGTTGCTGCAGGGCTGATCTCGATATATTTCTGACCGTATTTCAGATCACTGGGATCCTCCATCCAGGGCTCGACATCCCATTCGATACCGAAATCCAGGAATATCTCTAAGTTCGTGGTGGTGGTGATCGAATCGCGCGCCCATTCATCCATCCCCGAATTTGCCTCTATGGAGACCTGCGCGAACTCGCTGATCTCACCTTCCCAAGGTCCGTAAACCGTTAGGGTAATGTTCGTGGTAGCCATACTTTCTAGTAATACATATTGTAACCCTAAAACGTCACTGAACAGTATGTCTTCGCCAGTGATCTCATAGCTCCAACCTTTTGCTTCGGGCTCACCTAAGATGTCAAGTAATTGTTTGCCGCCCTGATAAACTATCATGGAAGTATTGAAGAAGAACGTATCGGTCCCAGAAGCAATACGGGAAGTACCAATATTGGTGACTGTGAGATTGTATTGTACGAACTCACCGGGTTTCACGCTCTTTTCGAGTATTTCGGGTTTCCAGCCGTCCATGGTGTCGCGTTTGCCTTTGGAAACATCCACACCGTAAGTTTCACCCGGATTGTAAAATCCGGTGTTGTTGAGGTCGCCATGGAACTTCACCCAGTCTGCCTGACCGGGTACGCTCGAGCCGCCGGCACTGATACAATATATCCAGCCATCCTTATCGCCGATCACAACCTCGAGCACTTTATCGTTATTAATATCTGCAACAACAGGTGACGAAATACCGATCCCGGAACCGCCGGTCTCATACATCCAAAGCAGGTCGTAATCACCGGTACTGCCGCCAGCATCTTCGACCCCGTCGTCACTTGGGTGCGCCTCGCCGTTTATATCGTATTCCATCGGGTCGGCTTCAAAGCAATACACATTTCCATCGTCGGAGCCTATGATCACCTCAAGCATATCATCAGAATAGATATTGGCAATCGCGGGCGACGAAAGGATTCTACCGCCGGTTTCATACGACCATAACTCGGTCAAGGTATTAACATCCAGAGCATATAATCTACCGTTATCGCAGCCGACGAACACTTCATAATCTTTTGTCATGCCTTCGGGTAGGTCCTTTTCATCCACATTCTGGGCGTCCCCGACAGCGGGTGAGGAATAGAATGCACTTGGTGCACCGCCGGGCGCGAATTTGGTGGTCAATATCCGACCGTCCTGGTCATAAGCAATAAAAGTCCCGTGGGCAGTAGCCCAGCTCATTGGCCCGTCACTATGCCCGACAAGCGCTTCCAGTTCGCGGGCGGGGTTGCCATTATCCTGCGAGAAGTTGCCGACCGCGGCTGTTGCATAGGTCTCGTGGCCGCCCCAGTGGCCTTCATCTACCTTCGCATATTCGTCATAGTCGTCATATGCACCGCCAGGTTGATGTTTGTAAATTCTACCCGGGAAACCGTGGGTCTCGGTAAGGAGATCCGTCCACAAGGTATCGGGTTCGTTCTCCTTGATATCCTGGGGTGGGCCATCTTCCATCTGGAAATAGCCATCCATTTCGGTACAAACAATACTATTGGTCATAAATCCATGTTCCCACGGTACGAAAACACTAACCCTAAAGACCTCGTCGCCGTTAGCTTTCCAGGCTTCCAACCATCCATGAGCGTCTGCGGAGTCGTCGGAACCCATGATCAATTCCAGGTCGTCGCGGTAGCCGACATATTGGCCGTTCTCATCGATGCCTGCAAAATCGCCTTCTAGATCGGTGACACCGACCGTCGAGAAGTAATAACCGACAGTTGTACCTTTATCGCTCCAATGCTTGGTACCGTCCGGGTTCAAAGCCAGAATGCCGTCTTTCTCACCGACAATAAGTTCGGGGGCATTGCTACCCGCGATATCAACTGGTGTAATTGATGAAAAGAAAGGTGTGGGGTCGAAATCTAACCCGCTTGCAAGATGTCTTGCGTTGTCAATGATACAATCCGTGAAGGGATTGGTCCAGTAGGGGTCACCATTTGATTTAAACGCGTATATCGCGTCGGAGGCGGTTGCGACAACGATTTCAAGATCGCCGCGGCCATTGACCGGGGGATTAAGATCGGTTAGGGCTGGTGTTGAAGCTTCCTCGTCTCCGGCCTTCTTCTTCCATAGAAGTTCGCCGCCGCCGTCGTAGGTCAATCCAGTACGTCTATTTAAGAACGAGCCAACTGGTTCTGAATTTGTGGTTGGTGCCTCATCAGTCAATTCATTATCAGTCTCAAGTTCTCGAGTAGTATCGTCGGTTCCAAGCAGCCAGTCGCCGCCTGGGCCCGATACTAGAAAAATACCGGCAAAACTAGCAACTATCAAGGCAAATATTGCCACGATGGTTACATATTTTTTTGATTCTTTTAGTTTACTCATTAACATATTAACTCACCTCTTATTTAATTTGCCTAGCTCACTTTATTCAATTATGTATTTAAATATATATTGGTACAGCTATCGAATTGATTTATAAACGTTTCGGTCAGTAAATTATATAGGTAAATCCACCAAATTGTATAAAAAATTAACCCCAAAAAGTATATGGTATTGGCTATTTGAGTTCTGAGCATTAGGTTGTAGGTGGTAAGGTTGTTGTATTATTACCTGAGTAGATTGGAGATCGCCACTTGAAAGGCGAGAGGCGAAAGACGATTAATTTAGTCGTGGAGTCATGGGAGTCTTGGGAGTCTAGGGAGCCCATATAGTTGTGAGTTTGTGGTAACATTGTC
>CBDVCJ010000299.1:0-5228 GCA_965372445.1 uncultured Thermoplasmata archaeon | reverse complement strand
TATCAAAAATTAGGCTATGATAGGGTTGGGGCGTATATGGGTAAAAAAATTGAAAAAGGATTATAATTTTATTTTGTATAAAAAATTCAAAGGAAGTTAATAATAGCTTTTCAAGATCCATTCATTCAAGCATTTTGTTTTAAATAGAAAGATATAAATATGCATAAACACATCTACTTTTTGTGCTGTGTATACATAATGTATGTGTCCAAGTCAACATATATATGTAACTCATCTGTTTGTCACTTTGGATAAATTCGTGAGAGGGATATTAAAGGAGTGGAAAAAATGAGTGAATATAATAATGTTAAAATCATTGGTGATGTTTTTCATAAGCCGGATAAACTTTCTAAGAATATTTCAAAAAACATTAATTTGGGAAATTACATTATTGTTTGCCATTTATTTACTTTAATTGGCTCATTAATTTATGGCGCAGCAACTGGGTTTTTTATCGGTGGATTTCAAATAATCATTAATGCGATAAAAATTCCGATAATAATATTTGCTCTTTTATATATCTCGCTTCCAATTTTTTATGTATTTGATATATTTATTGATAACAAGATTGGTATTAAACAGATCCTAACGATATTACTTTCAGGTTATACAATTACAGCGTTGATTTTAGTTGCTTTCACGCCTCTAGTATTATTATTTAGTATTACAACGGCAAACGTACATTTTATTGTTTTATTAAATACAAGTATTGGGACGATGGCAATGTTTTGTGGGTTGTTTTATATTTATCAATTATTTCATTACACACATGAAAATGGACAAGAGTACATGTCATTAATAATTGGCAATTTCATAATTTTCTTTTCTGGACCTCAAATATTGTGGGCAATGCGGCCATATTTCCACAAAATTGATACTTTTACTGAGCCAATAAAAAGTAATTTCTATGTTGAAATTATAAAAGTGGCTGAACTGGAACCTGGATTAACAGGGATACTTCTTTTATTTTTCAGTGTAGTTACATTTTTTATTATTTTCAATCTATGTTTTAGAGAAAAGTCCGAAAAGAAGGAAATTGAAACATATCGTGATAAAAAGAAGTGCGTGAAAGTTCCAAAAAGAAATATTGATCGCGCACCGGGTACACCTTCAAATTCCAAACCAGCTTATTCACCCTCAATGTACCCACCTTACGTTTATCCAAATTATTACCCTCAATTTGTTCAACATAACCAGAATCAAGAACAAAATGTCGGTAATAACCACAACATAATTTAATGAAGACCAAACATTTATAGAGAAGGTCAATAAAAATTTTAAAAAACTGATTAAATGAGATTTTTCTTTCCTAACTAAACCTTAAATTAAATTTCAAGGATGTGAAAAGATAGTTTATATACAAAATACATATTAACCTCAAAAAAAAATATACAAAATGTAGGTGGTCAAATGGGAAAAAGAATTACAATTGAAATATCGGAATATCCACATAAAATATTAAAACAAACAGTAAACGAAATTAATAAAATTTCTCCATTGAAATTATCCAAAAAACAAGTAACTGATTTACTAATATTCGCAAGTTGTAGTTTCATTCATGAGAAAATAATACCTATGCTTAAGAATACAATAGACCAGAATAAGCAAATAAGTCTCATTTGGCCACTCCTGAGTAAAATGCGTGATGAACCGGATCGGCTTTTTGAAGTTATGGGGCAATTTATAATAACATACAAACCGGATGTCGATAAAGAATCATTAGAAAATGGAATTGAGGTTTTAAAAGAGCTCTATAAAGCATGGTCGTCCTAAGTCCTGTGTCCTAAGTCCTGCGTCCAAAATAGGGACCCGGACGATACGGCATAAAAATCGTAAAGGACTCAGGACAATATAGCACTATATGACCGAGGACTCAGGACGATATGACATTTCATGACTAAGGACTTAGGACGCAAAACTAATCACCAAAATTATTCAACGTTCCAGAGCGCGTCGCCGATGTGATGTAGCATTTTTATTGCTTTACCACTATCGGCCTCGATCATTTCCGTACCTGTCATCAACGCCAGACCGACCGCTAGCGGCTGGTGATGCGTTTCGTCCTTGACCCAAACCAGATCGCCGGCGGCGATCGTTCGATCTGCATCGAGTATACCGGGCGCCATTACATCCGCACCATTGGCCACGAATTTTATCGCGCCCATATCCACAGTTACGGATCGTTGTGCGGGGCGATATTTTAAAATGCCGCGCAACGTTAAAAATGGTTTGTCATCGACAATAAATCCCATTAATTTATTTTCAATGAATATGATATCATATTCAATATCAGTTGCTGCGACCTCGATATTTTCGGTTGTTATTGGTAATTGGGTACCAAAATTATCAAATAATTCTTTCAATAGCTTTTTGAGCTCTTTGCGTTTCAATCTGTGGCGTCTTCGGAATTTGAGAATGTCTGGCATGATATTTGCTCCAAATTGGTTGAAGGGTGGAGGATGAGGGCTAATTATTGGATTCCGGATTTCAGTTTCTAGATTTCAGTCCCCCCTACCCCCTATCGTCTTTTAATGTCGCCTTTCGTATTTCCAAAGACGAACTCTAACTTTAAAAATTCCAAAGGAATTTTTTAAGCGAGGTAATTTGCGAAGCTAATTACCGTAGAGATCGATATCCCCTCCCGTCTCGAATCTGAAATCTCGAAGCTTCTTCTCACCCTCAATCCTTAATCCTCAATCCTCAATCCCTCAAAATTGCGCCTATTAACATAGTCACCCAAAGCAATTTCGTCATTTCCAGTTGCTTTTATCAGAATAAAATTCGAAATTCTTTGCGGCTGATTCGTGGGTTGGGTTGAGATTTAGCGCAGTTTCAAAACATTGCAGGGCGTCGTCAAATTTTTTCAAATTTACTAATACATTACCCTTATTATACCAGCTATCAATATCATTATCATTTAGTTCTAAAGCTTTATCAAAAGACTCGAGGGCAGGTTCGTATTTTTCGAGATGTATCAAGACATTACCCTTATTGCACCAAGCCGCACCCAATTCGGCATTGAGCTCAAGTGTCTTTTCAAAACATTCAAGAGCTCCATTGTAGTTTTCCATTTCCAATAGGGTATTTCCTTTATTATACCAAATAATTTCATTATCAGGTGTGAGGTCCAGTGCTTTATTGTAACATTTGATTGCGTCATCGTTTCTACCATAGACACTATCTAAAATAACACCTTTATCGTGCCACGCCGCACCATAATTCGAATTGATCTTCGTCACTTCATCAAGACATATTAATGCATCTTCGTAGCGGCTGAGAAATTTATCCAAGATCGCTGCTTTGACATACCACCCGTCTTCGCTGCCCGGATTTTTGGTCGTCAATTCATTCAAACGTTGAATAAGTTCCTTGTAGATCCCTTCGCGGTCAATGATCAGATCCTGCTCCTCAAGCTCGGAGCTTGCGGATTTTGGCAAGCCTTTAATTTCGGTTTTGGAATAGGTTCCTATTGCTTTAATAAAAAATTGTAGTGCCTCATCAACATTACGATAATTTTCGCTCTGCACCAGCCCTTTTTCGAATTGCGCAAAATAATTATCGGGGTTGTGTTCCAGTATATCGTCAAAACATTTCAGCGCTTTTTGGGGTTCATTCAAATTTTTATATAATAACCTACCTTTGGTGAATAATAAATTCTCATCTTCAGGTGCGGACTTTAAAGCTTCATCTAAACATATCATTGCTTCTTTGTATTTATTATAAGCTTTGGAAAAGATCAAGCCTTTAAGATGCCACCCTGTTATGTGTTTCTTATTCTGTTTGGTCAATTTATCGATCGATTTCAGGGCCTCTAACGGTTTATCTAAATATTTAAAATATACAATACCTCTATTCAACATTGAAGGTTCATGCTCTGGATTAATTCTTAATGTACCCTGAAAACTGCGAAGGGCCTCTTTTGGTTTATCAAGATATTTGTAAAAGATCAAGCCCTTTTGATACCATGCATCTTCATAATATGAATTCAAAAATATCGCCTGATCGAAACAAGCGATCGCATCTTCGCGGCGGCTCTCGAATTTACTAAGTAGTATCCCTTTCCAATACCATACTTCGTCACTATCGGGATTGAGTTTTGAGGCTTCATCAAAGGCGATCAATGAATCTCGAGACCTATTCTGATTGATGAGGATTTTGCCTTTCTCACGCCATACGCGTTCATCTTCAGGGTTCAGTGCCAGCATTTTATCAAAACATTCCAAAGCTTCAGCGGGACGGTCCAATTCTTCGATCAGTAGCCGTGCTTTATTTTCTAAGGCTTCGGTATTATCCGGAGCAAGTAATAATATTTGATTAAAGAGGTCTAACGCTTTTTCAAAGTCATCGGAACCTTCGGCTTCCATCCCCTGTTCCAAATATTTAGAAATTAGATCGTTACTGTTGATCTCGATCACTTCCTTTAGGTCCTCGCCTTTTGGCTCGATCTTAGTGCCGATAGACATATACGGGGGTTTGACTGGCACGCCACTTGCCAATCTCGCCCGTACATTGGCAATGAATCGTTTCAAGTTGGGCGGCTCTACATCCATTGCGTCTTCCCAATACATATTGAAGTCGTCAATAATTCCGGTTATTACTTCATCTTCATGGATCACCAGTCCATATTCAATTCCGGTAGTAAAACTGCTCGGCGTTAAATTCGCAGAGGTTAGTATAATTGTTTTATTATCAAAAATATAGGCACTGGCATGAAGATTGGAGATCGCCTTTAAATTCACTGTGAAATCTGAGGTTGATCTCAAATTCGCAATTGCCTCCAAACCCTCCAGGTCAGATAGCCCATCAATAATGTCTTTTTCATTGATACGGGTTAAAATATTAATCTCAAATGATTTATCGATCTTTTTATTAAGAAGTATATTTGTAGCCCATAAAATACTCTCTCCCTTGATAAAAGGAGAAATAATGAAAATGCCTTTTTCTGAATCTTGTATTAACTTTAATAATCTATTCTTCCAGGGCGTTTGGATGACCTCTAAACCTGTTTCTGCTTTTTTACTGTCTGGCATTTATACGCTCCCCCACACAATTAACTTAATCGTGAATATAACTTTTAGGATATAACCTTTTTTTATTCTTTATTACTAGAACTTAAATATCGCCATTCTTCCAGTGGTAAATGGCAAGATATTGGATTCAGGATTCAAGATGTAAGTTTTCAGTTTGTAGTTTTCGGTTTGTAGCTCCCCACCCCCTACCCTATTTAC
>CBDVCJ010000298.1:0-5239 GCA_965372445.1 uncultured Thermoplasmata archaeon | reverse complement strand
ACGCTCTTTTGCAATATAAAAACAGTCTCACGAACACTCACAACTTATGGGACTCAACGACCCCATAACTCCACGACTCTCTTGACTAAATATGTCGCCTATCGCCTTTAGGAATTATTCTTCTGTGTCCTCAGGTTCGTCGTCTGATCCTGGCTCTTCTTCGGGGTCTGGTGCCTCGTCTGATACTGTTTCTTCGGCTTCTTTCGCTTCCTCACCCAGAAACTCTTCGAGATCCTGGACGCGCTTCAGCATCTCCTGCACGCGATCCAACCGTTTCTCGATCCCGCCCTGAGATTCCTGGGTTGGTTTCAACAGATTTTCTTTTAGGGCTGCCACACGTTCCGAGACCTGCTCGTCTGGTTCCTCTTCGGCTTTACCCTCTTTCTTAGCTCTTTTCTTCTCGGTTTTGGCTTGCTTCTTCGCAGCTTTATGCTCTTTCTTTGACTCCTTCTTAAGCTCTTGCTCGTCCTTTTCTTCGACTGCTATTGGTACAGGTCCGCCGAATTTATCAAATGGTGAAGTTCTTACCTCTTGTTCTGCTTGCACCGCTTTTTTTGGCGGTAGTGAAAGAGTCGGCAGGGGGGCCGGTGCAAGTGGTAACTGAGGCTTTGAATGAGGTATTAACGGTGGTGGGGGCGGTGGGAGCTTGCCCAGGTTCTGGGTTTCCATCTCGCTTAAGCGCGCAAGTGCGAGAGCTGCCCGATAATCTTTAGCTTTCATTGCTGCACGGACCTTATCCAGAGTTTGGAGATAACGAGCCCCATCAATACCCCTCTTCTCGGCCTCAACGATCCTTTCAAGCGACCCTTGTGCGATCTGTGCTGCTTCCACCCTCATTTCAGGTTCGGTTTGCGGGAAAGGCTGGTCTGTTGGGGGTGGCGGTGGCATCCCCGGCATGAACAATGGCGGTGGAAACCCGGGAGGCGCACCCGCGAACAGCGCTGGCGCTTGAACTTCTTCGGTTTTGATGAGCTCCAGTTCGTCCTCCAATTCTTTCTCTTTACGTTTCTTGAGCACCATCAATGAAACAACAAGCAAAATAATAACCCCCACAACGACCGGGATCGCAATTAATTCCAAGCCAGACCCTTTATCATCCTTTTCGGTCTTTATCGAGTCGACCGTTATTGTAACAGAATCCGTATCTGTCGCGCCGAGATCATCCATAACCGTCAACCTGATCTTGAATTCGCCTGATTTGGTGTAGGTATAAGTCGCATTGGGCTCAGAGCTGTATTCTGTGCTTGGACTGCCCTCCCCGAAATTCCATTTATACTTTAGGTTCGGGCGGTCCGATGGCGTATCCCAGGAACCATTCGCGAAAACCATAACTTGCTCTTGGACCTTCCAAATTCTACTGTCGATAGTAAGCTCCGCAACGGGCTTCACATTCTCAACATAGATCGTCAATTTATATTTATCTTCATCACTATCATCATCGATCACCGTCAATTCAACATCCCAGTCACCGGAACGTGTGAAGGTATGGTTTATCAAGGGTTGATCGGAATTATGCTCGATCTCCAGCAGTTTCTCGTCTTCGAACTGCCAGATATATTGTAACGTACCAAAATCAGATTCAGTATCGTAGGAGCTACCGGCATCGAGCTGTACTGTCTCGTCTTCGTCTATCGTAGTTTGGTCGGCTTTGAATGTCGCAACTGGTGCTACATTTTCTACAACGATTTTCAAGATCGAGCTGTCAGTTGCGCCATTATCATCTTTGACTGTAAACGTTGCGAAATATTCGCCTTGCTCGGTATAATTAGTTGTTGCGTTCGGGTCAGAGTTCCAAACCCCAGAGTCATCACCGTTGCCAAACTCCCAGAAATAGGTCAGGGTACCGCGATCAGAAACCGTATCAAAACCTGTGCCCATCAAATGTACAACTTCATCTTCATCCACGACAAGATCTTCGGCTGCAAGGGCCTTTGGGTCCACATTATTAACTGTGATCTCCGAGGTGGCGTTGGTGGTGAGGGCGTCGTTATCTTTGACTATGAGCATTGCAGTGTAAATATATTGGTCTGTATAAACATGAGTAGTGTTCGGCCCCTGGGTATAATCCAACCATCCGCTATTAGTCCCATCCCCGAACTCCCAATAATAACTCAGGTCAAGCTTATCTGAAGGTGTATCATTGCCCGAACCATTGAAATAAACGGTTTGATCCTCGTAAACTGTTTGCTGCGAAAATTGTACAGAGCTTCCTGGTTCGTGACTTATTACTATAACTTGAATTACATCTTCACCAAAATTGCTATGGTCATCTACAGCTGCAAAAGTTACATTGTAGGTATTCTGAGTTGTATAAATATGGGTTGCGTTAGGTGATTCAGACCAATCTGTGTCTGTGCCATCACCAAAATCCCACCTGAAATAAAGAAGTGGTATGTCCGACGGTGTGTCTGTACCCGCGCCGTTAAAATAAACGAGCTCGTCCTCATACACGAGCTGGTCACTGCCGGCATTGCAAATGGGTGCGGGATCGAATACGATTACCTGTACTTGGTCCCACGAGCTCTCGCCATCGTCATCTTGGACGTATAGATCAACATCATAAGTCCCACTATCTACATATTTGTGATAGATCGTTGCGTTCGCGCTCCAATTTGTAGCATTACCGTCATCAAAATCCCATCTGTACATTAAGGTCGCTAGATCTGATGGAGTATCTATACTTCCGGAGGCATTGAATAGAATCTCATCATCTTCGTCCACAGCGAGATCTTCACCTGCATTTGCAGTGGGCACAACATTATTCACAGTAATAAATTCGGAACTTTCAGCCGCGCCGATCTTATTTACCGTATCCAACACCCGTAACTTTGCGGTATAAACGCCATTCAAACTATAGCTATGGGTCGTACTTGCTGAGGTTGTCGAGCTCCAATCATAAGCGCCATCACAATCAAAGTCCCATTCATATTTGGATATTGTACCACTTGGATAGCTTACGGTCGCGCTAAAAGTGAGCTCGTCATCTTCATTAACATCGTTACCCGAAACACTTATACTGGTGATCACCGGCGCGGGGTCTGGCTCGGTAACATTTAGAACCTGGTTGGCCGCTAGATCTTCCAATAGCTGGACTGTGCCGGACGGCCAGAGGATCTCGATACTATCAGCTACGGTATTCGTCCCCAACCCGAATTCGACCATGAACGAGTTCTGGAAACCGTGCCCGCCGGCATCGCCGCCGATCTCGCGCAGCTGGAAGGTGCCGTCATCCATCGAAAGATTGACACGCGTGCCAATTGCCGCGGTATTACTGGTCGTGCCTTTCAACCGTAACTGCAGCCAATTATTCGTATTTTTACCGCTTTCAAATAAATGGATCTCGCGTTTGCCTTCGAATGGATAGGTGCCTTCAGTGATCAGATCCAAAAACCCATCGTTATTATAATCGCCCCATGCGCCGCCGGTATTAGACCACACTCTAGCGCCCGCGGTTGGTGTGACATCCGTGAAGGTACCGTCAAGATTGTTGCGCCATAGATATGAATAGTCCCAACTATGATAGGTCTTGACATTTGGCAACCACATATCCTGATCGCCATCGTTATCATAGTCGCCCCATGTTATACCGAAATAATCTTCGTCTTTCCATTGGTTGCCCACGGTCTCCCCTACCGGTATGATCGGGATGCCGGTCGTAGGTCTGATATCAACGAAGTTCCAGCTCGGCGGGCCGTTGTTATAGAACAGCTGTGCATCGTCACAGAAATAGCCGCGGCCCAAGCCCCCGAACTCTTCACTATCCTTATGTGCAAGATTACTGACCCAAACGTCCATTATCCCGTTATTATCAAAATCGGCCCAGCCCACGCCCGCGGTATGGCCATAATACGGGCCTGAGCCCTGATATATATCCGGGTCGCCGGTCACATTCACCTCCATCGCCACATCTGTAAAAGTACCGTCATGGTTGTTGCGGAACAGTGAATTTGGTGTAATATGATATTTACCCACATAAATATCCAGCCAGCCGTCATTATTATAATCCCCCCAAGCCATCGCCATCCCAGCAAAAGGTGGCGCTCTGTATGCTGGGGTAGTGACGGTGTTTATACCCGATGAACTGCTGACATCCGTGAAAGTGCCGTCGCCGTTATTGTGCCATAACATATCATAATAGTATGTCGTACCCGAATACCAGCTATTGACATATAGATCCACATAGCCATCTCTATCGTAATCCCCCCAGCCTGCAGCTTCGGTCGGGCGCGCGTCGTTTAGATCGCCCGCCGAGAGCGTGACGTCGGTAAAGTTCCAGCCTGGTGGGCCATTATTCTTCCAGAGCGAATCGGGGTCGCCAGCGGCAAAGAAATCCAGCCACCCGTCATTATTATAATCCGCCCAGATCGGGTAGCCGCGCTTTGAAATATTGGATTGGTTGGTAACATCCGTGAAATTGTAGGTCGGCGGACCATTGTTCTTGAACAATCTGGTGCCCATTGTGACATTACCGCGCGTTATGAAATCCAGATAACCGTCATTATCATAATCACCCCATGCAAAAGAATCGCCGGTGATGCCCGGGATGTCGAGCTCTGGCGAACGGTTGGTGAAGACCACGGGCTCGTTCTCGCCGCGGGGGTTGTTGGTAAGTGGCTCGACCTCAGTAATGGGAAAATCATCTCGTGCCCTTACCGAAATATCTTGAACATTATTCCCGATAGAAAACGAATTGAAACTAACGAAAACCATCATGAATAAAACAAGAAAAATAATCCCCACATTTTTGCGCATGCTAGTTTCTCCTCCCAAAGTGGATCAATTGGGATTAACCTAAGATATTTTAAACACTTTAAATTTTTGGATAAACACATCTACAGCCCACAATAAATAGTAGGAAAAGATATTCGATCTCATTGGCGCTCTTAAACTTTTAAAAATGGCGGTCGAAAATCCCCTACCCTAATAAGCCCTTCTCCGGTCTAAAAAGGGAACTGAATCATCCAACATCAAGGAAAAAACTATCATGTTTTATTGTGAAGGACAGGTTGAAAAACAATAATTATATAGTTTAAAAACAATTTATTAATTATATTAATGAGGTTTTTATATGAAAGTAGTAGTAAAAATCGAACCTGGTGAGGATGGATGGTTTGTCGTAACTGTTCCCGCTTTACCCGGATGTATATCTCAAGGAAAAACTATAGAGGAAGCTAAAGAAAATATTAAGGAAGCAATTGAGCTATTTTTAGCCCCTGAAGAAGAAGGACTAAAGGAAAAA
>CBDVCJ010000297.1:0-5248 GCA_965372445.1 uncultured Thermoplasmata archaeon | reverse complement strand
TATTTTTGTTAGTTCCACTATCATGTCTACCTTTTAATATAAATATGGAAAAAATAGGGGAGCAAAAAAATCATAAAAAATAAATACATAGCAATCCTTTTATTATATCAGAATTTAATAAATTGCTATATATTAATTCAGGGAGATTAAACAAATTGAAGAAAAGTTAAAATTGCTGGAGGATCGATTTCTGAATGGCGATATAGACCAGAGTACCTATCTGGAACTCCACAAAAAACATCAAACTGCGATCGACGTCCAGTTGTCTCAAGGCCAACCACGGCTGCCACCTGCAATTGTTGAAACGGTTACCGAACCCGTTCAAGAGCCAACCGCTACCGACTTAGATAACGAGCCCCAAGATTCGGATGAATCTACAAATCTGCAGAATAAATGTCCGAGATGTAATTCGATATTGATCAACAACCCAGATGGCAGTGCATCATGTATCAAATGTGATACTTCAGAAGAATTGCAGTTAAAAAATGATAATATAACAGGAGGCGATGGATCTTGAAAAAATTAAAAAGTTCATTTATACTAATGATCATTTTTTGGATATTGATAAGTTTTTTGTTTAATGGCAATAATTTTATCATAGGCAGTACCCCCCCAAAATTACAAAATAATGTGGAAAGTATTGAATTGATAGACCAGGCTATAAACAATAGTAATTGCTCAACGGCTAAACGCGGTGCAGAGAGAAATGGCTGGACCGATTCTTTTGATAATGACAGCTATATAGAATTTCAAGAGAGCATTAATATTAGTGATAATGATGTAAAATTAAATTCAACGGATCTGTTTCTGATCACCACAACCGCAGATTTCGATGCCGGTAAAAAATATTATATTGAAACCAATTCTGATAATCCTTCCGTACTCCCAGATGAATTCCATATAGTTGCTAATAACACGGTATTCACAGAGAATTTTGAAGGTATTGATGAACAGGATTTAGACGTTTATGACCCGAACTGGGTTATTATAAAAGAGGCGACGTCGACCACGGCCAGTGCCAAGATCGATACAGGGCAGCAAGTGACAGGCAGTTCAAGTGTAAGGTTTTATGCCACAAATGGGTTAAATAGGTTAAGAGCAGAACAGAACATTGGAACCTACACAACGATCTCCACATATATCCGTGCGGATGGCCCCAGTAATCCTTCGTTACATCTTATGGGACAGAATGGAAATACAGTTATAACACAGTTTAGTTTTTATGGTGCGTTTAATTTAATGTATTACGATGGAGGTATAAAGACTGATACGGGATATGATTATTCTTTTAAGGTTTGGTATAAGATCGAAACGGTTTTAGACTTCACCAATCAACAATATGATATATACATCGACGGCGGCGCATATAATGATTTTCTTATTGTTGATGACGCGAATTTTCGCAACCCGACAACCTCCGCAAATACAGTGCGGATCGACAATATGGATGCATGGTCTGAGCCGGTTAACCCCGACTCATATGGGTGGTATGATGATCTAATCGCCGATAAATTTCAATATTCCGCGATTTGGGAATCCGCGCCTCAGAGCATCCCCGATTATCAACACCTCGAGAAAACAACAATAACCTACTCAGGATTAGTGGCAGGTGCGTCAGAGATCGATAAGGTCCAATGGCTGGTTGATGATGTGATTAAAGCCACTTATGAAACTGACATTGATAATAATGCACTTTCGCCGTTTACTATTTTTGAGGGTGACCTGACAACTGGTTCGTTCACTGATATTGATTCCGATTTTACCATTAGAATTTATTTAACAAGCGATGGTGTGAAAGCGCCCAAGATCTATCAACTTGAAGGTTCGGCGATGTACAAAAACGGCACACTAATCTCCAACCCCATTACGATCCCCACGAATAACGTTTGGGACAGGTTGGCGATCGGTAAGACCGAGCCTAGTGATGCCTATATTAATGTATCAGTTCTGAACAGCACCACAACCCAACCAATCCCTGGTTTTTCTGAACGGACCGGCACGTCAATTGATCTTAGCGCAATAGATACGCTCAAACATACCACGATCAAGCTCCAGGCAAATTTATCAAGTGAAAGCTTAAATTCACCGTTGCTCCATAACTGGTCACTATTTTGGAAACCCGACCCGCCCCGACTGACTACAAATATACCTTCAGATCCGGCCTTCCCGGAAGATACCGATGCCGACAATCTGATAAATTTGGGTAATTATTTTGATGATGTCTGGACGCCGGATGATAGATTGTTGTTCGAGATCATCTACGAATCAGATGCTACACATATAAATGCTAGTATTGACGGATTATTCTTAGATTTTACCACGCCGACCATAAATTGGTCGGGCTCAGAGACATTTAGAATAAAATGTACCGATGAGGGTGGGCTATCAGTGAATTCCAATATGTTTCTGGTCACGGTAACTGAAGTTAATGATCCGCCGGTATGGTCGCCTATTGATGACATTTATATCGAAGAAGATTCTGGCCCCACTGAGATCGTTGAGCTAGATGATTATATTTATGATTGTGATGATGTCATTGGAAATATCACTTATTATATTATTTCTAATGACAATCCGTCAAATATATTGGCAGAAATTACGGATCGCTCGGTTTTTGCTAAACCTATTGTTGAAAATTATATTGGCGAGGCGATAATTGTACTCAATGCGAACGATGGCGTTGCAGGTACCAACACATCATTTCTAATTATTATCACCCCAGTGAACGATCTGCCAACAGTCGAGCTTTTATCACCAACGAACAACTCAATAATAACAACTGCGACCGTGAAATTAACTTGGACCATTGGATTTGATGTGGATAGCGCAATTGAATCTTACGATGTGTATCTTGATGATGTTGATCCACCCCAGACGCGGGTCTCGCACGACCAGACCGTGACATCTTTTAGTATAGATCGTGAGGACGGCGATTATTATTGGACCGTGATACCTTATGATGGTGTTGATGACGCTTATTGGGACTCCAATAAGATCTGGATGTTTACAGTCGCGATCTATGTTGAACCACCAATGCCGCCTCCGGCAATTACTTTAGCTTCACCATATAATAATAGTATACTAAATTCTACGAGTATTGAACTTATCTGGAATGGAAATACGTCTTATGATGATCTTGAATATTTTATATATTTCGATACCGAACCCGCGGTGAACGAAATTATCGCATCTGAATTCACCGATACAAAATTAACATGGTCTGACCTGGAAGATGGCGTTACCTATTACTGGTCCGTAATACCCATCTCTCAGCAAGTAATGGGCATATGCAAGGACGGTATTTGGTCGTTTACAGTGCAATTGGATTTCGTACCACATTATAAAGTAGAAATTATAGGGATCGAATACTTAAAAATGAATCAAAATGATCAACAATATTGTAATATTACTGTAACTAATAAAGGTAATGTAAGGGACATATATATTCCTGAATTGGATGCTAGTTTAATTAACGACCATGTGAAATTTACCAATATTGGCAATATTATATTGGACCGGGATAACTCATCGCTCTTGCAAATATTGATCACATTACCACCAGAATCCCAAACCGGTGATTTCAATATCACGGTTCATGTCAGTTCATTTTGGGGTGGCAAAACCGTCAACGATACACATAGGATCAATGTAAAAATTGAGCCCAAAACAATTGAAGAACCCAAAATCACCTCAAAAAAAGAAGATTGGGTCGAGCTTATTGTTTGGACCGTACTTTTTATTGCAATTATCTTAATTTTAATTGCGATCGCATTAATTGCACAAAGACGTAAACGCAAATTAGATGAGACGCTTACTACAGATGGTATAGCCGCCCCAAGTGATGGGGCACCGGTGCTACTACCGGACATTATTTCGCAACCGGGAGAGGTGCCGCGTCTGGGGGCTGCAGGAGTTGCTACAATAGGCGCGCTCCGAACGGTTACACCGGTATTAAAGTCCGCGGTTAACCCTACGATCAGCCATGTCCCTACACCGCAGTTGGCACAGCCAACTGTGGCACCTCAATTACTACCGCCAGCACAGCCCGGAGTTGATACAACCGTGAGTGGTGGAGCCTCACCAACACCTACTTTGGCTGCCACGCCAATGCAAACAACGCACCAAGAACCTGTAACACTGCCTGAGGAAATATTCAAGGAAGAGAAATTGGATTTGTTAGAAGAGCGATTTCTACGAGGCGAAGTTGATCTTGAAACGTATAAAGAATTAAAGACAAAGATCGAAAGTAGTACAGGCGGTGAGATACCTGAAGGAGAGATAGAAGATCTGTCTACAATCGACGAGCAGCCACCGATTTCACAAGTCCCACCCGAACAACCACTAACTCCAGAAACACCACCTGAGGTTACACCTCAAGTCGTACCCCAGGTAGAACCGCAATCGCAAGTTGACGCGCAGGAGCCCGCTGTGGAGCAACCCGCTGAGCCACAGCCGGTGCCTAAGCCCAAAACAGAGCCGACAATTAAAGAAAATAATGGTTGAGTCAGTGGTTCACCTCGTGCTTCCCGTCATTGAGGATTGAAATCTCAATTAATGTCGTAGTTATATATTTTCAAACCTACCTATTTAAATGGACTCTAATTATTTTCAGAATTTTCAATGGCTTTTGTCGTACTCGATAATGAAGTATGACATTATCATATATCTTTAATTAAACATTCACTTAGTAAATTAGAGTTTCAATACATGGTCAGATGGGGCAAAGTTTAAGTTCCCAACATGGTATTAATCTTTGCAAGGTATGGACTTCGCGGTGAATGATTAAGGGTAGAGGATCGAGATACGATTTATGTTAAAGAATGGCGACCACCATATATAATGGAGGTGAGTAATTATGGCAAGAAGGAGAAGAACCAAAAAATTAAAATTGAATATTTTTAGAGAAATTTGTTCTCAATTAGATATTGATGTTTCAGAAGATTATGTTTCGGAGGGATCATCTTGTGTCACCAGTAAAGGTTTAGAGATAGTTTTGGAAAAACTTTCATTGAAAACAGGAACACCTCCATTAGGATTATCTGAAGAAAAAGAGACTATTTGGCGTCTATTACATAAAAGTCAAGATTCTTTTATTCTGTCCCTTGAAATGATAAATAAAATTACAATACCATTTAGAATTGAAAGCTTTACTTTTTTATTTATTAATGCTTGGGAATTACTTTTAAAAGCAAAGATGTTAGAGGATGAAAAAGATATTAAAGATAAAGATAATCCAGAATATACAAAA
>CBDVCJ010000296.1:0-5265 GCA_965372445.1 uncultured Thermoplasmata archaeon | reverse complement strand
TTATCTAAATATTGCAGAAATGGATGAGGAAATTATTAAAAATGCCGGAATTTTCAGAAGTAAAATGCTCAACAATAATAAATCATTATCATATGCAGATTGTATAAATTATTCAATTGCAACTAAATTGAAGGTAAAACTACTAACTGGTGATGAAGATTTTAAAGGATTAAAAAATGTCGAGTTCGTGAAATGATCTTTTTTACATCTGGAGAGATAATTCAATAAACTACGTGAATATCATTTTCAGAATCTTCGAACTTTTAAAATCTTCTTTACTGTTCCAAAATACGTATATAATTGTGTCAAAAGTGTTCCAATGTTTACTTTTATAGTATATTCAATAATTCCTCCTCAGTAATATAACAAGAGGTGGAATAGATGAAGAAGAAAAAGCGACAACGAAAAGCGAAAAAAAATAAAGCAATGTATTGGATGCAAATTGCAATAACAGTGTTATTGATAATCAGTGTAGGTACCATGGTAATATTGTTATTGCCCGAAGAGCCTGTAAAAACAACGCCCCCGAAGAGAATAACAGATCCGCATTTGAACATCGAGAATGTATTTTTTCAGAAAGCTGGTGAAGCAACGCGTCAAACTGGTAATGAGATCGAAGAAGTAGTGATCGTTAGGGTTTATTCTTATATTACAAACGATGGTACTGGTGATGCAAGAGATGTAAGGATCACAGCCTTACCGTTAGACGATTCCATGAATTTGGCCTCGGATAAAGTAGATAAAATGGTCGGCAATATTAGAGTGAACAAAACCTCGGAATCCGAATTTTTGGTGGAAGTGCCTAAGGGCGTTCGCCACGAAGTGTTTCTGATGATATGGGAAGACGGCAGGATCATCCTGAAAGGTACTGGCTCGTTCATGGTCAATACCCAGGTCGGCACCTCCCAGGAGTTTCGCACGACCGAGGTCATCGGCACCCGCAACGATACCGATTATGACGGGATGCCGGATGCTTGGGAGCGATATTATGGGCTTGATCCTTCGAACTCCGAAGATGCAGAAAAAGATGCTGACGGTGACGGAATAAGTAATCTCGGAGAATATATGGCCGGCACCGAACCCGCAGAAGCCAAAAAAGGCAGTGGATCTAGTGACGCTGAGGATAGCTATGACAATAGTCTTTCAATTTGTTTCGTATTAATAGTTGTTATTATTGTCATAATAATAATAATAATTATTGCGAAGGCCTCTGCAAAAAAGAAAAATCAGGAGCTATCGAACTCAGATGTGGAAACATTGCATCCCGCCCAAAAGCCAGTATTACCGAATACCCAGGCAGGCCCCAGGATCTGTCTCAGATGCGGCGGATCATTACAGAATTTACAATGTCAAAGATGTGGGGCAGATTATAGTCAGTTCGCATCACAAAATGTGGCTGAGAATAGAATTGGTAATGAGCAATGATAAATAAGTCAGGAGCCTACATAGTTGGGAGTTGTGAGAACGCTTTGTTCAGTCATAGACCTTCGGTCTATGACGGCGCCCTCACCAAAGGTGATGGCGGGTCACAGCTCACTGGAGATGTGAGTAACAATTACCACACACGCCCTTAGACGATTAGTACACTCACAACTCCAGGAATTGCGTAGCAATTCCGTCCTCACAACTCACAACTAATTTGGTTCAGGACATTCATATCAATTCAGTATTAAAAACCATAACTTGAATATTTAGTAAATATATGGAGCTTTAATATGATGTCCAAAACGAATACGAGTACCTTTAGAAACATTCTATTAACTCTGCTATTATTTTTGATATTATTTACGACGGTAGCGACAGCCCAGCAAGATACCGATTCAGATGGCATGCCTGACGATTGGGAACAAGCTCATGGTTTAGAGCCTGATAATGCTACCGATGCCAATGAAGACCCTGATATTGATGGATTGACCAATGTTCAAGAGTATGAAAACGATACCGACCCGAATGATCCGGATACTGATGGTGACGATCTGCCGGATGGGTGGGAGGTTATAAATAACCTAGACCCAACCGACGATGGAACGATCGATCCCACAATGGGTGCTAGCGGTGACCCGGATTTCGATGGAATTTCAAATTTAGGTGAGTTTGAACGAGACACCGACCCACAGGACCCAGAATCGCCAGGAGAAGGAGATAAAAAAGAATCAGCCGCCGATGCAGAAGATTCTTCAATATGCATTTTTTCTTTGGTATTGATAGTAGCGGCCATAGTAATCTTAATGATCATAATATTTTTCTATACCAAACTTAAACGCGAGCAACTGTTGGAGCACCGCATCCGCCAGCAGTTATATACCTATATCCAAAGTAATCCAGGCACGCATTACCGCAAGATCATGAATGACCTGAACCTTCAAATGGGAACCTTGACACATCACCTTAACATGCTCGAGCAGCAGTCCTATATCAAATCACTCCAGGACGGTATGTATCGCCGGTTCTATTCTTATGGCGTTCAACCGGACTCCAAATTGATACTAAGTGAGATCCAAACAAAAATTCTTGAAAAGGTCAAGCACAACCCAGGTATTTCACAGATCAAAATTGCAAGAAATCTTGGCGTGGCCCGAAAAGTTGTGAACTATCACATTAAAATTCTTGCAGATGCCGGATTTGTATACATTGAGGCCATTGGGCGTGAGAGTGCGTGTTATTTTAAAGGTGAGACATAGTTCTTTCTGTCGGCCGGCCTGCTGGTTGCTAATAATTTTCACCTAAGTTTGTAGTGTGCAGTTTGGAGTTTGCAGTTGGACTCATAATCGGGGGTAACTACAAACCAAAAACCACAAACTGAAAACTTCAATAATAAAAAAATTACTGCTTTTTTCTTATTTTTGTGCGATAATTAGCATAGATCTCAAGAGTTCCATTCCTAAGTTTTGTGTAGCCATTTATTATCTCGATGTGGTCGCCAACCTCAAATTCGTTGGTATAATCGGTTTTGGCGTCCCAGAGTGTTACCCGCATCGTATCGGTGCCGTCATATAGGTCAAGATTGGCAACTTTACCCTCACTATTGTTCTTGCGTGTAAATGTACGGATCGCGGTTTTGCGCGTTATCATACCGGTCGTGTTCACTGACTGGTTGGACTCTAATTCATCTAAATTATTGAAGCTCAATGGCCCATCGCCACCTGAGGATAGATTTAAGGAATGGTCGCCAAGCTCTACAGGCGCGACGATCAATTGGTTTTTACGGGTAACATGCAATTCCAACCCATATTCTGAGCTTTTGACTTTGCCATTGACGATCTTTAATTTTGTGCCTTTTTGTATTGTGCCATTTTTAACTAATTCTATATGATTGTAATCCCATAATACAAGTCTGCATTCACCTGATGGATCGGAAATATTCAAGCTTACAACCTGACCGCCATCTTTACTCTTTTTATCAAAAAACTTTGGCTCTTGTGAGCTTATAACACCCAAGATAGTACTTTCATGGTCCGGCGTTAATTTGGAAATTGTTGATGAATGATATATATTCCTTCCAAGTTCGCAGGCGATCAAATACGCTAGTACTTTCTTGGTTATCAATTCACTGTACTCGTCATAGTTATTTTCTATCCTATCCTGGAAATCTTGCTCGGAGATCAGGTCCTTGACGGCTTCGTATTGCGCTGAGATGCTGAGCGTCATTGCTTGGGGGAATGGCAATGTGGCTATTTTAAGACATCGACGTTCTGGGGTAGTATGCGGTAAGATTTGTTATTGGAATGGGATTGGAGATTAAGTCTTCAATTGGAAAGGCGAAAGGTAAGAGGCGAAAGGCGAGAGACGAATGGCAGAACTAACTTTTGCCTGTCGCCTATCGCCTTTCTTAAAGGAATCTCCAATCCGCTTGTGGTAATTAATCTACATTTTTGCCATAAATCGCTTTTTCCAATAAATTTTGCTAAAAATTAGCGGATTTTGCTCAAATTCAACCAAACAAATTTATATATTAAATGTATTTATTGGTAATAGTTTATTGAGAGGAGAGGAAAAAAATGGTACAAATTATCGATACAGGTAATCCCGATGAGGTCTCAGCGTTTTTGACCACTACATTTATATCTCATTCCTACGAGGTAGAATCAACATCGTCAATAGTATCGCTGTGGGATAATATTCGTAATAATATAACCCTACAAGATGATATGGATTATATATCTGCAATACTTGCCACGGGAAGAATAATGGATTATCGTTATGAAATTAAGGACCCAGATATTGTAAATACGATCATTTCAGATATAAATAAGAACCTTTCAGGCCGGACAATAACCCGTGCCGATTTTCAAAGAGAGTTGGTCTCGGCGTTCATTACCGCCGCGAGCATATCTCGTACCGAGGAGGTTGAGCACATCCGCGAAATTGTCAACCTCTGGACAATTGTAACTGAAAAACTTCCACTTAATGACGAACTCGATCTTATCGCGGGTATACTTTCAATTGGTAGAATTATGGAATTGAAGATCAATATTAAGGGTTACCAGGTTATCAATGATATTTTTATTAGTATAAGAAGCGAGCTCGGCCAACATGCCACTGCCAATCAAATCGGCCAGAAAGAGCTCTCTGCGGCCTTTGTTACGGCTGCGTATATTGAGGTCAGCCCGAAGGTTGAGAAGATCCGTGATATAGTTGAGACCTGGATGCAGATCGGGGAGACCTTAAATGTACAAAACCATTGGGATTATATTGCTTCAATTCTGACCACCGGCAGAATTCGTGATATGAATGCTCAACACATGCTAGCCCATGATGACCTGAGTATGATCTATCAGAAAATTCGTGAGCAGATCAAGGGAATTGTTGGGGAATGAACTCTTTTTCTAACCGTTAAATATTTTGTTTTTGTTTTGATGATAAAAGTCGTGACAAGAGCACCCAACTAAAAACTACCTTCGGTTTTTAAATCAACAAACTATTTATCCTATAAGTATATGCCATTACGGTTTGGCAGGGTGTGGTATTGTCGCAGCGTCGCCAAGGCCATGTATTGATTAAATGATTTACTATAGTCAGTGCGTAACCTGCGGCACACAGTACTTTGCCGAACCACCTTTTTTTTAATGATTAAAAATTGGTTGGGTTGAGCGCGTGATAAATCCCAAATCCAAATTCTACCAATACTACCAATAAAATCCCAATAACAAAATCCCAATTTATATAGGAGTTAGGTATTAGCTGTCAGGGCAATTTTTACTGACTTATAAGGATTCGAGATTACAGATGGCAAGTTATTTAAAAGGAAGTTAGAGGATAGAAGAT
>CBDVCJ010000295.1:0-5324 GCA_965372445.1 uncultured Thermoplasmata archaeon | reverse complement strand
TGTTATAAACATAAAAATACATTATTTTGGTAAACTAATGTTCAATTAAATATTAAAAAACTCAGTGCCTCTGTGCCTTTGTGCCTAAAAAACCGTCTATTCAAACAGCCGTTCGACCATCCATTCCGGATCAAAAGGTACCATATCTTCGTACCCCTGACCAGTACCAACAAAAAGGATCGGCTTGCCCACCGCATGCGCGATCGACAGCGCTGCGCCACCTTTGGCATCCGCATCGATCTTCGTGAGTATCGCCGCATCGATCCCCACGGCCTCGTTGAATTTTATGGCTTGCTCTACCGCGTCATTTCCCGCTAGGGAATCACCCACAAAAATTATCATGTCCGGGTTTGCCACACGTTTGATCTTCTTCATCTCGTCCATCAAGTTCACATTGGTCTGCATCCTGCCAGCAGTATCAATTAACACCACATCCTTTTTACGGGCTTTGGCATGTTCAACGGTATCATACGCAATCGCCGCAGGGTCGCTGCCGGCTTGGTGCTTGATCAATTTCACACCCAAACGGCTCGCATGACGTTCCAACTGCTCGATCGCACCAGCCCTGAAAGTATCGCTCGCTGCGATCACCGATGATTTACTATGTTTTTTAAGACGATGAACAATTTTTGCGATCGCGGTGGTCTTACCAGTGCCATTAACCCCCACAAACATTAATATTACCGGTTTTTTGTGGTCATTTATAAATTTATCAAAATTAACCTGTTTTGTGATAAGAACATTCGAGATCGCGTTCTTTAAGGCAAGTTCTACCACATCACCCAGATCCAATTTACGTTTGATCTTTTTACCTGACAACTCCTTTTTCACAAATACTTTGATCTCATCTACTACCGGTACCGCGACATCAGATTCCAAAAGCGCCAGTTCCAGCTCCCATATTATATCCTCTAATTTCTTATCTGTGATCTTCTTGGCTAAAAAACCGCCTTCGGCATCTTCCAATAACGGCTTTTTCTCGACCTCCACCCATTCATCCCTGTGAAGTTCGGGTTTGATGCCCTTGCGTGCGCCTCTTTTGCGAACTATGGATTTCTTAGGAACTTTAGCAGCCTTACCTTTCTTAACCTTTGCAGGTTTTGTGGGTTGGTCTTTATCAATTGTTTTAAGGTTCTTGGCCGCTTTTTTCTGGAGCTTCTTCAATCTATCCTTTAAATTTTTAAACATCACATAACCTCTGGGTTCCACCTGTTAAAATACGCTTTGTGACCGAAATCTATTCTTGATCCGGTTGCTGTAATTTCTGATACATCCCCTGCAGCTCCATGGTCAAGATCTCGGCTTGCTGCCGTAAACCCTCTGTCGACTTATCTATTTTCATGCGATTCTCACTGAGCCGGTCAATTCTCTTACCTAGCGTTATTATGGAATCTTCAATGCTCTGTTCGACCGCGTATTTCGCGCCGATACTTATGATAACTTTCGACTTATCTGCAACGCTCGCAAACACCATCGAATCTGCACCTATAGGCACCAATAATTCTTTGCCTTCTTCTAGATCCTGATATTTGGTTAAGGTTTCGCTAGCCTGTGTATGTTCCAACTCTGCCATTTTGAGTATCTCCTGCTGCTGGCCCAAGGCTTCAAGCTGAGATTTTATCGATTCCAAATAAGCTAATGATTGCTGGAACTTCATATTCTCGTTCATTTCCGGCTCTTCTTCTGACATTTTACTTACTCCTTTTTATTAATTGCTTTATTATTGGATCTTGGATATCAGCAATCTTCAACTCCTCGATATTATCGATCTTGATCTTTCTGCGCTTCACCCTGTGTTTGCTACCCAACTCCGAAAAAATCTTGCCCGGTACTTCTGGCTGTGCCGCGCATACAACCTCTTTCGTGAAGGGCTGGTTTTTTTTACCCATTAGAAATGTACCTTGAACCCTGAATGCTTTTATTGCGATATTTACTCCTCCTATTTGGCTTTGGATTTTATTGCGAAAACCGCTAATAGAGCTTTTGTTTTATATAGTTTCCTTTATTTGGCAATTTTTATAGGGTATTGAGTGGTGGGTGATAACTAATAATTTATATCGGGAACATCGGGAGCGCGGGAGCGGGGGAGCACGAACAGAATTCCACATTTTCGATACTCCCGTTGCTCCCGTTGCTCCCGTTGCTCCCGTTGCTCCCGTTGCTCCCGTTGCTCCCAATTATACAATAATATTTATAATATTAAAAACTATAAGTGCCAGCCCAGAATATGTGTTTGTTTTGAGTACATAATTCGGTGATAGCGCAAAATCCAAAGGAGCAGTTCAATGCAAGTCGTAGTAAATGACAATATAATTTTGGTAGGCACCGCCCACATCTCCGAAAAAAGTGTTGCCGAGGTCCGTGAAGCGATCCGAAAATATCGGCCTGATATCGTGGCGGTAGAGCTCGATAAGAACCGTTATAATGTTTTGACCAAGAAACGCAAGTGGGAGGAGACCTCGATACTCGAAGTACTCAAACAAGGTAAAGGCTTCCTGATGCTTGCCCAGATATTTCTGGCAATGTTCCAGCGCAGGCTCGGTTCGGAATACGGCGTCGAGCCCGGTGCGGAAATGGTGGCGGCGATCAAGGAAGCCAAAAAGTATGGTGTCGAAGTCGCGCTTGTGGACCGCGACATCACAGTTACTTTCAAAAGAGCTTGGAGGAGCATGACGTTCCGCGAGAAACTGCGGCTGTTCTGGTATTCCATCAAGGCTTTAGTAGGCTATGATCGGTTAATGGAAGATGAGGAACTGGAGCTCAAATTGGAAAGTAAAGGCAAAACCGGCACCGAGCCCGAAACGCTCAAACTTAAAGAGAAAGGCGAGAAACTCGACCTGGACAAGCTCATGGACGAAGATGTAATCTCGATGTTGATGGAGGAATTGAAATCGTTCGTACCTAATGCCGCCAATGCATTAATTGACGAGCGCAACGAATACATTGCCCAAAAGATTCTTGATGAAACCGCGAAGCCTCCGAAGCTACGCAAATTAAGAACGTTAAAACATCCGAAACCCCAGCTCGCCGAAGCGCATCGCCCCGCCAAGCGCACACGCAGCCGCGTACTTGCCGTTGTTGGGGCCGGCCATGTAAAAGGTCTACGTGAAAATATAGAACATCCCGAAACGATCCCGCCTCTAGAAACATTAGATGAGTTGCCGAAGAAACGTATAAGCAAGCTAAAATTGATCGGGCTCCTTATACCGCTATTATTTATTGGAATACTTATTTGGATACTTTATACCGGAGAATATCAAAAATTTATTGACATTATGTTATGGTGGTTCTTAATTAATGGTATATGTTCCGCCATAGGTACAATTATCGCGAAAGGCCATCCCGTGACGATCGGCACCGCCTTCGTCGCCGCGCCGTTCACCTCGCTTAACCCTATGATCGGTGCGGGATGGGTGGCCGGGTATGTCCAGGCAATAATCAGTACCCCTACAGTAAAAGACTTAAAGGCGTTGAGCACCATTGAGGAACTAAAAGAGTTCTTCAATAACCCAGCTATAAGGGTCTTGATGGTCGCAGCTTTAGCCAATCTAGGCAGCTCGATCGGAACCTTCATTGCATTACCGATAATTGTAAATATTGGACTTGCATAATTATGATATATAATTGATATTAAAAATCCCAAATCCAAATACTACCAATACTACCAATAAACTCCCAATGACCAAATCCCAATATTAGGGGTCAGGAGTCAGGATTTAGGTTTGGTTGCCTATTGTCAGCGGCAACTTACTTCGTCAAGTTGCCTCGGCTTTGAAAATGCCCGAAGGGGATTTTCAATGCAAGGTAATTTACATCGTAAATTACCGCCAAAATCATTGTTATGGTTTTCGATTGTAAAACCCTTCGGCTTTTCCAAAGTAGGGGTCAGGGAACTGAATGCCCAAAGACCCTGTTCCCAACCTGACCCCCGAATCCTTACTCCTAAGTTAGAAATTGGGAATTAGGATTTTATTGGATTATTTGAATATTGGTAGTATTGGAATTTAATAAAGTAGCATAAAAGGTTAAATGTGATCAATATGTACGATGATGATTACGAAGTTCGAAAGGTCTATGTCACGCGCAGCCCTTCCTTTGCCGAGCCGAGTGGTTCAATATCACATTCAGGGCCGAGCGATAAATTCAGTTTCAGTCAAACCGAGCTTAAACATCTTGGTGTTGCTTATATCGTGCTGGTTTTGTGCTTCTCGATCGTGCTCTCTACTGGGTTTGGCGGAATTTTATTCGGCGGATTTTATCTTGGATTATTTATCTTTATGCTGCCAGTATCATTAATCGCTGTTGGGCTTGGCTTTGTCCTGCACGAAATGGCGCACAAATTCACAGCTCAACACTACGGGTGCTGGTCGGAATTTCGCTATGACCAACGGGGACTAATGATGGCGCTGTTCATCTCGGCAGTGATCGGGTTCGTGTGGGCCGCGCCTGGCGTGACCTACCATTCTGGCCGTATAACAAGTCGCCAAGGCGGTATCATTAGCCTTGCGGGCCCAGTCACAAATATGACAATCGCAGGTATTTTGCTTCCAATGACCTTTATTTCGCAAGGTAATCCAATATTATGGTATTATATAATATTAAGCGGATTTATTATCGCATTTCTAGGGTTCTTCAATTTACTACCAATTAATCCATTAGATGGTTCAAAAGTATGGCGGTGGGACAAAGGTATCTATATTATTTCCGTTGTAGCCTCACTTGCGATCCTGGCTTTTTATTATATTTCACTTATTGCCCCTGGGTACTTCTTTTAAGTGATCAAATAAAATTTTAAACCCCACCTTTTTTCAAACTTTGAAAAAAAAATAAAAAAATAAAAAAAGAAAGAGTGAAGTTTAGATATTTGCTGCAATAAATTTATGGTCATCCCAGGTACCGTCATCGTTCGTATCTGTCAATTTATTATAGAACAATAATACATGCTCGGTCTCCCAATCGATCTTAGAACCGTTCAGGGTGCCGTTGATGCCTTTGTGGCCGAACAGTACACTCTCCACAATCTCGAAGTTGCCATTAGAATTATTATCGTATGCTACCGTGCTCCATAATACATGGTGTGCAAAGGTTATATTGCCTATTCATTAAAAATTGTTAAAACGACCAAAAATATAAATAAAACAAACTACATTGTTATACTATAGCACACTCAAACAAAAAAGATGGGACACCCCAAGCACCTTGTTGTTAAAATTGTATGGCTCTTCTCCAAATTTTGTGAAAGATAGTCATTAACATGGTAAGATAAGGATGTGGTCTGAGGACGCATCGCTTGTGGTAAATGGGAAGAAATTAGAAGCAAGAAG
>CBDVCJ010000294.1:0-5331 GCA_965372445.1 uncultured Thermoplasmata archaeon | reverse complement strand
ACATAGCATGAAATCATTTAAAATACTGATTAAAATAATTAATGTCATACTTCTCATTGAACTACTACTTTTACATGAATCTTTGTTCGACCATAGTGTTTGAATATTTTCATATCAATTTTTTAATGCTTTGATTCTAATCAAGTAATAATATATAACTCAAACACTGAAGTTAATTGCCTGATTGGTAATTTTAATTTCCCTTATATGTCATATATAAAAAATTAGATGATATCGATAAATTTTTACTTTTAAAAAATACTGTTATTTAAATCCTTAAGATTAAATTAAAATATGAGAAAAGATAAATGGTGGGAAACCGATACATATATATCAATACGATTAGATATCCCCTTTGTCCCTTTAACAACGAATTAGGTATGGGGAAGGTACCTGAATCATAATGGGAGGTTAACCAAGGGCTAGATGAAATAAAACGAACTAACTCCATATTATGAGATTAGTGTATTTTAACCGAGCCATGATAACACATTTCATTATAAGGGATATTTGTAAAGATAAAAATTGGGGGTAAATAAATGAGAAAAGGAATAGTATATTGTATAGTTTTTTTGTTAGTTTTTATGGTATTCGCAGGTCTGCCGTCAAATGTTGCGGCTAAAGATTACAATATTAAGGCTGATAGCCCAGTGAATGAGGTTGTTGAAGGGAAAGATGTGACCTTCGACTGGCATCTTCGTAAAAGCAGTTTTACTCAAACAAGATTTGAATTATATACAAGCGCGGGTACAAAAATTCGATATTCGCCTGCCACTCAATATACATGGACCGATTTTCCTTATGGTTCTGGTTGGTGGTATGTAATAGCTTATAAAGACTCAATAGTTAAAAAGATGGAGACATCTAAACAAAGTTTTTATCATTTAAAAACCGATTTTGGCAGGCAATATACTGATGATACCACTTTTATGTATAAAGATGGTCCAGAATATGAGAAGGTATGGTTAGGAATAACTTTTACTACATATATTTATTATGAAATTACGAAAGATTACACTATAAGCTTACCTGAGTACTTCGATGATTCAACAAAATTACCCGCTTTGCGCCAAGGCCAAGCAGAGTTTTTTCGTTATTGGGCGGCAAGCTTACCACCTTGTGATTGGGACTTTATTCGCTTGGATGAAGGCGGGGTATTGACAATAAAAAAAGGTTACAGGTGGGATGGCGCTTCGACTCCCTGGAATAATTGGAACTTTTTCAATAATCGAGAATTCTATCTTCGTTGTTCTTGCGTTCATGATTCAATATATGATTTGATGCGGATGGGATATCTTGCACATGACAATTCTGGATTAATAGACTTGCATTTAACAGATAATGCTGGTGACCGCAATCGAAAACTGGCGGATATGATGTTATATATGGTCAACGTTGAAGATGGTAGAACGGAATTTTGGGCTCAAACGGATTTTGAGATCGTTCGAGCGGGTGGAGCACCGAAAACTCGTGATAACGATTTATTGTACCCATGGAAATATCATGTATCTGAACTAACGGCATGGGCATCAGATGGAAAAGTTGAACTTCACTGGCAGCCTGCGGACTTATCAGGAAAGGATCCTAATGAGTACGGTATAATAGGCGATATTGATGCTACACATTCTTACCGACCTCATCAATACAGTGTCTATAGGCGTAGTAGTTCGTCTTTATGGAGCTATCTTGACTCGTATACATTTCAACCTGCTAATACTTACACTTACAAGGATTCGGATGTTTTTTACACTGATACCAATGTTAACAACGATCAAACTTATTATTACCAGATCAAGTCAGGGGATACCGAGGAAGCTGTAGACAAATTTTATAGACATTATGATGAAAGCTATATAGATGCAGTGGTACCTGTGGTGAAACAGGGTAATGCTTTGATCTTGGATGGAATTAACGATTATGTTGACGCAGATACCGTTTGTGAAGACCTCAGTGGCGACGCCATTACATTTGAAGCATGGGTTTATCCCGAAACCCAGGGTAGAAATTCCATTCTTGCATTTAATACATATTCTGGCGGCAATTTTAACCTGTTAATGTACGATGGTGGACCTCAAAAATTTTGTTATTATGATGATAATACTGGTTATAAATATAGCCCTATACAATCTGTTCCAGGCCATTGGTATCATGTGGCAGTGACGATAAGTGAGAGCGATCAGACTACTTTGTGGATAAATGGTGCCCAACGGGGAATTTTTTTCACATCAATAAGGCCATCAAAGAGTGCGAAGTTCAGTATCGGCCAGGAATGGGATGGTTCTACAGAATCACAGCATTTTAAAGGGCAGATAGACGAAGTGCGTATCTGGACAGACGCACGCATGACGACTGAGATTCAGGCAAACATATGTAAACCATTACTTGGCAACGAAGCGAATTTAGTTGGCTTGTGGCATTTTGATGAACGATTTAATTCGCTGACTGCATACGACGCCACGGTAAATGCCAATGATGGTACATTAGAAAACTACTTACCGTTCGATCCATTTTATCCATCATTTGTTCCATCGGGTGCGATGAACCAACCCCCAGTAGCTGATGCAGGCGGCCCTTACGAGGCTAATGAGGGCACGGAGATTACCCTTGATACCTCAGGCTCTACCGACCCCGACGAGGACGAACTACAATATCGCTGGGATTTCGACAACGATGGTGAATGGGATACGGAGTATTCTCCGGAGCCAACCGCCACGCATACATGGAATGATGATTATTCTGGCGAAGTAGCAGTTGAAGTCTATGATGGTGGTGAGTCAGATACAGATACAGCTACTGTAACGGTGAACAATGTGGCGCCAACGGTCACCGCATCTGGAGATACTATTGATGAGGATGATATTGGTACAGTCAGTGGTACCATAACTGATCCTGGAACCGAAGACACCTTTACTGTGGTCATTGACTGGGGCGAGGGCGCACCTGAGACCTTCAGCTACGGTGCAGGTACAACCTCTTTCAGTGAGACGCACCAGTACCTGGATGACAACCCGACAGGAACCTCATCTGATACCTACGCCCTTGGCGCAACTGTTAACGATGACGATAATGGTGTAGATACCGCCGGCACCACGGTAACGGTGAACAATGTCGCACCTACAGTTTCCATTGATGATATGATACAACCATTTAGCGAATTTATATTACCAACTGATATTCTTGAGTTCTATGGAAGTTACACAGATCCAGGCATATTAGATACACACACAATCGAATGGGATTTTGATGATAGTACGATAATTACGGGGACCTTAACACCCACACATTCATACACTGAACCAGGAGAGTATACAGTTACTCTAACTGTGACTGACGACGATGGCGGTACAGATAGTGTCTCCATGGATGTCCTGGTGAAAAGTCCGCAGCAGGCAACAGAGGTAATCGAAGAAATAATAGAGGAGATGGAGCTCGAGAGCGGAACAGAGAACAGCCTGAATTCCATTCTTGATAATTCTATTAAATCACTGGATAAAGGCCAGGAAAATGCAGCAGTAAACCAGCTTGAAGCATTCATTAACCATGTAGAAGCCCAAAGAGGAAAGAAACTCACAGAGGAAGAAGCAGATGCACTTATTGCCGCTGCTCAACAGATAATCGACAATATAAATGACAATGGAGGATAGGGTATAGCAATCTATCATTAACTTACTCTTTTTATTTTTCTATAAGACAATGACCTCTATCGTATACTTCACTATTATATTATATCTAATATTTGCTGCGATATGTTCCCTAATCTAACCCCTCATCTCTGGAGTGATATTGCATATCAATCTTAAAAGATTTCCTAAACCTTACCCTCTATAATCGCCCTACACAAACAGAAACGCCCGGTATACCGAAGCAAAGGCAATACATCTTCTTCCTTATTTAAAAGCTCTCGTATAAGGTTGCCTCTGGATTTATGATTAATATCGATACCTTTCCTCTCAGCAAGCTCACGCAGATCTTCGATAGAATATTCTATAGGTATTTCGAGTAACATTTTCTTTCCCCCCCGGAATTTATTGAATCTGAATTGTGATTGAAGTTTATTAAATTTTCTAAATATTGATAATGATTGTGTACAGCCCATCAAAAATGTCGTAGTAAAGATCTTTGGGGTTTATATATTTAAAGAGTTTCCAACATATTTCACCTTTCTCCTTGTTATATGGCGTAGTTGATAATGAAGTAAGACATTTTTATAATATTATATAGTAGCTACTTCTTATTATGCAGTTATGATCAATTATTTGGTAAACCTAAAAGAGTTACTGACTGGCTAAGAATCTAATATCTCCTTAATAAATATATTGATATAGAGTTTTTATAGTGGATAATATTCTTCAACGGTGGTGGGAATGCTCATGGCTAACCGGGGTCAATGACCCGAATGCACGTTCTACTACTTCGGTCAATGAGGGGTGAATGTGCATACCATCCCTGATTGGAGATATACTCTGATCTTTGGTGTACATTAAAGTAATTACCTCTTGGATCAATACCGACGCCTGTGGACCGATCACATGTGCCCCGAGAATCCTATCGGTACCGCGCTCAACAATTACCTTGACAAAATAATTTTTCACCGCCATTGCCTCACCTTTAGCGGTGTCCTGATATCTCTGCAGGCCAACCATCACATTCTCAGCACCCAACAATTGGACTGCTTCCTGGGTTCTCATGCCAACCCCCGCGATCTCGGGGTGAGTAAAAACTGCATGGGGGACCGCATGGTAATCCACTTTGATATTCTTTTTCAAAACCGCATTATAGTATACAACTATTGATTCATAATTTGCCACATGTTTGAATAAATATTTACCGGTAGCATCGCCAAATGCCCAAATTCCGGGTTGGCTGGTCTCGAGGTGTTCATTTACCCAAATCCAACCGTTTTTATTTGTTTTGATGCCGCTCTTTTCGGGATGAAGGATGTCGGAGTTTGAGACCCTGCCTAATGCTAGTAAAATATTGCCTGTGGTGAAGGCAACTAATTTATTAGTATCCCTATTTCGCGCAATAACTTTCTTTTTGCCGCCTATGACCTTCTTCACTTCGGTGACCTCGTGATTGGTATAGATCTTCATATGTTTACCTAGCTCTTGTTTCGCAAGCGCAGAAATTTCCGGCTCTTCCTGTGGTAGGAACTGAGGATTGCGCCCAACTATCGTAACCTTAGCACCCATTGCAGATAAGAAATGGCCATATTCCGCGGCTATGTAGCCACCCCCTAATATCACAATGTCGCTTGGTAACTTTTCCAGTTTCAAAACTTCTCGACTGGTCAAATACTTAACTTTATCAATACCCTTAATAGGCGGCACT
>CBDVCJ010000293.1:0-5361 GCA_965372445.1 uncultured Thermoplasmata archaeon | reverse complement strand
GCTCATAGCTCTGCATGACGTTATGGTGCATTTCATGATGTTGTATATTTTTATACAAAATCCAACGAATATGTTTGGAATAAGCAGTTTACGGATTACGATGAAGAATACATTAAAAATTACTATAATTACACAGACTTAAAAACAGACAGAAAGTTCAGATTAAGTGATTTAACTGGTTCGGGCAGTCGGCACGGACACTCTGGCAAACCATGGGGGGGTTACAACCCTACCAAAAATAACCGTCATTGGGCGATTCCTAGAACCGTTGTTAAAGAACTGAATATGAGTTCCGACTTAACGAGCCAAGAAAAGTTAGATATATTGGATAAAAATGGATATGTGTTCTGGCCAAAAAAAGGTAAAGTGCCATCGTTTAAAAGATATTTAGATAAAATGGAAGGCGTTCCTTTACAAGATATGTGGACAGATATAAAACCCGTACAAAGTCACTCCAGAGAAAGACAGGGATACCCAACGCAGAAACCAGAAGGATTATTAGAACGCATCATTAAAGCGAGCAGTAACAAAGGCGACCTTGTTTTAGATCCATTCTGTGGTTGTGGAACGGCAATTGCAGTTGCCCAAAAATTAAACCGTAAATGGATCGGGATTGATGTATCGTCAACAGCGTGCGGTTTGATGGCCAAAAGGCTGAGAACCCTTGGTGCGTCTCCAAAAGTGATCGGTATGCCAACAAGTAAAAAAGACCTTAAGAAAATCGATTGGCAAGAGTTCCAAAATTGGGTTGTATGTTACTTCGGCGGCAGGATACCAGAAAAAAAAGTCAACGATATGGGAATAGATGGTCTTACATTTGAATTAACCCCGATACAAGTCAAACAATCTCACAGAGTTGGAAGAAATGTAGTAGACAACTTCGAGACCGCAGTAAGGCGTTATTTTGCAGGTTCGAAACGAGAAAAGAAAGGCATCATTGTAGCTTTTAGTTTTACGAGTGGTGCATATAACGAAGCTCATAGAGTACACCTCGAAAACGGGTTGACAATAGAATTAAAAACAGTTGATGAAATTTTAAAGGAGGAATGAATGTTAACTAAACAATACCCAATCTGAACAACAATTTTATACCAGTAGCACAATCACCCTGAGAGGTGCTACTATGGGCGTGGAACGCGTCGGAGTTTCGTTCGAACCTGAACTACTCGTTAAATTCGATAAATTGATCAAAAACAAGGGTTACACCAACCGCTCGGAGGCGATCCGAGATCTGGTACGGAAATCGCTGCTCGAGGCAGTGGTTGAAGCTGATAAAGGCAAGGTCATTGGTACGCTCACAATAATCTACGATCACGATGTAGGTGATGTTACAAACCGGTTATTACATCTACAACACCATCACCACACCGAAATTTCTTCGACTATGCATATCCATGTCGACGAACATAAATGTATTGAAGTGCTCGTTGTGCACGGCTCAGCGAAGAACGTGCGGAAATTAGCGGATAATATCCGGGCGATCAAAGGTGTGGAGCACGGAGAATTGGTGATCACGAAGAGCTCGATTTAAGTTGTTGGACCACTTTATTTTTAATTGTGTGCGTAGGAGATATTTGTCTGTGCATCAGTTCGTTGGATAAGTTTGTCTTAACATTGGTATGTGGGAAATGTTTGTCTTATTATTGATGCGTGGGACAATTTTTTTATTCATTAGTGTGTGGGATAATATTGACTTAATGATGGTTCGTGGGATATGTTTGTCTACAAGTTGGTTTGTTCTATTACTTTGATAACTTGATAGTATGTTTTATTTGTCAATTTACAATTAGAACACACAAACATAATGGCACCATATCCCACGAACTATACCATAGGCGTTAATATCCCACGCATTAAACTATTGGCATTATTATCCTACGAACTTACATAATAGCGCCTTATCTTACGCACCGAATTATTTCCATTTAGTCCAACATACTAAAATTTCGCACAGCTTCATCTATATTTAATGGTAATTGATCAAAATTGTATCCCTTTTTATTTAATTCAATAAAAAGTTTCGCAATTTCAGGAACGTCCAAATGCGCTTGGTTCAATAACTCTTCATTTGAAAATATTTCTCGCATTTTCCCGTAAGCTAACTTTTCGGTGTTGATCACAACGGCCTTGTCTGCCAATTGCAAAGCACTATTCATATCATGTGTTGCGATAATCAGAGTTGTATTTAGACTTTTAATTACTTTCATTATTTCCTCTCGAGCTTTAGGATCAAGATTCGCCGTGAATTCATCCAACAGCAATACCTTCGGTCTCATTGCAATAATACCTGCAATTGCCACGCGTTTTTTCTCACCGTAACTTAAATGATGAGGTGTTCGATCTTCAAACCCGATCAGCCCTGTTTGTTCCAACGCCATACTCACACGCTTATTTACGTCGGATTCGCTCAAACCACAATTTATCGGTCCAAAAGCCACATCGTCCCAGACCTGCGGCATGAAGATCTGGTCATCCGGATCTTGGAACAGCATCCCAATGCCCGCCCGAAGTTGATCTTGATTCTTTTTCGTCAGATCCTTTCCAAATAAATTGACCTTACCTTTAAATGGAAAAATAAGGCCGGCGATGATCTTTAACAATGTGGATTTACCGGCGCCGTTAGGTCCGAGAACCGCAAGTTTATCGCCTTCATTAATTGTCAGATCAATATTTTTCAATGCAACAGTCCCGTCTTCATAAGCATATGATAAGCTCTTAAGTGCTATAGCTTTCACAATATCACGATCCAATCGTAGTAGAATAACAGCAATGAAATTGAAATAAATACTCCGCAAAATGCAAGATCTAAGGTTTTAAATTTCAAAGGTCTTAAGGTCTTGATCGTACCATCAAACCCTCTTACTAGCAATGCATCATAGATCCGCACACCTCTTTGATAGGCACGTATCAATAACATCCCGGCCGTGAACGAAATTATCTTCATACCTCGGCGGTCTAATAAATGCCGACCGCCTTTAAAACCTCGCGCTTTACGTGCCTGACGCATCCTGTGCAGCTCTTCGACATAAACAAAAAAATAGCGGTAAGTAAACATTAATAAAATGATGATTATGTTCGGAACTTTCAAGTTCTGCAGCCCTTTCAAAAGGTCGAAAAAGGGGGTTGTACTTGATAGTAAAATAAGTGCAAGGACACAGGTTGAAATTCTGAAGAACATAGAGATCGATGCCCACTGGGTATTCGAAAAATAGATCGCAAGGGATGCGAATATTATGAAGGGTAATGCCAGAATATATCGTTTTATTAAGTGACGAACCGGGATCTTAGAAATTCCAAGAGCTGAAATAACGAAAATAAAGCCGAGCACCAATGTATATATCTCTCTCAATAGCGCTACAAAGACAACAAATATAATAATCGCAATGATCTTCGCACGCGGGTCAAACGTATGAAAGCTTGAAGCCTTTGCATGTTGGTCAACTGTGCTGTGACGCATCTTTTTTCCTCAGAAGCCACGAGACGATGTAAATACTACCTAGTGTAATGGCGAACCCCAAACATCCCATTGAGAACGCCAAGGGGTAATTATCGCCGTAATCGAACGGGGCAGAATATACTGGTTCGCTTTCTTCGACCTCTGCATTCTCTATAGTATTTTCCAAACCATCACCATAAGGTGCAGAAAAAATAAAGAATCCCACCAGTCCGATCGCAAATAGAATGATAATTCCCGCGATCACGATCAGGTTTTTTTTAAACATTCATCCCCACCTCCTCTTGCACGCCTCGCAGTGTGATTTTAGGGAGCTTTAACATTTCCGGAGATAATTGGTTAACAAATATGATCACACCGGTTGTGATAATCGCCTCGCCGATCCCAATTACGGCATGATAGCCTAACATTACGGGGAGACCAATTGTGGCGGGTATACCATAGACTCCGCCACTGATAGAATAGCTAACTGCAAGTTCGGTTGCACATGCTAATGCTCCGAGAAAGATCGCAAGCCAAGATGCGCAAAAGATACCGGCAGTTTGATATTTTTCCGGGAAAGCTTTGTAAACATACCAACCTACAGTGCATCCAATTATTGCCATATTAATAATATTTAACCCCAATGCAGTAATTCCGCCATCACCAAACATCAGGCACTGGATAATGAGTATAACAGTCAAAACGGTCATTCCTGCAAAAGGTCCGAGAAATATGGCGGCGAGTGCAGCACCGACAAGATGTCCGGTAGTGCCTCCACCAACAGGGAAGTTCAGCATTTGTGCGACAAATATTCCGGCGGCAAGGGTTCCCATAAGTGGTATTTGTCGCTTGTCGAGCTTTTTATTGAGAATTCGGGTTGAAATTGAGATCATGATTATTGCAATGAGCCAACCCATTGCAAATATTGTTGGTTCCATTAAGCCGTCCGGAATATGCAAATTCTGCGCCCCCGTAGCAAGTTTTCTCTGTTTGTGCTACCTGTATGTGAGCTAAATTATAAATAAGTTTGGGTAGCAACTTTTTAGTTTTTGTGCCACGAAATTATAGGTAAATTGGTAGTAAAGTTACCTGTTAATAAAAATTCTTGAAATTACGAAAGAAGAGAATGAAGAAAGGACTTTATTTACCACAGAAACGCAGAAGCTCAAAAACATAGTTCTGTGTTTCCGCGATTCTGCGGTAAAAAAAAAGAATTTTATAGTTTATAAACTATAAAAATAATTTAGTTGATACCAAATAAGAAAAGCCTGAGGTTCCATTCTTCTTCAGTAATTAACCTATTTTTCCCAGTTTAATGCATCATTTACAATATAGTCCCCGATCGTGAAAAACATTTTTTCTACATTTTTGCCGGTTTTGGCGCTCGTTAAAAGACTCTCACTATTACATGAACAAGCTAGTTTATTGATCTTGGTGATTTCAAAATCAGTCTCATGAAGCAGGTCGGCCTTATTGCCGATTATGATAATTGGCACGTTACCCGAAAGTTCGGATAGCTTTGTATACCACTTAGTTAAGCTTGTATAGGTATCTTCACGTGTAATATCACAAACTATGATCGCACCCTTTGCGTTACGGAAAAAATTTTTAGGGGGTATAAATTTTTCATATTGAGAAAGGCTTGAGGATAGATTATCCATATCACGTCCCATAATATCCCAGATCATTAAAGTCAGGTCTATTTCTTTATCTGGGTCTGGATGTTCCATTTTCAAGGCTTTCCTCGTGATTTTTGTACCGACAGTAGAAATATATTTATCTTTAAAACTATCGAATACGAATCTACGGATTAATGACGTTTTGCCCACCGCAGGGTCACCTAAAAGGCAAACTTTACCCTTGATCCTAACAGTTTTTTCCTCTTCTACCATTAATTTTCCCTCTCAAAGTCGCGAGTGATTTGC
>CBDVCJ010000292.1:0-5374 GCA_965372445.1 uncultured Thermoplasmata archaeon | reverse complement strand
GAAAAGGAGAAGGGTAAGCTGCCGGTGCGGCTTCGGTCTGGCGAGATCAAGGAGTTCGGGTTGAAAGAGCTCAAACAGGAGATCGAGGTTGGTATTTCGGGGTTTCCGTATGAAGAATTACCTGTGCCGAAGCTGTTGAGTAAAAGGATCGTGTTTCGCGGGTGATTTTTCAAATAAACCCAAAATCCAAAACCCAAACCTCAAAACAAACTCCAAACTCAAAATCCAAATGGTACAAATTATATTGCCAACCCACATAATTGTGAAAGGAACTAACCACAGAGTCGCAGAGAGCACAGAGTATAAACTGGTATTATGATATCTATTCTCTGCGTTCTCTGAGCCTCTGGTGTTGAAGTCCGTAGGACGAAACACCTCAAGTAAAAAAAGTTAAAATCACCAAAATATCATTTTTTACTTGCGCGGTTTTTTTGTTTATTGAAAAAGTTCGTTCGAAACCGCTTTACGCCTCATGAGAGGGGCTTCAAAGGTTATCCTTTAATTATCATAAAAGTTAAATCGCAAATTAGATCCATAATTTAAGAAAATTAATTGACCAATGTGTAGGATTGTAATGTTTTAATATCTTCAAATTTTTCATACTTTTTTTCTATTTGAATGATTTTTGTACCTTTAATTCGGCAGGGTTTAATTGCCCGCGGTTTTTATCGGGTTATTTGAGTTGGGCTTTAGTTTGGACTTCATATAAACTTCCTTGGACCATCCATCAATTTTGCAACCTGTCTCGTAGTACTCCGCAGGAAGCGTCATGGGGTCAGTTCGCCTGGCGGATCTGGTCACTGCCAGATGATCGACCAACCCGGCAAAACCGCCCCTAATTAGAGTGAACAATTGACCTCGTTTTATTAGTTTGGAAAGCATACTAAGGAATATCTTCGATTTATTACGCTGAAGCTCATCCAAATCTAGTTCTAAGGTAAGGGTCACATCTTTATGGGGCTCTTCACAAATATCTATATATTCTATCTTGGTTTTTGTGGTTTTCAGTACATAATGAATAAATGGTTTTCCGCCTTTTAACAACGAGATCTGCACTTTCTGGTTGCCGAAAGCTCTGAGGAACTCTTCAAGATGCATCACATTATGGATCCCGATCTTTTCGGTCCTCATCCGAGTCCAAGGGTTTACCTGGGCCTTAAGAAAAATAGTGCCGTACTCATCGCTATCATCAGGGCGATATTGTGGGCCTGCGGAAAGTACGAAATTCACTCTATCCCGGAAATGATGGATGGCTTCGTTCAAGGTGATTTTTCGACTTTCCTCATTTCTAAATTGGTCATCTATTATATCATCAATGAGGATGTCGACTGCATAGAAACGACCAATACAATGAGTTAAAAGTTTTTCAAGCCGTTCTCTCGAGATATTATCGTGCTGAAATACCGAATGCATTTGATCGTACTTAGTCCAATCCTTGACATCAATAAGTCCTTTTGAGTTCAGATCGGCATAGAATTTTGTTCCCGCCTGTGGCGTCGCTATTGCAAAAGCTGCATTGGTCATTCCCAAGTTCCGAGCATATTCCGGAAACATTAATATCTCTTCTTGAGTCTGACCCGGAAGACCAATTACAAACGTTCCCCCTGCTACTGCGTGATTTTTCCTGAGCAACCGGACGGCCTGCTCCTGGGTCTTACTGGTGATCCCCTTTTGGGTTGCATTAAGGCCACCTTGATCCGGAGTCTCTATACCCATACAATAACCCACGATCCCGGCTTCCACCATCTTCTTGACAGTATCCGGGTTTTTGACGATCGAATCCGCTCTCACCATTATAGTAAAAATAATATCCATATCTGCATCAATAAGCATATCACATAGCTGGTCGACCGGTTTTGGTTTACCCATAAAATGAGGGTCCCCGAAAAGAAGGATTAGCTTCTCTTCATTATGTAATTTATATACTTCTTTTATCTCTTGGAAAACGTTTTCCGGGGAACGATAGCGTTGAACTGATTTGGACATACTGGGTTCACAACAAAAGGTACATCTTCCCCAACAGCCACGCGAAAAATGTACCTGATCCCGATGGTTGCCGCCACGCTTCAACCAGAGATCACATTCATTACCCTCTCTAAGATGTCTTGCAGGAAATGGTAATGTATCAATATCATCAATCGGTTTTCGCTCTGTATTGTGAATAAAAATTCCATTTTCACGATAACTGATCCCATCAATATTTACCGGAGAACCTGCTTTGATAAATTCCTTCATGGTAATTTCACTTTCGCCCCTAAACACCAAATCGACCTGAGGATATTTTAACAGCTCATCCGGGATTGCTGTAGGATGATAGCCGCCCACCGCCGTAGTGAGCCCGAATTTTTTTGCGATCTTGCAAAGTGCAAGACCTGACTTATGTTCTGTGGCACTCATCGTAATACCGAAAAGATCAGGGTTGAACTCCTTAATATGGTGGGTTATGTCGGAGTCATCGAATTCCTGGTTCACAATTTTGATCTCATCTACATCTTTTTCAATATTAGCTGCAATATATTCTAAATTGATTGCAAGAGGTGCCCACATAAATCCCCAGCCACATCGACTTCTGGGGCGAACAAGCATAATACGTTTATATTCCAAAGATCAACCGTCCAATTTGCAACTTGATATCCAAGGTTATATTTTATCCTTTCGAACATTGGCGAAGAAATTAAGTTATTTACTTGACATCGATTCTTTTAATGTTGAAGCATTTATATATCTCTCTAGCCATTTACCTTTCATTGGGGGTGAGCCTATGGAAACTTATGAGGTAAACAAATTAATTTTGGAAACGCGACTAGTCCAATTGAAAAAAGATGCAGATTGGTGGATTGTCGGCGGTATCTACTTGACAATAATTGGTAGTTTTACGTTCAGTTTTTACTATTTGTTCATGTTTATCCCATTAACAATCATTTCTTCTGGATTACTGGTATTACTTAAAGGTTGTTCTCTAATGAGAAGCTGGATGAAGATTAGGAGCCAATACTTGAAACTTATAAAATCAGATGAAAAGGATTCAATGAATTTGGTACCACAATATTAGTAGGATCTAACTAAAAAACTAAATGGAATTTTGTGATCCGGTATCGAAGCTCGTGTTTGTTGATCGCATGATTTAATTTCGAAACCGCTTTACGCCTCACGACACATGCTACGGGCTTCAAAGCCTATCCTTCAATTATCCCTAAAGTTGAAGCATTTATATATCTCTCTAGCCATATACCTGTCGCAGGGGGTAGGCTACATGAAACAACCACTTTGGCAGCCATCAGAGGAAGTTATAAAAAATGCCAACATGACGAAATTCATCGATTTTATTAACGAGAATTACGGTACGAATTTTACTAATTTTGGAGAATTATACAAATGGTCAATAGACAACATCCCGGATTTTTGGGCGGCGATGTGGGACTTCGGCGATATCATAGCATCAAAAAAGTATGACACCGTAGTCGAAGACCTGACCAAGTTTCCGGGTACGAACTGGTTCCCCGGTGCGAAACTCAATTTTGCCGAGAATCTGTTAAAGTACAGGGATGAGCACTTGGCGTTCATTTTCAGAGGTGAAGACCAGAAAAAGGACCAGATGACTTATGAAGAATTATATGCCAAAGTCGCGCGGTTAGCTCAACCGCTCCGCGAGCTGGGTATCAAGCCTGGCGACCGTGTCGCGGCGTATATGCCGAACCTTATCGAGACCGTGATCGCAATGCTAGCGGGTACGAGCGTGGGGGGTACATGGTCGGCCTGCGGCACCGAGCTGGGGCCCAAGGCAGTACTGGACCGGCTGGGGCAGGTTGAACCCAAAGTATTATTCACGGTGGACGGCTATTTCTACAAAGCCAAACCTTTCAATGTACTGACGAACGTTGAGAAGATCGTCAAAGACCTCCCGTCAATTGAAAAAGTCGTGGTTATCCCCTACGCGAGCAATAACCCCGATATTAGCAATATTCCAAACACTGTAATGCTAGACGTGTTTCTTGCACCGGATCCCAGCGATATCGAGTTCGAACAGTTGCCCTTCGACCACCCTGTGTACATCATGTTCTCCTCTGGCACCACCGGCAAACCCAAGTGTATGGTACAGAGCGCCGGCGGTATTCTTATCAACCAATTGAAAGAACTCGTACTCCACACCGACCTCAAACGCGAAGACAGAATATTCTACATAACCTCCCCCAGCTGGATGATGTGGAACTGGCTGGTCACGTCATTGGCAGTCGGAGCGACGATTGTATTATACGACGGCAACGTCAATTACCCCAACTGGGAAACCATGTGGAAGTTGGTGCAGGAAGAAAAGATAACGATCTTCGGCTGCAGCGCGAGTTATATCAACTATCTCCGAAGCATAGATGCCAAACCAGGGAGCCTTTACGACATGTCGACCCTGCGCGAAATTTCGCAGACCGGGTCGGTGCTGTCGGCGGAAGGGTTTGAATATGTGTACCGCGAGATCAAACAGAATCTACATTTTAACTCTATTTCGGGCGGCACCGACATCAACGGTTGTTTTGCATGCGGGTCACCGATCCAAGCAGTGTACGCCGGGGATTTACAGGGCGCGGGGCTGGCGATGAAGGTTAAAGCTTATGACGAGAGCGGTACCGCGGTTATGGATCAAGAGGGCGAGCTCGTGTGCGAAGCCCCTGCACCTTCTATGCCAATTTATTTCTTAAATGACCACGAGGATAAAAAATATCGTGAGGCATATTTCGATGTTTATACTAATGTTTGGCGGCATGGGGATTGGATCAAGATCCATACAGATACAGGTGGGATAACTTTCTTCGGTCGCTCGGATTTCACATTGAACCCTTCGGGAGTAAGGATCGGGCCTGCGGAGATCTACAATATCGTCGAAGAGTTCCCTGAGGTCGCTGACAGCATGGCAGTGGGCCAGAACTGGCAGGGCGACCAGCGTATTCTCTTGTTCATCAAACTTGCCGAAAGTGCGCAGCTGGACGATGAGTTGATTGGTAAGCTTAAAAAAGCCATACGCGCTGGTGCATCTCCTCGTCATGTACCTGCGTTGATATTGGAGACGCCTGATATCCCGTACACTTTCACAATGAAAAAGGTCGAGAGCGCGGTGGCAAACATATTGCACGGGCGGCCTGTTACCAATCGAGACGCATTGACGAATCCGGACTCGCTCGAGTTCTATGAAAAGATCAAGAGTGAGCTGGAAGAGTAGGGCGGATTCGAGATTCCAGATTCGGGATTCCGGATAGCCCTGGGATAGGCGAGAGGCATAAGGCGACAGGCGGAAGATGAATTAAAGTCACTTGCTGTAATATGCTTCGTATAGTTACCTCGGCTTTGAAAATGCCCGAAGGGGATTTTCAATGCAAGGTAATTT
>CBDVCJ010000291.1:0-5377 GCA_965372445.1 uncultured Thermoplasmata archaeon | reverse complement strand
CAATGTTAATGACCCTCCAACAATAATAACTAATGACATTCTTATTGCCAGAACAAATTATTCATATATAGTTGATTATAATGCAATAGATATTGATCCGACTAACGACACAATAATTTGGTCCCTAGAAACCAATGCCAATTGGCTTGGTATAGATTCGATTACAGGCGTTCTTACAGGAATTCCTAATGTGGATGACATTGGGGTTTATAGTGTCGAAGTAATTGTTGATGATGGTGAAGGTGGAGTCGATTCACACAAATTTATTTTAACAGTGCAAAAAGGAAATGAGCCACCAATAATTATAACATCTGATTTTGTTTCAACCACTGTGAATATATTGTACTATGTAGATTATGAAGCAATTGATGATCGTACATCGTTAGAATATTTAGACTGGAGTTTAAAAACTAATGCTTCTTGGCTTAGCATAGTCCCAAATAGAGGGCTGTTAAGTGGTACACCAGCATTAAAAGATATTGGTACTTATTGGGTAAATGTTTCCGTATTCGATGACGAAGATGGTTGGGATTACAGTAATTTTACACTTTTAGTCACAACCGAGCAAATAATTAGATCTCCACCAGTACTAAGTGATCCAAATATGTCCCCTACGGTTGGCGATACTAAAACAGAATTTATTTTCTCAGTTAATTATTATCACCCAAATGAAGTCCCACCAGATTCTATACAAGTAATAATTGATGGAATTGAATATAATATGAATTATTCAGGTGGTTATTATGAATATAAAACAAAATTATCTGAAGGAAACCATACCTACAATTTTATTACTACATTGGATCATTATTTAGTTAATACCAATGAATTTGATACAGGTTATATTAATAAAGCCAATGGAGTAAAGCCTGAAGATGTTGAACAAGATAATACTTTATTCTATGTAGGGTTCAGCATTTCTTTGATTATAATAATTATTATGATTCTATTGTTCATCTTCTCCAAGAAAAAAGAAGAGAAAAAGGAAGGAACTAAACCATTAGTCCCTGCAGAAATAATATATCGTCCCCCTTCACTATCAGAATCTAGTCCAAGACCCATCGTTCAAAAAAGTAAATCATCAACGGTATCAATACAGAATTTAAAACAGTTACAACCTGAACTTCCATCAGAAGAACCGCCGATCCCTAAAGTAGTATCACAAGTCCCACAACCGCAGATTAATAGACAACCGACACTTATTCCTCAAATTAAAGAACAACCTCAACTAATGGCTTCACATCAGTCCGAACAACCACCGCAACGGCATAGTGAAGAAAATAAACTTGTTGATCCCAAACCTTTGGTCACAGTTACAAAAAAGGATGAAAGTTAATCCATATCTAGAAAGCTTCAGCTTTTAGAAAAATGATATTTAAACAGAAATATATATCCGAAAATAAAAAAAATTTGTAACAAATTTGGAAAAAACAGAAAGTCAATAGACTCTGTAAACCTAATTTTAGTGAATTATTCCAGACATAGTTCAGCCTAAATCCCAGTTTCTGACTTAAGTTCAATCAAGGGATTTTTACACTTCGGGATTTTTATATTATCCCTCTTTTTATATTTTTCTGGTTATAATTAAAAAATGTCAGTAAATTTTATTATTTAGTAATTCTTTTCATCTACGTCTTTATTAAATGGATCTTTGAATATTAATTCAGGGGGGCATATATATATTAAAATTCAAAACTAGTATTACAATAATCATTTTATTTTTAAGCATATTATTGATAAATTTTAATTTTGAATTCATGGCCGAAAGTTCGGAAGAAAAATCGAATTACAAATCAGATACAGTCTATTATACACGTTTTAATGAAAATTTTGATTGGAAAGCAATAGATGTAATTTCAGAACCTATCACCGATCAAAATAATAATATCATGAACTCTTGGAATCCAAAGATCGCCGTTGAGAATGATAAAATTTACGTTGTATGGCAGGATATGAATAATACTTATGGATCTGGTGATGCTGATTGGGATGTTTTTTTCAAATATTTTGACGGCAATATATGGTCTCAGGTTCAAGTACTCTCAGAACCTATTGAAGGTTATAATTTCAATACTGGCCAATCCGTTGACCCAGATATTGCTGTAGAAAATGGTAAAATCTATGTAGTTTGGAAAGATGATAATAATACTAATGGGGCAGGTATCGATGAGGATATATTTTTCACCTGTAATATTACCGGTACAGGTTGGGAAGATGTCCAAGTAGTTTCGGAGCCAATATTAGGTATTGATTTTAATATAGAGATATGTTTTAAGCCTTCAATAGAGGTAGAGAATAATAAAATATATATTGCCTGGGGTGATGTTAATGTTACAAATGCTGCGGGCATTGACTCAGATATATTTTATCGGTGCAATTTAACAGGCTTAAGTTGGGAAGATATCCAGGTAATTTCAGAACCAATAATTGGTAATAATAATAATATTGGATTATCCTGGAATCAGGATATTGAAGTTGAAAATAATAAAATATATGTGGTTTGGGAAGATTCAAATAACACAGCCGGATCGGGAATAGATTCAGACATATTTTATAGATCTAATTTAACTGGTTCCAAATGGGAAAATATTCAAGTTATATCAGAGCCCATTCCAGGCATTAATCAAAATGATGAAGGTACAGGTCTGCCTTCTTTGGCAGTTGAAGATGGTTATATATATGTAGTGTGGGTAGACAATAATCTTACTAACGGGGCCGGTAGTGATACAGACATATTTTATAGATGCAACCTTTCTGGGGTTGGCTGGGAGACAGTACAGATTATCTCAGAACCTGTTTTTGGTCAAAATACCAATATTAAAACCTCTCTTTTTCCAGAAATAGCAGTTGAAAATGGCAGAATATTTGTGGTTTGGCAAGATGCAAATAATACTTATGGCGCAGGTACAGAATACGATATTTTTTATAAATGTAACTTAACTGGTTTTAACTGGGAAAAAGTGGAAGTAATTTCTGAACCATTAAAAGGTTATGATATCTGCACAGGTCCATCTTGGAGACCTCATATCGCCATAAACCTTAGCGAAAGTCATGTAGTTTGGTTTGATTATAATGATACAAATAACGCAGGTACTGATGAAGATATATTTTATAAATGTAAAAAATATATGCCGATAGTTTTAAGCTATCCGAGTGTGACTCCCAAGTCTGGGAATACCAGTACTTCTTTTAATTTTACAGTTACTTATTCTCATTTTAACAATAAAATCCCAACAGGAATTGCTGTGAATATTAGCGGGGATAATTATTCAATGTTTGAAGGTGATCCTAGTGATAATAATTATGTAGATGGTAAAAGTTATTATTTTAATATAGCAAATTTAAATATTGGGAGCCATACTTTCAAATTTTATGTTTCTGATGGTCTTTCCCCAAAATTTACAGAATTATTTGATGGCCCATATGTTTATAATACCGGCCCCAATATAACGACCTCAAACAAACTTATTGCATTTGAAGATGAGTTATATGAGGTAGATTATGAATACGAAGATATTGATGTTTTAAATATCGGCCAGCTTGCCTTTTGGAAATATTTATCTAATTCAACTTGGCTGAAATTCAATAATACCACAGGAGTTCTTAATGGTACACCAAAATATGAAGATTGTGGAAAATATTGGGTAAATATCACAATTAATGATACAATTGATTTTGATTATACAAATTTTACATTAACAGTCATCAATATAAACGATGCACCAATAATTATTACAAGTAATATAGAAACTGCGATCGAAGATGAGCTATTTGAAGTAAATTACGAAGCATTCGATGAAGAAAGCTCCCAGGACGATCTAGAATGGAGTATGAATTCTAATGCAAGTTGGTTGAATTTTGATCCGCTATCAGCTCTTCTTCATGGTATACCAACAAATAATGACGTGGGTAAATATTGGGTTGAAATTATAGTAAATGATTCAATAAGTATTGATTTAACTAATTTTACATTAACAGTAATTAATGTAAATGATCCACCTGAAATAGTTACAGATGGAATACTCACCGCTCCAACCGGCAAGCTTTATTTGGTTGATTACAATGCAACTGATATCGATAGTCCATTATCACATCAGATCTGGTCTTTAAAGACCAATGCAAGTAGTTGGCTTATTATTGATTCAAATACAGGAATTATAAATGGAATGCCATTATTCAACGATTTAGGCTGGTACAATGTCAATGTTTCTGTTAATGACAGTGATGGCGGTGCGGATTGGCATGAGTTCATTCTGACCGTGGTACTAGGAAATATACCGCCGAAGATCATTACTCTCGATATAGAATCAGCGATAGTTAATGAATTTTATAATGTGGATTATGAAGCAACTGATGTGGACTCACCTTTAGATAAATTAATATGGTCACTTGAAACCAATGCCAGTTGGTTGAATGTTGAAAAAAACACGGGTGTACTTAGTGGAATACCTTCACAAGAATATATTGGTATTTATTGGGTTAATATAACGGTTACAGATGATAATGGTGCGTTTGATTTCCATAATTTTACATTACAGGTATATCTAACATCTAATCAACCCCCAAAAATTACAACCGAAGATTTGCTCATTGCGATTGTGGATAATTTTTACTCGGTAGATTATAATGCAACTGATGACAGAACACCGATTGATAAATTGCAATGGTATATAAAAACAAATGCATCTTGGCTAGATCTCGACCCCGTCACAGGAATACTCATTGGAATACCAACGATAAATGACGCCGGTTGGTATTGGGTAAATATTTCAGTTTTTGATGGGGAAGATGGGTGGGATTTTGATGATTTTGTGCTGACAGTATTAACAGAGCCTATCGAAGGAAATAATGCTCTAGAATTATCTAACCCGACATTATCTCCTAGTGAAGGCAATGTGGAAACCGAATTTACATTTTCAATCCATTATTATGATGCGGACTATGACGAACCGGTATATATACAAGTGGTTATTGATAGAATTCCACATCGCATGGAATTTAAATCTGGTTTAAATGTTTCAAACGGTAATTATGAATTTCGTGTAAAATTATCTGAAGGGCCACATATTTATTATTTTATTGCGTCTGATGGTTTTGAAATAGTAAGAACTGGAAATTTCACAACACCTGTTATTGAGAAAGGCGCTGATGAAAACGCAATGAGTGGAGCGTTTCAGGAATGGTTGGCGTGGATAATTGTGATTATAATAATTGTTATTTTATTATTAGTATTTCTATTAATTCTACAAAAAAAGAAAAAGACCAAGAAGGAACAAAAAGAGGAAGAACAAATTGGATTTCTTGAAGAAATGCCCATGATCAGACCCAAATTGGAGAGTCCAAAAGTTAAAACACCGCTACAGTCTATTGTTCGACC
>CBDVCJ010000290.1:0-5412 GCA_965372445.1 uncultured Thermoplasmata archaeon | reverse complement strand
AGGCGGGAGGGAAGAAATTGATTTTTATTTTGTATCAGACTTTCCCCCTTGGTACCAAATATTTCCCTCTTGTTTCAAACAATGCCCTCTCGCCTCGTTTCACTATTTTTTACATTATAATGAGTATATCCGCGTTTTAACCCGAATTCTTATCTGTTTACACTCTTTCAAGTGAGATATAAAAAATAATATGCTACATAATAAGGTGCGATAATAATTTTCATTAAGTCTGACAAATTTTCAACTTGGGAGTCTGTATATATCCTTATTATTGAGGATTTTTTGAAAAATGTTTTATTATACTAAGTGCAATATGGGATATTAATAGGAGGGATATTTAGAATTAGTAACTTTCAGATAATATAATAAAAATGAATTCTATCTAAATTCAATTTAATATGTGATAAATTTTGATGAAATGTCGGGAATAAAGTCTAAGGAGGAATAAATGATTGAACACAGCTGAAGCTCTTGAAACTATAACTGATCGGGGGCAGTTTGAACTTTTAGTAACTTCGGTACTTCGCAAGTCAAACAAGGATTATACTCACATTTTACATACCGGAGTTAATGCTGCTGGTGTCCCAATAAAATCCCCAGTAGATGGATTCTGCCGGATTCCAAATAGTACACCTCCCCATTTCTTAATAGTACAGGTCACTACGACGGAAAAAAGAAACCTTAAAGGAAAATGGCTTCGTAACCGTTCGACCACATCAAAAGGAAAATCTACATCAGCAAGCGAAGACGGAGACTTGATAAAAGCTAGTCGGGAAGTCCAGGAAATTAAAAAGGAATTCCCAAATGCAAAATTTACTGTAATACTGGTCTCAAATCAGCATCTTGATTTGAGTCTTATAAAGGAAGTGAATACGAAAGCTGAAGAATTTAATGTTGTTTGTGATATTTGGGATCAGTCCCGTTTAGTTGATTATCTAGATAATGAACCTGAGGGCCACTGGCTCCGAAGAGAATATCTTGGCATTGAGGCAGAAATGCTATCAGAGTCTCTATTATATTCACTTTGTCAGCAGAGTTTAGCGAATTATGAAAAGGAACTCATGATCGCAGATCCTAATAATTGTATCTCTCGTGAGATTGAATATAATATTCAAGAAGGTATATATTCAAATAATTTTGCAATCCATTTTTTAGTTGGTGAATCAGGTTTTGGAAAAAGTATTGCCGCATATCGTACGTTAAAAAAGCATTTAAAGCAGAGTAGATATGGCATATGGATACCTGCTGAATTACTCAGTAATAGTACTTCTTTGACGAATATTCTTGATAAGATTTTACATGATCTTCATCCGAATTTATTACCTGATGCAGGGAAAGCTATATTGCAATTTATTCACGAAGGTTATCAGTTCCTCATAATTATAGATGATATAAACCGAACCGAAAATCCTATGAAATTCATACATAAACTCCTGACTTGGTCAAATCCACAGAAGAGAGGAACATCTGATTTGCAGTCCTCAATCTCATCGTTTCATGTTGTATGTCCCATATGGCCACATATTTGGGGATCAATTAATATTGATTTCACTAAAAATTCTTGGGTGAATGCTGTCTTCATAGGACCAATGACTTCAACAGAGGGAGAATTAGCGGTTCGGGCCGCTTTAACACAAGCTGGATTAGAAATCGCAAAAACAGAAGCTAATGAACTAGCTAAGAAAATGGGGAATGATCCAATACTTATTGGGTTGTTTAGTTCATTATTATCATCTACAGAACCACTCGATTTAAATATTTTGGCCGAAGATGTTTTTGATAAGTTTATAGAATCTAGTGTTGCGGGGACTGCTTCAGCTTCTAATACTTCATATTTATCCGTCGAATATCGTAATGGTTTATCATTATTAAGCTATCATATGTTACAAAAACGAAAGTTATATCCATCTTGGAAGGAAATTGAATCTTGGTTGAAAGACGATACGGATAAATTAAAGGCATTGCGGGAATTGATTCAACAAAATATACTTTGCAAATTAAAAGATAAAAAACAATTTGTTTTCCGTCATGACCGAATTCAAGAGTTCTTATTAGTTGAAAGTATGACTACTATGTTCAATGATTCTTATTCTATCGAAAATCTATCAAAGGAACCTTTTTATGCAGAAATAATTGGACGAGCCCTAATGCGTTCGCCACAAAGTGAAGAATTTCTTGAAGAAATGCAAATTCAGAATCCCTTAGCACTGTTTGAAACGATTCGATATTTTGATACTTCAGATTCTGAATATTTTCAAAAAATCCTCCAGAAGATAAAAATGTGGGTGAAAAATAACATAGAAACCGGAACCCTGCCGGATTCCATTATGAATGCCATTTGTTGGAGTCTTATAGAAACAGATTCACCCTCAGTACTTGAAATAACTGAAAATTTTCCTAAATATCCATTAGTTTATTTGGCTCGATTACGCAATGGTTGTACAAAGAGTGGCATTCAATATTGTGCAGGTAAATATGGCTTTTCTCCAAAATATAATGATCCTTTACGTGATAAAATATTTGAGATGGTGAAAAGTCGTCACCGTGAAAAAATATTGAAAGAATTAAAACTACTATTGAAATCTACAACAACCTCTACTAACGAACAGAAAGGTGCTTTAGTCCTTTCTGGATTTTTAGGTTTTACTGAATTGCAAGATGATATCGCAACTTGCTGGAATAATGCAACTGATAAAATTCAAATTCTTTCCGAGGCCATCTGGGCAATTACCCAATGTTGTGATACTGAGCCAAATAGACTATTAGATCCATTAATGGAATATTGGGATAAATTATCTGAAGAAAAAGGTTCAAATATTATATCACCAAAAATGCATGTAGCAGATAACCTTCATTTTGCTCTTGCACATAGTATCCAGAATGAGGTATTAAATTATCTTATTACCCAATGTGAGGTATACAAATCGTTAAGTTGGCCGATTACGTATATGTGCGATAGGATTAATACTCCTGAGGCAATAGAATTTGTTGTAAAGAGTGCTGCTAACAAAGAGAGTAAAGTGGCTAGTACAAATGGATATTCCCCTTGGGTAATATCTTTGCCTGGTCATTGGGATGATTCTCGTATAGGCGGTCATAGACTATCAGAGGCGTCTTTGACTAAATTAAAAACTTTATGGGAAAATTCGAAAAATGATGAGTTCATTCAAAAACAGGCATTTCGGCTATGGCTTACAGGTATCGGTCGAGAACAAATCAATATCTTGAGAACAATTCCAAATAATTCATCTCTTTTCCATTTTGCACTGTGGAAGCGTGTACAACTTAATGACCATAGCGCCGTACCAGATTTACTCCCACTTTTATTAACAAAAACTCATTGGTTTAATATTTCTCATCACGTTTGGTGCAATGAACTAATGATTGCAGCAGAACATCATTTAGAAATATTTAAAGATAATATCCCTAAGAATTTCCAAGGAGGTAGGCTTGATTCACACTATGACCTCTCAAGATTTCTTATGATGATTCCTGTGAAGGATGCAGAAATACTATTGATTAAATATTGGGAACATCTTGGTTATAGTTCTTTGTTTATCATAACAGCTCTATATGTTGGCACTACCAAATGTCTTGAGCTTGCCGCTGATATCATTAATAAATGTTCAGATAAAGATAAACTATTTGAACACATCAGTATTCATTTTGGCTTTATGGACAGTGAGAGACACAAGTACTTGACAAAACAACATGTTTACAATCTGCTTCCATATTTAAATTATTTATGTGAACTCGATTTGTGCGATATTGTGGGAGTTTGCTGGCGATTAGATATGTATGAATGGAGCGAAAAACATCTAAAAAATAAACTTAGTGAAAAAGATCGGAAATACTACTATCCTTCTGATGAAGATTTATTTGAAAATTTAGATAAATTTGTGCTCGATAGACGAGGCGAATGGCGAGTTGAGTATTGGGTGGAAGAATTTGAAAGACGAGGGGATTCTAAAGAACGAGCTCTTGACGTAGTAGACCGTTGGTTAGAATCTCATCCTACAATTGAACACTTTAAAATTGCTGCCGCTTGTATACAAGCTATTGGCACCCGAAAGGATTTATCTCGTTTAAATAAATATACTATTGAAGGTCCATCTGATGAAATTACACATATAATAACAAACACTCAATTTTCTGTCAAAAGGCGTTCATTAGATTAATATGAAATTCGTTGAAACGTTATGATGACCATTATAGAAGAGATTAGGGGATTTATAGTTTAAATCGTTCGTTTGAAAATTTTACATTTCAGATACTAAGGTCGAAGTTCAAATCCACTCCCCGTGACCCAGAAGTTGAACCGTCATTGAAAAATGTCTTAGTTCATTATCGAGTACGACAAAAGTTTCTGATATTTTTGAATATACCAGAGTGCGTTTAAATAGGTAAGCTTGAAAAATATTTAACTACGACATTAATTAAGATTTCAAACCTCAATGACGGGAGCACGAGGTGAACCACTGACTCAGTGATTATTTTCTTTGATTGTCGGTTGTGTTCACTCTTCAAACAATTGCTCTCTTTCAAGATCTTCAGGTTCTTCAATTGGTTTTTTCTTTAAAGCAAATAAGAATATTAGAATCAAGCTCACAATTATGATTATAGCAACTATTCCAATGCTTGTATATAACATTATATTGTCTTCCTCACTATCATCTTGTTCTTCATCATCTGTTTTTTCAATATAATCCGTTGTGGCGTCATCAGTATTTACGATGTGTTTGTCCAAAGTGGAAGTAAAATAATAGGTGTGCTTACCTTCTGTTAACTTAGTCACAAATTCATACCGGCCATTGGAATAACTCATGTTGTATGCAATTCCATCAACAACTACTTGGATAGAATTTGGTGATATATCATCTGGTTGACTATAAATAACTGAAAATGTAAATTTGGTTTCGGTATCTCCTTTTACTGGTGTAATTTTGGGATTAATCAACTCGGGTGGTAAGATTGGTTCTTCTACAACTCTCAATGTAAACTCATGATAATCCCAACCATTTTCACCATCGGTGACGGAAACATTTACTCTATACGAGCCAACATCAGCCATTGTAGGTGTACCACTTATGACTCCACTGCTCGTATCAATACTCAACCAACTTGCATTAGTATCGAGCGACCACGACAATTTAGCTTGAGGTGTATCGACATCTGATGCATTATAATCAATCATATACAATTTATTTACAGTTGCTGTAAGTACATCTTCAGTTGTTATTTTTGGTGGTATCGGAAGAGGATAAACAGTTAATGTGAAGTTATGGAAGTCAATCCCGCCATCATTATCGGAAACGGATACATTTACCCAATACCAACCTAAATCATTTGATGTAGGTGTTCCACTAAGAACCCCTGTTGTTGATTCAATCTTCAACCAACTTGCATTGGATT
>CBDVCJ010000289.1:0-5482 GCA_965372445.1 uncultured Thermoplasmata archaeon | reverse complement strand
AAACTAAGAATGGTAATACATCTTGTCGTAACAATTAGGAGGTAAGAGCATGAAATTAGAACTGCACATCAGCAAATCAGGGGATGCGATAATTGTCTCCATGAAAGGTAGGATTGATGCTGATACTGCTCATGAGGTTGAACAGAAATTTAATTCAATTATGTCAAAGAATAAATATAGCTTAATAGCAGACATGCGAGAGTTAAACTTTATCAGCAGCGCTGGGCTGAGGGTACTATTAGCAACACTCAAAGAGACAAGAAAGAACGGAGGTGACCTAAGGCTAGCATGTCTCCAAGCTGATGTGAAAAAAGTCCTGGATATGACAGGGTTTGTTAATTTATTCAAAATTCATCAGAGTGTTAAGGATGCGGTTAAAAGCTTTTGAGGCATCCTAAACCTAGAATATTAATAAATTACAAAAAGTAATATTCACAGGGGATGGAATAATTCTTTTCATTGAATATTAAGGACATTACCTATATAAATTTATTATTAATTTGGACATGATCGTAAAAAACTACAAAGTATGAAATATTAAAAGAGCGAACTAATCCCTATGAAAAACCTTCTGGTTTACTATTTACTTTTATACAACTTATTCTTCTTCCTCTTCTTCCGGCTCCTCTTTCTTGCGAGATTTCATAGCTACGGCTAAGATAATGATTATAATTAATATAACCACCACTAATAGAATATATAGTGTATAATCTTCTGCATCTTCAGCTTCTTTCTCTACTGGATAGTCTGAGCTGTTTAATAGGTCAGTGCCTGCGAGTATCTCTTCTTTATCAGTGTATCCATCGTTATCATCATCAGTATCCATCCAAGATTTAGTATTTTTATTATCGCCATCAGGTTTACCGTCACTATCGGTATCTATAGGTTTAGAAGTCGCATTTTTAACATCGGTCCCTAAGAGGTCTTCCCATTCGTCCGGATAACCATCATTATCGTCATCAGTATCTGTGTTATCCCCAGTATCATCACCATCGGTATCTTCCCATTCAAAGGCATCATTGGGGAATGCATCTGCATAATCCGGGTAGCCATCACCATCTGTATCTATAACTTCAGGCTCAGTTGTTAAGGTAATTGTATCAAAAACCGGGTCCGCTTCATTTCCTACTAAATCCCTAACTTTGAAATAAACAGTCTTTAAACCATCACCAGTGGGTAACGTATATAATTTCGTTTCTGAATAATCCACCCAATCACTCCAATAGCTCCCGTTATTACTGAATGCCATTTGATCTACACCTGAGAGGTCATCGAGCGCACTGAGTGTGAGAGTTACGTTTACTGAATCTGTTTTTGTAGCCCCATCATTAATCAATATCGATAAAGTGTGTGGCGAGGTTGTGTCTAAGATTATTGTATCATTTGTTACTCCAATATTACCAGCTTTATCACTGACCCTGAAATAAATTATCCTTTCTCCATCTACTGCTGATAAGGGTATGATTTTGGTTTTATTGAACAGTTCCCAATCTGTCCAATTTACGGAATTGGTGCTAAATGACATCTGATGAATTCCAGATAATGCATCGGTCGCATTCAGGGTTAATGTAACTAACAAAGATTTTGTATAAGTATCATTATCGTTAACCACTATAGATAATGATGTTGGTGGTGTTACATCTAAAATAATCGTATCCGAAGTAGATGCAATATTATTAGCATGATCTTTAACTCTAATATGAACTGTTTTGGTTCCATCCCCGGTTGAAAGTATATATGATTTTGTGGTGCTGTACAGTTCCCAAGCGCCCCAATTAGTGCCATCAGTGCTGAACGCCATTTGATATACTCCGGAGCCCACCCCATAATCCACAGCACTTAAGGTTAATTGGACAGAGGTAGAATTTGTATATGTTTCATCATCATTTATCACTATGGATATAGGGTCAGGAGCAAAAGTATCGAGAATAATCGAATCCGAAGTAAAAATAGTATTATTAGAGAAATCTTCAACTTTGAAATAAACAGTTTTAGTACCGTCGCCTTCAGAAAGCGTGTATGATTTTGAAGTGTTGAAAGGTTCCCAAGCAGTCCAAATCGTACCATTATTACTGAGCGCCATTATATTCACTCCCGAGCCAGTATCATCAGCACTCAAATTTAAGTTGACTGAGATAGAATTTGTATAGGTTGCATTATCATTTATATCGATTGAAAGAAAAGGAGCTAAAGTATCAAGATAGATATTATCCGATTTAAGAGCAACATTATTAGCGCGATCTCGAACTCTTAAATAAACAGTTTTCATACCTTCACCAGCGGGAAGCACATATAATTTTAAATTAGCGAATACTTCCCAATTGGTCCAAATTATACCATCGTCACTGAAGGCCATATATTCTACACCAGAGCCTGAATCCACAGCACTTAAATTTAACTCGACAAATTGAGAATTGGTATATGTATCATTATCATTTATCACAATGGATATTGGAGAAGGAGGTAATGTATCAAGAATTATCGTATCTGAAGCGATAGCAGTATTATTCGCGAAATCCTCTACTTTAAAATAAACAGTTTTTTGACCATCGCCGGCAAGAAGTGTGTATGATTTTGAATCGGTATAAGGTTCCCAAGCACTCCAAGTCGAATTATCATTGCTAAATGCCATTCGATTTAGTCCTGAGGTTGCATCACCAGCAGCCAAGGTTAATTGGACATTAGTGGAATTCGTATATGGTAGACCTCCATTTATTGCTATGTATAAACCAATAGGCGGGGTTGTATCGAGAACTATCGAATCTGATGTTGTTGCGGTGTTGTTGGCGAGATCTTCAACTTTATAATACACGGTTTTTGGGCCGTCACCGGTGGGAAGTGTATGGGATTTGTACTGGCTGTAAACTTCCCAGGGCTCCCAGATCGTGCCGTTGTTACTGTACGCGACACTGTTCACACCCGAGCCTGAATCATATGCACTTAGGTTCAATATAACAGATGTGGAATTAGTATAAACAGTATCGTTGTTTATCAGGATCGAGACCGGTGTGGGGTCTAGATTATCGAAATAGAATGAGGTCCAATTTGTTAGTACTTCCCAATTGCCTACATTGTCTGTCGCGCGTGATTCCAGTGTGTACTGTTCATCAGAAACCCAAGCTACCCCACTAGAATCACACGTCCATGCCGTGGTCCCTGTGGCCATTATCCAAGTTATTACTGTAGTATTCCACCCTGATCCGTTCCAATATGCGTTATCACTATCTCTTGTGATACGAATTAAAACAGCTCCAACGTTGGAACCCCCGGTATCGCTTGCAGTCCCCCAAATAGTATTTAAGCTATTCAGAATTGTATTGTTTATGGGGATGGTTATTGACGACACCGGTTTTTCAGTTTCAAAAGTGAAGGTATTACCTATACCAGCAGTCTCGTTATTAGTTATATTATCCGCGGCTCTAGAGCGAATCGTGTATAGGGTGACGGAACTCCAGGTTACTGCACTTGAATCATATGTCCAAGAGCTCGTACCGGATGCTAGGAACCAATTTTCAGTGGAATTCCAATCAGTACCGTTCCAATATAAATTATCTTGACGTTTAATACTTATCTCTACCTTATTTAGGCCTGAACCAGTACCATCAGATGCAGAACCTGAAATCGTGTCCAAATTGTTGTAGTATCCGTTATCTATAGGCACAGAAATGCTCGAAGTTGGTGCTTGAGTATCGATTTTCACGATCCAATAGTTACTGAATTTACTCCAATTGCCGTCATCGTCCTTTGTTCTAACCTTCCAATACCATGTGCCATCACCAATTGTAGTATAACTTGTACCCATGGGGAATTGCCAAAATCCATTTGAACTGCTTTGATTATCGCTATTATAATCTGGGTCGGTAAATCCACTATCATTATCAATCAACACCTGAAAAGCGGTTTGATAATTACCCGGGTCATAATCAGTAAAGGTCCACCAGAACATCGGTGTATTATCATTAATCCAGCCATCATTTGGCGGACTCGTCAAAGTTGGTGGGACTGGTAATAAATTGTATTTAATTGTCACGTTTTCTAAAATGGGTGTAACACTATCATCAGTAGTGTTTAAAATTACCTTGTACTGCACCCAAGTATCATCACTATGACCCGGCCAAATATTCGCCCCGGAGATCTTGTAATAAGTCGCATTAGTTCCATCGGGCCCGACAAACTCATTCAACGATAAATTGACTGAAGAATTCGCACTTCTAAGCAGGAACTTCACACCCGTATTAGGGGGCATTGTCGCGTTCCAGCTGAGGGTCTGGAGGTAAGCATTTAGGCCTTTATTAAAACCTTTCGAGATGAGTGAGCCATTTGAACGATAAGTTATATTGCCGACATCAACATCAAAAGGAAAACTAAATCCACCTAAAGTCAACCAGTCACTCTGGTCCATTTTTGTACGAACTATGCGATGATTTTGGGTATCAGCTACATAAATATATCCTGTGCGATCGTCATATTTTATTCCGCGAGGGCTCCCAAATTTACCTACACCATTACCGGAAATTGGGCCCCCCAAAGTCATCCAGCCACTATCGTTCATTTGTGTTTTAACAATACGATGATTTTGTTGATCTCCTACATAAATCCATTCAGTACCTGTTGAATTATCAAAATCAATTCCAATTGGCCAGTTAAATTGGCCTGTGCCATTACCGGGATTATCAGTGTCACCTAGGGTCGTCCAGCCGAAATCGGTCATGTTCGTCTTGACCATGCGATGATTATTATAATCACTAATATAAACATATCCCATGCCTGAGCTGTTGTCGAAATCAACGCCCATTAGGAGATCAAATTGACCGGTGCCGTTACCTTCCGTTCCATAAGTTTGCCAGCCATTCCCATTTATCTGGGTCTTAACTAGCCGATGATTATTCGTATCACCAACATAGATAAATTCAGTGTCTTTATCATAATGAATTCCATAAGGGTCGGAAAATTCATTTATGCCAAGACCTTGAGTTCCCCAAAATGTCCAACCTGAGCCATCAATTTTCGTCTTAACAATACGATCATTGGCTCTATCCGCTACATAAATATAACCTGTTGTATTATCGTAACTTATTGCACTTGGGAAGCTAAATTGACCTGCTCCGGTTCCGGAAGCTCCATAAGTTGTCCAGCCGTCACCATTGATTTTGGTTTTCACTATACGATGATTGAAATTATCGGCAATATATAAATATGTATCTTTCACTAATTTTAAGTTGCCTGGACTAGATGAATTGTTGATGCTTTTTGCAGCGTCAAAACTTCCGGCGCCGGACCAGTCGGTTTCGTGCCAAGTCGAGCCTGCAGAGGCTTTTTCTGCAATTTCAATTTCAAATGGCATTATTTGGATAGCAGACAATATTAAAATTATTGCTAAACTAATTCTAGCTATTTTGTTAAATTTAATGCCTTTCATTGAATTCCTCCGGCAATATAATTTAAAAATTGTAAAATAATAAGGTTTTTATTATTTAATATT
>CBDVCJ010000288.1:0-5525 GCA_965372445.1 uncultured Thermoplasmata archaeon | reverse complement strand
AACGGCTCAAATGGCGGGTTTAGTACCAGCCCATCCGATATAAACTATGGCACTCACGATTGGCTTGCCGAACACGCACTGGAGTGGCTACCCGCGGCCGAAATACAATATATACTTGACAATAAAAATGAATACCTATACGGCACCGAACTCCCCGATAAACCATCATCCGAGCCCGATGGGATCGGTGACTTTAGTAATCAACATGTATATTTTAATGACTCTCAAGTTTTAAAAGACGATGCCGCTTGTGTGCGCGCGCAAGATGAATATGACGATGTCATACAATTTCTGTACAATGGCGAATATTCTAATGCTGCTCGGACCGCAGGGGTGATGTCGAACTATATCACACTTGCGGGTATGTACGGTAATGTAATGGACGATACATATTGGGGTGCACCCGTCAATAGCACAGTATATTGTAATTTTGTAAATGCCCAGATAACCAGCTATACCTCGTCAATGTTCGATCCGTACCTGGCTTTTGACGGTACACTCGAGAGCTCGTTGGATGCGTATGTTGGCACTCAGGAGGTCGCCTTTGATACGACCTTTGATAATCAGGGCACCAAGACCTGTATTTGGATGGACGAAAATTACGACTGGGGTGATACTGATTTTAAGGAACGTTGTGGCGACTCTTTGAGTTTTGCGACTAATTTACTGGCGGATGTGCTGCACAAGATCTATCTTGATATCCTTGCACCCTCACAACCCCTGAACTTAGCGGCAAAGAACCCGACTGGCAGTACAATTAACTTAACATGGAATGCAAACCCAGAAGCGAATATTTTGGGTTATTCTATCTATATCAATGACACCGATTCGGATTCTACATTTCATTTATTTACAAATGTTTCCGTTGATATGAATGAAAAATACTCTGTTACCGGTTTGGGCAGTGAAACAACCTACCATTTTAAGATCAAAGCCTATAATGGCTTGTATAAGGCTTCAGAATTTTCAACCTCTGCTTCGGCATCTACACTCGATGTAACAGCCCCCAAAGCACCAACACTTAATTCGCCACCCAGTATAACCGCCCGTATAAAAATCAATATTAGCGGCTTTGCGGAAGCTGATGCGATCGTTGAAATTTATATTAATGATGTTCTGATAGGCACAATTCAAGCTGGGGACCCACCTTTGGGTTTTTTTAGAATTGAAATTGCGCTTAAGGATGGTGAAAATAATATCACAGCCAGAGCGATCGATGACGCAGGTAATTCCGGCCCGTTCTCAAAACCCAAATATGTTATAATGGATTCGATCAATCCCATTGCAAATGCCGGTCCGGATCAATTTTTTAAATATGGTACTGAACCACTTATTATTATTTTAAATGGCAGTAAGTCTTCAGACTCGGGATCTGGGATTTACAATTATACTTGGCGATTTCCTACTTCGTACCTTCCTGTTTTGTATGGGATCGCGCCAAGTTTTATACTCGACATCGTCGGAGTTTATCTTATCGAACTAAATGTAAGTGATGGCGCAGGGAACTGGGATACCGACCAAACCTGGATTAATGTCACTATCAAGGACATCTCACCTCCCATAATAGTCACTAGAACTCCGGAAGAGAATGAGATCGAGGTGAGGGTGAATGTTACCATTAGTGCAAAATTCAGTGAAGCAATAAATGAAAGTACTTTGGATATAGAATTCCTTAATGAAGATAGCGCACAGAAAATCACATTTGGGATCTCAATTTCATACGACCCTGATATTCGTACAATGACAATTAATATGCTAGGCAATCTAAGCTATAATACCTCATATAGGGTTACCATTACCGCTAAAGATCTGGAAGGCAACAGTTTGATCAACGGCACATGGAATTTTAAAACCGTTCCCCCGCCGCCAGATTCGGATTTTGACGGCATGCCTGATTCCTGGGAAAAATTATACGGTCTAAACACCAACCGTGACGATTCAGGTGACGATGAGGACGGCGATGGCTTAACCAATGTAAAGGAATATAATTTAGGGATCAATAGCACCGACCCGCTGGATTACGATACCGATGACGATAACCTTCCGGACGGCTGGGAGGTCGCCAATGAGCTTGACCCCCACGATCCAGACGATGCTACTCGGGACTTTGACGGTGACGGTTTCAATAACCTTGAAGAGTTTCTGGGCCCGGATGGCGAACCCGAAGGTTTCGATTCGACAGACCCAAAAGACCCGCTAGATTATCCCGGGGTGGCGACGGGAGGTAAAAAAGATGAAAAGCTTGAAAGTTGGATAATTTATTCTGTTGTAATTATTGTGCTTTTAATCGTTCTCATGTTTTTGGGATTAGCACTGAGACATTTCAATCGACTTAGGGCAGCCGAAAGTGAAAAGAAAGGGGATAAAGATGATGATTATTTTAAAGTTAAAAGTAGAGAGGAGTTAGGTATTGGTGGTGAAATCTTAGCGGAAGGTGAACTGGATTATCTTAAAAAGGAGAAATTCAAGAAAAAACGGGTAGAAAAAGTTTCGGATGGCCCTGAAGTGCTATGCCCGAAATGCGGTGCAAAGCTTGATGAATATACAGATTACTGTTATGAATGTGGCGAAATTCTTAAGAACAATAAAGATAAGAAAAAAGAAATAAAATCTAAGAAGAAGGAACTTACCAAATTAAAGTCAAAATCACCTAAACAAAGCAAAAAGGCGATAATAAAAAAATAATGGTTATTTAATTCTAACCGTTGGAGGATTTTCCTTACCGCTCTCAAATGTTTTTAGGGTATAAGAGATATTTAAATTCTCTAATCTATTATGAAGAATATTAATATGTTCACAATACTCCTGAAACGAGCCTTGATCCTTACCTAGATCAATATCCCATTCATACATAAAATCATAGCCGCCGTAAACCGGTTTCCAACCCAAACCTTTCATGATCTTCAAAACATCATTTGGAGTTGCGCCGCGAGAATGAAATATAACACCCATGTAGGTAACATATTTGACCATGTATAATACCTCTAACTCTTTTTGCATAATTTCAGGATGCTTTAGATATACTTTTAATTATAAAAAGATTGTTATTTGGGTTTCGAATCTATAATAATTGATCATCATTGTCGGGAGTGTCCCTTACGGGATATTTTAATTATAACAATGATTATTAATAAAAAGATCAGGATCAATATTAAACCGAATTCATAGGTTGTTAAAATTCCAAAAGGTTCAGCTGTTTCATCATTAGTAGATTTGGGTTCGGGATTTGATACAATCATTTCTAATTTTTCGTTGGTTGAATATTTAGCACCGTCATATGCTCGAACCAATATAATATGGGCACCATTAGCAATCTTTGTAGTATCAAATTTGTAACTCCAGTTTTCAGTGCCAGTTGCAACCTGCCAATCAGTTTCAGTATCAACTTTTAGCTCTATCTTTAGAATTGTTAAGTTCACATCGTGACTTGCAGCGGTACCATTGATGAAAATAGTTCCGGTCGTCTCAGAGCCATTTAATGGCGTTTGGATCGCAAGGGTCGTTGGTGGCGGTGGTCCGAAGCAATATTCCTTTCCATCGCCATCCCCAATAATAATTTTACCATTTACAATTGCAGGCGATGCAGTTATTTCACTTCCAGTGGTATAACTCCATACCAAGTTACCATTAACAGCATCGACAGAATATATATTTCCATCTTCGTTAGCCACAACCACTTTACCGTCCGCCACCGCAGGAGATGAATCTATACTGGAATTTGTATTGAAGCGCCAATAATATTCAGGTTTGTCAGGATCGGTTTGGGTGATATTCAGGCCATATAAAAATCCATCCTCAGACCCGATATAAACCCGCTCCCCATCAATAGCAGGTGAAGAGAACAACCCGCCACCAGTCGAATAATTCCAGATCTTTTCACCGGTATTTGTATCGAGAACGTATAGGTTACTGTCATAAGCACCAACAAACAATAGATCTCCAGCTATTGCGGGTGAGGACGGGATCCAACTTTGGGCGGTGAAGTTCCAGTGCTTCTTACCGGTGAGCGCATCGAGACTATAAAGTCGGTTATCGCAAGAGCCAAAATAAATTTTGTTATTTGAGATCGCGGGTGAGGTGTGTATCCATCCACCTGCAGTAAAATTCCAGATCATATCTCCCGAATTCGCATTGAGGCAATAGAATTTACCGCTTTTATCTCCAAAATAAACATATTCATTAAGAACTGTTGGTGAAGAATGCACTTCGGCCTTAGCTGTAAAATTCCAAAGCATTTCACCGGTCTCAGCATCCAAACAGAATAATTTGCCAGGAGTTGTAGTACCGACATATACTTTCCCGTTAACGACCATCGGAGATGATTCTTCAATTACTCCAATAAAAGATTCCCAGATCAAACTGCCATTATTTTCATCCAGACAATATAAATTCTTATCTGTCGATCCGAAATAGACCTTACCATCAACAACAGCTGCCGAAGAAAGAACTGCGCTCCCAGCATCAAAGGTCCATTTCAATAATAAAGTGTCTGATATACTTGAACTTGAGTGGCCTGTATTATTAAGGTCAGAATGGAACTTTATCCAATCGTCTTGAGTTTCAGTTGGAGGATCTGCAGTCGCAACAAAAATTAGACCTAAAGTGGGAATTATTATTAACGTGATAATTAACAAACTTAACCAACGAGATTTGAAGTTGTTATGTTCCATCATTTTACCTCTCTATGTTATTCTTACTTTCTCATTTATAAAGTTATCTTTGTTTTGGTTAGTAACGCAATAACATTTGTTTTTATTGGGATTCATATGCGCTATGAAAAAATTTATAACATTCTACATATATCAAGTTCTTGTTGTGAGATATAATATTAACTGTGGGGTTTTATGGAAGAATTATCTATACTTGGCATAATTCTTATAATCGTAGGTGTGGTTTTAGCGCCCTTTACTTGTATGATCACTCTAGTTCTTGCGCTAGTGGGCATCATCTTAATTATTATGGCTGAAGGGAGAAGCCCCTCGTATAGCTCAGGACCCTATCCACCGCCATATGCGCCCCCCCCGTATCCACCCGCCTATGCTCCACCACCCCCTGCATATCAACCGTACCCGGCTCAATATCCAGCCCAATATCCAGCTCAATATCCGCCACAATATCCGCCGCAATACCCGCCACAATCACCACCACCCATGCAACCCCCACCGTCACCCAATTCACTACCCGGCACCTCGGAGCCACCGCCAAAAAAACTCAGTATGTCAAAAAGATTTTGCCCGTCTTGCAGCCGTGAAGCACCTTTGGATGTCAATATTTGCCCGAACTGTGGCCATGATTTTCGTAAAAAAGACTGATTTCAATTTTTTTGGTACTTTTACTAATTTTAAATGACGAGGCAGCATATGATTTGTTGGGCTAAATATCGGGAGCATCGGGATTCAACATTTCATTACCACGATTATTAACACGAAGGACACGAAATTAATAGTATTATATTATTCAACCGCTGAGGACGCTGAGACCGCAGAAAATTGTTGGATTTTTTTTGTCCTTTTATTGATATGTTG
>CBDVCJ010000287.1:0-5532 GCA_965372445.1 uncultured Thermoplasmata archaeon | reverse complement strand
AATTCCAAACCGGGTTTGGACCTTGGGTTTTGGTATTTGTTTGGAACTTGCATCTTGGTTCTTGGAATTTCATAAAGCAGTTAGTCTTCAAACTCACAATACAAGCGAAGCGTTCTCACATCTCACAACTAATTTTGGCTCTACCATAATATAAATTATTGAAATTCCTATAAGAAAATATAAAAAAAACCGTACCAGGCATAGAATTTTACGATAATTTTTTTAAACCTCCAACCATTAAGTTTATGTAGAATCATTATTATTTCTTAGCCCAGAGGAGTAAATGAAAAATAGTAAATCAGTTTCAATTACGATTGACAATAAGATCCTACTTTATCTTCTTGATTTTACAAAGCTCGATGAATTTAAAGAAGAGGTACCTCTAGCGATAACTCAAGAGGGCATAGCGGAGGGTGTGCGCAATCCACTTGGCAGTGTATCCAGGACACTCAAGAAAATGACAAAGGAGGGCATACTCCAAGATAATTTGTGTAGAGTGGAGGACCGTAAACGTAAAATGAAGGCCTACACACTATCATGGGACGGTAAAGGTAAGGCCAAGCTCCAAGAGAAGGATTTGAAGGAGCAGATGGTTGAGGTACGAGATAAAAGGGGTAAAGTCAAAGAGAAGAAGTTATCCGAGGCGCTCAAGCGCTATAAACCAAAGCCTAAATTTATCGACATCATTAATTATTTGACCATATATCCAATAATGGATCAGGATAAGCTGCGAGAATATATGGAGAATTTAGCTCAAGCGCGCTTGACCCCATCAGTCATCTCGACCCCGCCTGAGCCGCAACAAGGATCAACAGCCGTTCCCTTTGTAATTGAAGAGGGGCCGCGAATCGAACTGCCGCCCAGCGCACGAAAAGCCGAATTTTTACAAATGATAAGTACAATCCCAAAAATTCGGCATTTTTATGGACGAGAAAAGGAGCTAAACAAATTAGAAGGTTTTATAAAAGACTACAAGATCGTTTTGATCGACGGCATACCCGGCATCGGTAAATCGGCATTAGCTACAAAATTCTTATTAGGCAAAACCGAAGAAAAGAATATTTTCTGGTATAGTTTGAAAGAATGGGATACTAATCGTAATACGCTTTTGGCGATTGCCGAGTTTTTGACGGGATTAGGCAAGAAAAACTTGAAGTCGTACTTAAACTCATCTCTAACAACGAATTTCTACGAGGTCATTAAAATATTAACAACCGATTTGAACGAAACAAACTCAATTCTAGTTTTCGATGATTTTCATCGTGCTGATGACAGAACGGTTCAATTATTTTCAGCACTAACCGATGAGCTTGATAAAATCAATAATGTTCACTTCTTAATTATTTCTAGAGTTCACGTGCCATTTTATGATAGGCGCGATGTCAGTATTGAAAAAAAGGTAATGGAACTGAAATTAGAAGGTTTGAGTAAAAAGGACAGCATCGAGCTGATCCAAGCCAAGGGCCTAAAAGACTCGGATTTTAAGGTCGTCTATAACGCTACGAAAGGACATCCGTTAGCGCTCGAATTGATTGACACTCCGCAAGACATAAAGACCTCCAAGGGCAAGAGCAAAGATATTTTCAAGTTCATCCATGAAGAAATATTTAGTAAATTAAGTTCTGAAGAAAATTCGTTATTAGAAATTTTAGCGATTTATCGACAACCGGTGCTACCAGAAGGATTCATTATCGATGACAGTATAAATTATGCAACGATCGATGCACTTGTAAGTAAATCGTTGATCACCGAGATTTACACGCAGCGCTTTATGGTGCAAGATATGGTACGAGATTTTTTCTATTCGCGATTATCGCCGAAACAGCGCAATAAATATCATGCATTTGCAGCAAATTATTACATTAAACAGGGAGAAACAATAGAAATGGAACAGGACATAGATGGCGGTGCACACTTCATAGAATCTGCCTTTCATTTAATCGAAGCCGAAAAAACTAATGAAGCTGTTGAATTGATCCTCGATAAAGCACCAGGAATGATATCGAGAGGCAACTCCGAGGGAATTATGAATGTTTTATCGAAATTTGACACCAAGACAATAGATAGCCAATACCTATCGCAAATTTACGCATTGAAAGGCGATATCCTGGACCTCTGGGGGGAGTGGGATAATGTACTGGAATACTATTATCAATGTTATCTATTAAGTAAATATGTAAAATATAAGATCCCGAGCGCGAAATTACATGAAGCTATTGGCTACATGGGTTGGAAAACGCACGAAATTGACATTGCACTGGAAAATCTAAGGAACAGCATGGCAGTACTTGAAGGCACGGCCGACCCGGAAGGTGTGGATGAAGTCAATCGCGGTCTTGGGTGGATACACTGGTTGAAAGGCGATTATAAAAAATCGATCGAATATTATAATAAAGTTTTAGTAAAATCATCTAAAAGCTCAGACCGGTCAGTACGAGGTAAAATTTACATCAATCTTGGCAACATATTCTGGGAGAAAGGTAATTTCAAAAAGGCAAATGATTATTATAATAAAAGTCTCAACCACTTCAAAAAGCTCGACGATTTCCAGAAAATTGCTCTGGTTTACAATTACCTGGGTTGCATCCATACCGATCAGAACGAATATGAAAAATCTCTTGAGTTTTTCAAAAAAAGTCTAAATATTTGCTCAAAGATAAATTTCATACGTTGTCAAGGATATGTTTATCTTCACATTGCCCAAAACTGGTTAAACCAAAACGATTTTGAAAAGTCAAAAATCAATCTTGATAAAGCCTTGAAAATATTCGATAAAATCGACGATAAATTCGGGCTCTCATATGGAAAAGTTAATTATGGATTAACCTTTTCAATAAATAATAACTATACAGACGCAATTGTGCCGATCAATGAATGTGTAGATGTACTAAAAACATTGGATCTACCTTTTTATTTAGCAGAAGTATATTTGGGAAATGCGATGATTTACGAGAAATTGGAAAAAAAGGACAATTCAACAGAATATAAGAAGATGGCTGATGATATCTTCAAAGTTCTCGGTGAGGAGACATAATAACTTTAAGAGGAGCGTATTAAATGAACCGCCCGGAAGAAATAGACGAAGAGGACGAACTGGAATTCGATTATCAGAAAAAGATCTGCTTACTTGGCGACCCGGCAGTAGGCAAAACAAGTTTAATAAGACGGTTTGTTGAGGATTCATTTGAAGCAAATTATGTCTCGACGATCGGGACTAACATTTTATCGAAATTGGTAAAATTATATATCCCTGATACCGGTAAAACAATTAAGATCAAGTTATTGGTCTGGGACCTTCCGGGCCAAAAAGCGATCGGTGATATCCATGCAAATTATTATCGAGGTGTAGAAGGTGCGTTGGTTGTCTGTGATGTTACACGAAGGGACACGCTAGAGAGTTTGGCCGAATGGATCCATCAACTTAAAAAATATTCGGATACCGCACCCTTTGTATTCCTGGCAAATAAATCGGACCTATTGGTGCAAAAAGCTATGGATGTTCAAGAGCCCGAGAAAGTTGCTCGCAGCTATGGTTCACATTTTTTCCTAACCAGTGCCAAGACTGCAGACGGTGTGGAAAATGCCTTCCATACCCTATCATTTGCAATGGTGCGCAAGAGTTTAGGGATGCCGCTGCAGCCCGAAGAGCTTGGGATGAAGAAAGTTGAATTATACAGTCGTTGGGAGGATCGACAAAAATATTTGGACCTGGACGACCTGAAACCCTAAGGTATCACTATACCCTTAAATGATCTTGGGGGATAGCTAATTGGTTATTGATCTTGAGAGCCCCATCCGTCCCAATTTCATTTCTTCGACAATTAGTTTCATTTTATTCTAGTTTAATTACAATAAATAAAATTCGGTATCAATAGCATATTTTCATTATAGATAAACCGAAAGATTTAATAATCACAAACACTAATCATAAGTTAATGTCTGAGTTTTCTAGGTCTAACGCTACCTATTATCGTAATGGTCTCAGTTATAACGCTCAATATCCACGAGATAATTATGGTAGAGGCTATCCGGAGCAATACCAGCGTCCCAATCGCCCGGCGCAGCGTCAGTCCAATTACGACCGCGACAGTTCGAGACGCAAGCGCAAAGGCGGCTCGGGGTTGGGTATTGTGTTTAGGATCATTATTATAATTCTATTTATTGCGGTTTTAATGATAGAACCCTTGAGGGACCAGTTTTTCATGTATTTGCAAGCCGGGTTGGACCACTATAATGAGATCCCGGAATCCAGCGAATTTATTTTGGAGAGACGCATGGCGATCGAGACCGACCAACCTATCGATTATACTCTTTATCTTCCACTTCCGGAGGATGTGGAGATCAAAGATGTATTGGTTCAAGAGGTAGTAAATTTAGAATCAACTCCGAATTATAGACGCGGCGAGGGCGATTTCCGTGACAGAATGATGTGGGAAGGCACCCTCAGGAGTGGCGGTTCTCAAGAGATCGTTGTGAAGTACCACATGAAAGCCACCAGCATAATCTGGGATAATATCGGTTATAATTCCGTGGGTACAATAAGTGATATTCCCAACAGGATCCAATATGGTTATGACAAGCAGCCATTTCTCGATGATGTATGGCCTGTGAAGGACTATAATGACAGCCCGGGTGTAGATTCTGATGGCGATGGGATCGAAGACGAACGCGATGTGGATGACGATAATAACGGCATTCCGGATAAATATCGAATCGAGCCCAGCAACCAAGAGATCAACGATCTATTGGATGATATCCTTAATTGGGCCGATGTGAGTAGCTCTGGGGTAAGCTCTGACCTAAATGTTTGGGAGGTTACTGACGCAATTTATCGTTACCTCAGAACGTCCTCGAACAAGGTTAAATATCCCACCCCGGAAGAGGCCCAGGCAGATAATTATGCGTACGGTGGCAACCCGAAATGGGCTACTGCCTGTTTTGATGACAGGCGCGGTGATTGCGACGATCAATCTATATTATTCATTTCATTATGTCGTGCTGCAGGGATACCCGCGTGGTTAGAGATCGGGGCACTCTATAATTTCTGGACTCATGAATGGGAAGGTCATGGTTGGGCGAATTTTTACGTACCTATGAAAAATGGTGGCTATGAAGTACCGATGGTAGATGTAGTGAATAGTTTATTCTTAGTGCGCGACACCAATCGATTCTCGGAATGGATGGATGACGGGGTGCGCGGTCATTTCGGGGCAGATGGCGACCCAAATGCATGGGAAGGCAGCAATCTTGAAAAACATTATATTGCATGGCAATATACATATACCGGCAGTCCGCCTCAGATAAGTACCGAGGAAGATTATAAAGATCTATTTTTCGAAGCGCATCCCAGTGAGAAAGTGTATTATTGATCTGGCCAATATTTTTTAATAACTTATTTTTAACTTCTGTAGAATTGTTCAAAGTGGTAAGATCGTTATGTGTTTACCATAATAGATTGGAGATTCAAGATTTTAGATGGATAAGGAATATCGATTCCTGCGGTAATTTGCTTCGCAAATTACCTCGCCCTAA
>CBDVCJ010000286.1:0-5598 GCA_965372445.1 uncultured Thermoplasmata archaeon | reverse complement strand
TACATATATATGTATAAGGGCAATATAATAACACGCTGGGTGTGAAAGTAGATGGTTTTGGATAGATCCCAACCGAAATTGAAAATTACATTTATTTTGTTTATTTTAATTAGCTCGGCATTAAGTTTAATTCCGCCCCAATCAGAAACAAGTAACCGTGGTGATATTAAGCCCTTAGATGATTTTCAAGCTACCCAAGATTTTACCATGGCAACTCGAGGGCTCAGGGTTGATGTGGATGTCGGGATTGAAAATGTTATTGATGTAACTGCAAAGACCCAGCCCGATCATTATCCGGGCATGCCTATAACCATAAGTTGTACGGTTCGTAACTATCTGAATAGTAATATACCTCAAGCTTTTGAGGTTGTATTTACGATCGATGATAACGTGCCTGATGTACCAGGTTACCATTATCAAGCCAATCAGACCATCACGACTGCTCAGCTTCCACCAAACGGTGCCGTTAACCTTACATGGAACTGGACGCCCCCGCTGCATGCGCCACCGGGCAGCAGCTGGAACTTTTTAGAGGGTGACCATACCTTTACCGCAATTTTTACTGTGATATATGATGGCGACATAAACACGGGCAATAACCAGATGAAATTGGATATCATTGTAAAAAAATCCCCATATGATATTGAAATTATATCAGGATGGGGCGGCATTCCAGAACCGGTAAAAACGATTAAGATTGAATATGGCACCACAACAATTTTTCATCTTAATTTTACCGTTTTTAATTTTGGTAAAGAAACCTGGGTGGATTTCGAGGTGATTCCGTCAACAGGATGGCAAATCAGCATCACACCGCCAATATTTTTGGCTAGTGGCGCAAATAGTACAAATGAGAATCTAACAATAAACGTATTTCCAACGATCAAGCGAGAATACAGTCCGGCGAATATCGAATTGCCAATTACAATAAAGGTAATATGTAGAAGTTATCCCATTGAATACGATACAGAGATTTTCAAGGTGATAGTTTCTTTCATACCCTATCCGTGGATCATAATTCCATATACGATAACAGTCCAACCGGGTGTGATTTATGTTAATTTTACGATTATAAATGATGGGAACGGTTTGGATTCGTTCAGATCTGAGGCAACTGTGGGTCAAACACCTTTTGAAATCAACAAACTTAAAGAGCAAGGTTGGAATGCAACTGTTCATTCTGGTAAATTCAGTAAAATCTTGGAAAGAGGTGAAAATCATACTGTAACAGTTAAAATAGAAATTCCAAGTACCGTTCCCGCAGGTACACCTTGTCTGGTTAACCTTACAGTTTTTTCTGAGAGGGCCGAATTTATTTGTCCGGGTCATCCTTACGCCGTGCTTAGTGGATTTGTTTATATTTATTCTAAAAGTTATAAAGATGCAGATATACAAGATTACGTTCCAGCGATTGATATGATGCCCGGTTCTGAAGCAACGATTACATTTTCAGTTCGAAATATTGGCAATGGCATAGATAAAACCATTACCTGTAATGTGACCGAGATCCCCGAAGGTTGGAATTATACTATTGACACTTCGGATATTCCTTTTACCGGCCTAGGTAGACAGGCAGTTGCAGATATAAAGCTCACAATAAAAACCCCAAAGCAAGTTAATATTGGTGAATATATCATCAAGATTGCTGCTATTTCAGAAGACAAGATCAAAGACGAGTCAAATATAACGATTTATATATTAGAATCAGAAGGCATAGAATTATCAAGCGAAGCTAGTTGGTTCGTTATTGAGCCCGGTATTGACAATATTTTTAATGTCTCGATCGAGAACCTTGGCAATTCACAGAATTATTTTAAGCTGGTGACTTATTGCGAACCCTCTCAAGCTGGCCTGGAAGAATTTATTGTGTTGGAATACGACTCGGTATTATTGGGATCATATGTCAAAAATAATTTAACGGTCACGATAAAAGTTCCAAAAGATTTCCCGGCAGATTCCGATCTCCATACCTATAATTTGGACGATTATGAGCTGCAAATATTTATTGTTAAGGAAAATGCGCCCGAGATAAATGACTCGTTAAATGTTGGAATTCACATTAATCCAATTTATAGTTTTGAACCTTCTGAGAACTTTCTAATCGATTACATTGTAAGAAATTCAGGAGTAGGCACAAGATATAAGATCAATATTTCCAACACTGGCAACTTTCGAGACACGATCAGATTTTCGGTGGAAGGAATAAACGGTTCAAATACAAGCTGGCTTTCTATGCCGATCAGGTTGGACCTGGAATTTCAAGAGTACCAATATTTATTTATCGATGTTGACCCGCCGAGATCAGATTTACTATTGGATGATTATGAATTTATAATCAAATGCATTTCAAAAGGCATTGAATTATCCCGTAGATCAATTAAATTAGTATTAAAAGCCATAGATTTTGACCTGAAGATCACGAATATTAGGATCGAAAATAAAATATCTGATAACTTTAAGATAATTGAAGGTCAAACAGTAGATATCTCGGCAGATGTCAGCTATGATTTTCAAGAGCTCGAGCCCGCCAAATATAAACTACCTGTTGACATTGATCCCCGAAATTCAATGGTAAATATTACACTCCTTGATAATACCCACGAGATTTTTAATGGCACAACCGTTGTAAATTTTTTTACGGATGAAGCTACCAGAAGGGTCACTTTGAGTTGGACTGCATTACACGTCGACATGCATAAGCTCACGGTTACTGTCGATCCCGAAGATTATGTAACGGAGAGTAACGAAGATAATAATACCGCGGAATTCTTTGTGCAGGTTGACGTTCCATTATCGGCAGGCTCGGGAAACAGTTATATTATTTTAATTACAGCCAATAGTGCAATAATATTAACATCAACAGTTATTCTTATTGGTGCAGCAGCCTTTATCGGCGGCACTGAGGTTGGTAAGTATAATCTATTGGTGGGTTTATTGCCGCTTTATACACGCATCAAACGCGATAAGATTCTGGACCATGAGGCACGCGGTATGATCCGGGGCTATATTATTGCCAACCCGGGCGTGCATTTTAATTACCTGAAACGCGAGCTCGGCCTGAAAAACGGTGCGCTTGCCTATCATTTAAAAGTATTAGAGCGTGGTGAGTTCATCAAGATCCAGCGTGACGGCATGTATACCAGATTGTATCCGATGAAGAACGGTGCATATTACAAGGGCGCGTTCAATGGAGTACGTTTATCCGAGCTCCAGAAGAAGATCGTACGCCAAATCAGGGTCAAACCAGGTATAACGCAGAAGAAGATCATCGCCCAGACCGGCATAAAGCAGCAGACTGTCAGTCGCAACATCAATGTATTGGTAGAAAAAGATGTGATCAAAGTCCAAAAAAAGGGCAGAGAAAGCTGCTGTTATTTTAATTCCGAGATCGAACTGGAAAATTCTTAATTATATTATCTAAAGTGGTAAGTTTTGGGATGTGGGGTGTGGGGTGAGGTATGTGGGAATACCAAGATGTTTGAAGCTAGAAGATAGAAGCTGGAAGATAGAGCTTGGGAATCTTTGGATCAATAATATATCTCTATCTTCTAACTTCTAGCCTCTTGCTTCCCATTTCTTGCCACATCCCACAAGCCCCGAAGGGGCGTCCTCACACCACAGCCCGATCTTACCATATGCTATTATCAAAATTTCCTCAGTCTCTCCTCAAAAATAGGCCTCGGTGGAAACCCCAACGACGAGGCATAGGTATTGAAATCTCGTACGGTCCTACCACGCTCGAGCGCTTCGGATTGGAGGTTTTGGAGACTGGTACCGACGATAGAATATACAGGCGCGTACCCCACCATCCCCTGAAAAATGAAGATCTGGTTGAAGATGAGCTTTTTGGTCAGCCCTGTCTCTTCATGTGCCCAGTTAACGAATTCGGCAATTGTCTGTTTATGCATATTGATCCTAACATCGCCGATCGCACGCAGGAAACGTATGATCCGCCATTGCATAACAATAAATTCTAATTCTAAAATTACATGGTCTAGTTCACCTAGATCCTTTAACGCCCCTAAAAATGCTTGTTCTTTGAGTGTTAAGTTCTTCTCTTCGGTATCACAAAGACGTTTAATTAATTGTAAAGATTCCCATTCCCTTAGGAACGAAATGCCGTCACTGATCGCTTTATGGAGCGTGGATTCCAGAAGTTCTATTAGGGTTGGTTGGGCTTTGAAACCGGTCGCGGAATTGGAGAAATTCACACAATGCCCGTATTCCTCGTGGATCAACATCTGGAAAAGCGCTGCGGCGTTTACTGGCGGTGACCGTTTCTCATCGGTAGTGATAAAAAATACATTGAATGGTTTATCGGTCAGGTTATCTAAATATATCATTGCGGCGGACGGTATTAAACTATTTAAATAAGGTGGTGTTTCGATTATTTTTGTTGAATAATTTGGGGTGATCTCAACTAAATGGGTCTCAATTACATTCTGAGATAATGCACGCAGATTATTTATAAAATCTAATAATTTCGATTTTTCAATATTTCGAACTTCATTAAGTTTTTCACTTACAGCTTCAAGCGTCGGCTCAACCCCGTAAATATCTGCTAGTTCCTCAGTAATTTTTTTAAACCTCGGCAATTCGTTTTTTAACCACAATAACCCTTTAGCTTCGATCTCGTCCGGGGTCTCGGTATAGGCATACATATCTTTCAAGATCCGGGGATATATCTCAACGCGCCCGATATCGCCGCCTTGAGCTTCCAGTATTGGGAATATCTCGGTGAAATCGCCTTCCTTTATTCCCTCAACATAGAATTTGTCTCGGTAATCTTCAACGGTTTTTACCAATTCCGTCAGCCCATCATTCAGGTTCTCGGATTCAGTTCCAATTGTAGCAATTATATTGAGAAGCGCATTACATTCATTGGTGGTGACGATCTTCACTTCCGTTGACCAGCTTTGGGTCGCCAACCGCGCTAAGGTGCTTTGTAAGGCCTTGGTCACATTCTTACCAAGCTCCATCAAATGAACTTCATTAATACCTTCCTTCACCATATGCTCGAAGAACGACCATAATGCCGTATCGGGCACCATATATGGTTCCTCAAATAATATCGAGGTTTCCATGAAATTTAAAAAACCGACAAGAACTTCATCCGTGGTCTTGGACCTGAGTTCTCGAATATTACTTAGCACCCGTTCTCGATTCTCGGCAGTAGGGTCGAAAAAGCTACCGGCATGCTCTGCCAGTCCGCATCGAAACGCGTTCGAGGGTGTAAGCTCCTGCCATAGTTCAAAAATATGTTGTTCTATTTCATTCTGTGGAACTAATTGATTCATGTATTTATCCCCCATATTTTAAATAAGTCAATATATAAAAAATTTTCCTTGAATGTGTACCTTTCAACCGCATGACTATTATTAAATCTAATAGGTCTTGGAGTCCAGGGGTCACGGAGTCTTGGAGTCAACATATTGACGTAGTGGTTAGTAAGTAGGGGTTAAAGTAACGACTCCTTGACTCCCAGACTCCATAGACTAATAATGACTTTCATATGGCAATAAGATGACAAAAAAAAGATGGGCCAAGCCGGATAGGTTCAAATTCCATCGGAATTTGAAGCTATAGGGTAAAATAAGA
>CBDVCJ010000285.1:0-5599 GCA_965372445.1 uncultured Thermoplasmata archaeon | reverse complement strand
ATTTGGATACTGCATCAATATTTTAAATCAATTTTAGATTTTTATAACTATAAATTCATAAGGTAAATATGTGGGGGGATTGTAATTAGGAGAAAGAGATTATTCAAGAAAATTAATTGGAGAATTAAATTTGGGTCTATATTTGCAATTGCATTAATGTTACTAAGTGCAATACTTTTTTGGACGCAAGGAGTTCACGGGGAAGTAATCCCCTCAATTTCAGGCGAGGTAACTTGGAAAGATGAACCTAATAAAATTATTGATTCTGATATAATAATTTTATCAGGTGGTAAACTTACAATTGATAATTCAATAGTTAAAATGAATTGCATGAGCGAAGGTGATTATAAAATTGAAGTCCGAGATGGGGGAGAATTGATAATTATTAATAACTCAAAAATAACTGCCTATTATTCAGATTACGAGTATAATTTTTATTTCCTTCCCGGAAGTAAAGGCACATTATCAGACACCACAATCGAAGAATGTGGTTACAGTGGTGGAGGTAGTAAAGGAATAAATATTCAAAGTGATGATGTTACGATTGAAGATTGCACAATCCAAAATAGTTATAATGGCATCTATGCGATACATTCCTCACCAATGATCGCAAACTGCACAATCAAAGATAATTCCCAAAGCGGCATTTATTGGGACTCAGGAATCATGCTGTGGCAAGACCTTTTTAATGATACCTCTAAAATATCTTCTTCTGCGGATGTAGTTGTGGAAAATGGAGATGTTATTCTCGATCGCGACGAATATTCAACAGATGCAAATACCGTCGGGTTATACCATTTAAATACCGGTAGTGGAAGTACTGCAACCGATAGTAGTGGAAATAATAATGACGGAACAATTGGGGGCGCGAGTTGGACAACTGACGCTAAATTCGGTAGTTATGCGTTAAGTTTTGATGGTGATGATGATTATATTGATTTTGGCGATGTATTTGATGAATCTACTGGCTCAATTGAAATGTGGTTCAAACTAGATGAAAATTTCAACAGTTCTAGTAATTCAGATATGATGTTATTCTCTAAATATGTTAAAGTACAAGGTAAAGAATATTCTGTTCGATTAAAATTTGAAGCTGATGACGGTAAAATCTATTTCGTAATTACAAAACAAGATGCTCCATATTCAATATATTCAGATTCGGTTTCATGGGTTGGTAGTACCTGGTACCACGTCGCGTCAACCTGGGGATCGAATGGTATGAAAATGTACATCAATAATACTGTTCAACAAGATACCGACGGGTATACTGGGTACTGGGATGATAAAAACTCCAATGCTTATGTCGGTGCAAGTAAAGACGGCAACCCATATGAAGATGAATTCGATGGCATCATCGATGAATTTCGAGTATCTGATATCCAAAGAACCGGATTCTTGGACGAATACGTTGAACTCGGTTCTGTAACATCCATTCCAATAAATGCACATCAATTCGATAAATGGAATATACTCGATATCTCGAAAACGGAACCTGATCAAAATCATATTATTAAGGTAACAATTTTTGATACCACCGGCGCTGAAATCAATAACTTTGTCAATTTAACCGATTCACAAATAGATATTTCTTCAATTCATGCCTCAGAGTATCCCACCATAATATTAGAAGCGGATTTATACGGTGATGGAAGTTCCTATCCAAGCTTACACAGTTGGTATATTGAAGGTACAACAACAATATATAATAATACAATAGAAGAAAATAGTTACGGAATAAATCTAAAAGACTCATCACCAACGATTTTGAATAATACTTTAACTAATAATTCAAATTGTGGCATTAAAGTTGTTGGATCAGCCCCTATAATAAAAAACAATGAAATTAATTCTAATGGTAATGGTGACGGCATTTATTTTGAAGATTCCTATCCGATACTTTTCTACAATACAATCGATAATTGTGAAATTGGGATCAAAGCCGTGGATTCGCCAACACTCCCTGAAGCATCAACCATTAGGAACAATACTCTCTATGGAGTAAATGAAGCCCGAGACTTATATTTTATATCTGGATCACCACCGGTTCATTTAGAAGAAAATACAACTTATATTGAAGTTCCCAATCCAAAATTCTCAATTATAACCAATGCAACATTAAAATTGACAGGACACGCGGTTTCTTATTGGAGTGAGGGTGATTGGGGTTCACCTGATTTTAATGTAAGTAATGAGACTAGTGGCAATAGACGTAATACATCTGTTGCTGCAGAAAATGATAATATATTCGTTGTTTGGGATGATGATCGCAATGGTGATAATGATATTTATTTCAATGAATACAATGGGAATGTTTGGAATAATGATACCGAAATTAGTAACGATACCGATTATCCCGGCTCTTTTCAAAGATTACCTTCAATTACAGCTGAGGACGGTAAAATCTATGTTGTATGGCAGGACGATCGTCCAGGGCATGAAGACATTTATTTTAATAAATATAATGGAACTGCATGGCAAGATACTGATAACAGGGTCTGCAGAGATGCAGGGACCGATACGCAAGAAGCACCAAAGATTGCTACAGATAATGGCACTGTCTACGCTGTATGGCAAGATTATAGAAATGGTAACTATGATATCTATTTCAATAAATATGAAAGTGGGGTATGGGGTGGTACAGATCTAGAAATCAGTAACGGACCGGGAACCTCCGATCAACTCTATCCAAGTATTGCAGCGGAAAACGGCAAAATCTATGTGGTCTGGCATGACGATCGAAATGGCGATTATGATGTATATTTCAATCAGTATAATGGTAGTGCTTGGGGCACCTCAGATATAAAGATCAGTAATGGTACTAACAATAAATCACAAGTATACCCGGCTATAGCAGTAGAAAATGGAAATATCTATGTGTCGTGGAAAGATAATCGAAGTAATAAATTTGAAGTTTACTTTAATAAATACGATGGCACTTCATGGGGCAATACCGATATAGAAATTAGTAATATTCCGAGTAGTAAAGGTACAAAGGATAATACTAGTGCCCCCATAGATATTGAAAATGGTAAATTACATGTGGCATGGGAAGATAATCGCACCGGTGAATGGGATATTTATTACAATAATTTTAATGGTGTTGTCTGGGGTACTGAAGATGTTAAGCTCAGCGATTTGCCAATATATCTTTGGGATGGCCAAACTTGTTCTATAGTTTTTCAAGAACCTAGTAATGATAATAATATTAAACCATCATTAACGATAGAAAATGGAAATATTTCAGTCCCATGGCAACGAGATCCTTTTGTAATTTCAGATACTTTAAAGGAAATTTATTAAATATATAGCATGAATACCCAACCCCCTGGGGTTGGGATGAAATGCGTTAAGTTTTTGATACATGATAGATATTAACTAGTAATAGCGGCGCGTCCGCCTTCGGCGGACGCTATAAGAGCCGCTATAGAAGGTATCTATCATGAAAAAGTTGATAAGTTTTAGCCATGGCTATGGACAAATATCTTACCATATAGTGCTTGTACCAAAATATAGACATAAGGCATTTATGAGGAATGATATAAAGTTCTTCATGAGGAATTATATAACCGCTTTGACACGTAAATATAGATGGAATTTACATGCACTTGAGATAATGGACGACCATATACATATATTTATGGATATTCCACCAACAATTCCATTATCTCAAGTAATTGGAGAGCTAAAAAGTAGAACAGCTCATGAGATATTTAAGATATTTCCAATTTTTAGAGATATGTTTAGAAAGGGACATTTTTGGTCTAGAGGTAAGTTCTTCAGATCTGTTGGGACAGTTACATCAGAAACTATTGAACGATATATATTAGAGTCCCAGGGGAAGCACCATCATACAAAAGATAGTTATCAAAGTGCCAAAAAAGAAAATAGTCTAATTAAACAAGGCCAGATGACTATATTTGATTTCGCCAGTTAGACCTAAATGATACCGCACCCGCTCGGGTGCGGTAGTTCATTTTAATGATTTTAAACCACGGTATATAACGAAATTTCCAACTAATCTAGCACTTGATGTTGGAGATGACGATGATATTCAATGGAATTATATCGGGGAATTAACTGGAACTCAAACTACAATAAATTTCGCAGCTGAATTAAATTCATATCTAGTTGCACATGAAAATGACAACCAAGAATATATTACGGTTCCATTGGTATTCCTCTCAGATACAGGTGGTGGCATAAATATTTCAAATATTAGAATAATCTACGATATTGAACCTCCTGTGATGTTTGGTAATACTATAAGCAATTGTGATTACGGATTTTTCCTCAATGGTACTTCACCAGAAATTTCAAATAATACGATCCAAGGGAATGATGGAGATGCAGTCGGAATTCATTATGAAAATACAACTGCAGTAATCATACATAATAAAATTATGTCCAATAAATGGGGAATTTATATTGATCCAAACAAACATTCACAAGATATTCGGGAATACTCTAAACGCGAGTATAAATTCGAAGATCCTTTTTCAAACACTTCAAAAATTGACACCATTAATTCTGGAAATCTAAGTCTTGAAAATGGCGAAATAAAACTAATCCATAAAACTGATTGGTGGAATACTAACTGGCGATATCGTAGAAATATTACAATAACCGAGGCGTTGAATATTTCGCGGAAGAGTGAATTTCATGATTTTACTATTGATTTTTCAAGTTGGTCGAACAAACCTAAAAATGCAAATGATGTGAGGATCGTAAATTCATCCGGAAGTGAAGTTGATAGAGAAATAATCACATTCGATGCAGATGATTATGTGAAATTCACTATTCCAATAAATTCATTAAATGCTAGTGAAAATGATTATATCCACATGTACTATGGTAATCCATCACCATTAACGCCAACTTCAGTAGATTATAATCAAACAATTATCATCTGGGATGAAAATGCATCAATAAGTGACTTAGGTGGTTGGCCGGGATCAAATAATGTAGAAAATGCAAATATCACTTCCATTAGGTCACATGATAATTCCACTTCGGTGATTGTAACACCCGCAAGAGGAAATCGAATGATTAGAATTAAAGGTAAAGATAACTCATCATCAAGTGATTCTTACTGGTATGCTAAATTCAGTGCTCAGAATTATTCAGTTCCAAATGGTTGGTATCTTGGATATTTCATATACAAGAATTCAACCTCACCAAACGGGGCAGGTATTGATGGTAACTATTCTAATGGTAGTGGCAACCTAAGCGATGGTACACCCAAAGCTTACGATCAAAATGATCTGCCATTCCATCCAAATACTAATACCACCACATATTCAAATGAACAATGGTATTTCAGATATACTAATGATTCTGAGGGGAGTTCAATTAATGAATGGTGGATTGCTTATAATGATAATTCTTCAAGCGAAAATGGGAATTTCACATATTTCTTTGATTACATATACATTGGTCAGAATAAAGGTCCATTAGATATTACAATCCCTAATGAAGAAGTTTATTACAGCACTTTTGGTTTGTTATTGTCGAAAGAAATCAACTTATCTGCAAATAGCGTAGGTGAATATTTAGAATTGGATAAAATTGAATATCTCAATCACACAATTCTCGTGTCTGT
>CBDVCJ010000284.1:0-5629 GCA_965372445.1 uncultured Thermoplasmata archaeon | reverse complement strand
TAAAGCTATGAAACTATACAAGCAAGAGAATTATTTTATTGAAGAGCCCAGAATAAATTTATATTCAATAGATAATTTATTTCTGGTAAGAAATCACGATTACGGAGCAATAGTGAAAAAGGTATTCGATATTCAAGATCTATAGGTGGGGTGTCTGGGTTTGGTATCACCAATATGATGAAATGATCCCAAAATGATGATTTAAGACCCTTAGGTACTATTTTGGAAAATACTTTTTAATATACTTTTCATCGATTCTTTTCAGTTCATCTTTGGGTAGAATCGATAATAATTTCCAGGCCATTGATAAACTCTCCTCGATAGACCGATCCTCATCCAAGCTTTGAGTGACGTAAGTTTTTTCAAATGCATCTGCAAATTCCAAATATTTTCTATCTCGGCTCGTCAAAGCTTCCTCACCGACCACGGCGACCAGATCGCGAAGGTCGCAGCCTTCTGCATAAGCGGCATAAAGTTGATTTGAGACGTCGTCATGGTCTTCACGGGTACGCCCTTTGCCGATCCCTTGTTTCATTAATCGTGATAGGCACGGTAAAACATTCACGGGAGGATGTATTGCTTTATGGTGAAGTTCGCGTGATAGCACGATCTGACCTTCGGTAATATAACCGGTCAAGTCGGGGATCGGGTGGGTGATATCGTCGTCGGGCATTGTTAAGATCGGTATTTGCGTAATAGAGCCCTTTTTATTTTGAATTCGGCCGGCACGTTCATAGAAACTAGCGAAATCGGTATACATATAACCGGGGTAGCCTCTTCTGCCCGGCACCTCTTCCCGTGCGGCCGCGATTTCACGCAGCGCTTCGGCATAATTTGTGATGTCGGTTAAAATTACCAAAATGTGCATGTCTTTATTGAAAGCTAAAAATTCGGCAGTGGTCAACGCCATTCGCGGGATGATCAACCGTTCGATCGCAGGGTCGTCGGCCAGATTCAAAAACAAAACCGCGCGTTCGAGAGCGCCCGTACGTTCGAAATCATGTATAAAAAAGTTCGCCTCTTCGGAGGTTATACCCATCGCACAGAAAACAACAGCAAATTCTTCTTCTTTACCTAATACTTTTGCCTGGCGTGCGATCTGGGCGGCTAGATCATTGTGCGGTAGACCGGACGCAGAGAAGATCGGTAATTTCTGGCCACGAACTAAGGTATTCATAAGATCAATCGTTGATATACCAGTTTGGATAAATTCTTTTGGATATTCGCGCGCGGTGGGATTTATTGGCATGCCTGTAATGTCGCGCCGCTCTTCAGGGATTATGTCGGGGCCGCCATCAATGGGTTTGCCGGTACCGTCAAACACCCTGCCGAGCATTTCAACAGATAAAGCGACTTTCATAGTTTCGCCGATGAATCTCACAGAGGTATTTTTCGTATCGAGACCTTTGGTGCCTTCGAAAACTTGTACAATCGCTTTGGAGCTCTGCGCTTCAAGTACCTGTCCTAACCGTTCTTTGCCATCAGGCGCACGAATCCGAACAACTTCGCCATACGCCACGTCGGATATGCCATCAACGATCATTAACGGTCCAGAAACTTCAGTAACTGTTGAATATTCTTTACTCTTGGCTTCGACAGCCACATTCATCACCCGCCTTTCGGCATAAGCCAAAATTTAAGTATAAACTTTTACCCTCAATCTCTAACTACTTATTATATTTTTCTGTGAAAATTCGTATTAAAATCTTAAAATTATCGTTAAAATATCAAAACTCTAGGCTCTAAAAATTTATATACTGTTAGCATATTAAGGGTTGGTTGCAAAGTTATATCATTTGCAGTAAACTAAATAAATAATTAAAACATTATAGATGGAATCCAACAGAATTGGAGGAATATGAAATGGCAAATAAACCTCATATGAATTTAGTATTTATCGGGCATGTTGACCATGGAAAATCAACCCTAGTGGGTAGATTGTTATTGGATACAGGCCATATCGAACAGCATATAATTGATAAGTATCGACAGGAAGCCGAATCAAAAGGCAAAGGGTCTTTCGAATTTGCATGGGTTATGGATGGTCTTAAAGAAGAACGTGAAAGAGGTTTGACCATTGATGTTGCCCACAAGAGATTTGATACGGGTAAATATTATTATACGATCATAGACGCTCCAGGCCATCGTGACTTTGTAAAGAATATGATCACAGGCACATCCCAGGCGGATGCCGCGGTGTTAGTTGTGGCAGCACCTGAAGGTGTAATGGCCCAAACCAAAGAGCACATATTTTTAGCTCGCACACTAGGTGTGAATCAAATTTTAGTTGCGGTCAATAAAATGGATGCGACCCAACCGGAGTTTTCTGAGGAGCGTTTTAATTCGGTAAAGGAAGAGGTAACGAATTTGATGAAAACAATCGGTTATAATCTAGACAAAATACAATTCGTACCAGTAAGTGCCTTTGTAGGCGATAATGCAACCAAAGGTTCAGATAAAATAAGCTGGTGGAAGGGCGATACAATATTAGCTGGCTTGGACAAATTCGAGCAGCCCGAGAAACCGACCCAACTACCATTACGATGGCCGGTTCAGGATGTGTACTCAATTACGGGTGTAGGAACCGTTCCAGTGGGCAGAATCGAGACTGGAATAATGAAGCCAGGTGATAAATTAGTTTTCCAACCTTCAGATAAAATTGGCGAGATCAAAAGTATCGAGATGCATCATGAACAGATACCGAAAGCAGAGCCGGGCGATAATGTTGGTGTAAATATTAGAGGTTTAGCCAAAACCGACATTAGGCGTGGTGATGTTGCAGGCACAGAGGCGAACCCGCCAACAGTCGCTCGAACGTTCATAGCACAGATCGCAGTACTTCAGCATCCAAGTGTAATTGCTAAGGGTTATACACCTGTATTCCACTGCCACACATCCCAAGTTGCATGTACATTTGAGGAACTACAGAAGAAATTGGATCCAAAAACAGGTCAAGTAATGAAGGAGAATCCAGATTTCTTAAAAACTGGCGATATCGCGATCGTGAAGGTTCGACCTACGAGACCAATGGTAATAGAAAAGGCCAAAGAGTTACCGCAACTAGGTCGATTCGCAGTGCGTGATATGGGTCAGACTGTCGCGGCCGGAATGTGTATCGATATCGAACCAAGATAGATCGGCGGTAATTTTCGAAAATTAATATACAAATATAAAGCTCACTCACTAGCAACAATATCTAATAACGGGGAAGTTCCGAACTTTCCCAATTTTTTATATATTTGTAAAAATCGAGGGATATTAATTGACCCAAAAAGCGAGAATATCATTAACAGGCACCAATACCAAGCGCGTCGAGGAGGTATGCAGACAGATTAAATCGATTTCTGAACGTACGGGTGTCAGTATGAGCGGTCCAATACCTTTACCCACGAAACGGTTGATCGTCCCGACCCGTAAAAGCCCGGACGGTGAGGGCACCGAAACCTGGGAACAGTGGGAAATGCGTATACATAAAAGATTGATATATCTCGATGCTGATGATCGGGCTTTGCGGCAGTTAATGCGCATCCAGGTGCCGGATGGGGTCAATATAGAGATCGTTTTGAGATCTTAGGTTTATATGGTTATGAAGTTTGGTTGAGGTTAGGAAGCCAGTTTTGATGTTGGGTTTGGAGGTAAGGCTTTTACTCATTTTATTTTTATTTTAGCAAAGCTTTTCCTAACCTAACATCAAACTTCCAAACTGGCCTCATAACCATAACCGTCGAAATCTTGAAAAGATTTTGAGGGTGAGGTAATATGCGCAGCAGATTACCGTAACCGGTGAAATCTCGAAGAGATTTCGAAGGTCGAAGTAATTTGCAATAGCAAATTACTGAAACCTAAAAACTAACTTCTTATTGCATATAATGGATTTAGAAAAGTTATTTATATTACTTTTTTTATCATTGGAATATCGATATGCAGAGGTAGCCAAGTCCGGACCAAGGCGCCGGCCTTGAAAGCCGGTGGCACTTACGTGCCACGGGGGTTCGAATCCCTCCCTCTGCGCCATTATTTTACCATTTAAAACATTTCCAAAGGGGGATTCGAACCCCCTGGGCTGAATAAGTCTTTATTATGATTATAGCTTATTTAGCCCTTGGTAACCGAATTTCAAATTCAAATTGGAGAATGAAAATTGTAAATTTCAAATTTACAATCTCCAATTCAACGACAAAGTCGTTTTGGTAGTATTATAATTTGGGATTTAGCAATAAGGTTTGTATCCCGATGCTACCATCGTTCACGAATGTCAAAAAAAAGAAATTTTTATTTACGTTGAATACATAACACCAATTGGGGATTCATGGCTCAAGAGAAAGATTATCTGACCTTCGACGATGTAAGATTGGAAGGTAAAACCGTAATTTTAAGAGTAGACATAAATTCACCAATCGATCCATCAACCGGCAATATTTTAAGTGACACGCGCATCCGCAGCCATATAGAGACAATAAAACAGCTTAAGAGCTCTATGACCGTAATACTGGCGCATCAGAGTCGACCAGGTAAATCGGATTTTACAACACTTGCGAAACACGCAAAACATATTTCAAACATTCTCAAGCGCCCGGTGAAATATATCGATGATTTAGTGGGCAGCAAGGCACATAATGCGATCAAGAGTATGAAGAAGGGAGATATAATTCTACTGGAAAATACCAGATTATTTTCGGAAGAGCTCGTTTTAAAAGATGAGCCCATTTCAAAGCAAGCCGACAGTCACATCGTGAAAAATTTAGCAGCAATAGCAGATTATTATGTTAATGATGCATTTGCAGCGGCCCACCGGTCGCAAGCTTCACTAGTCGGTTTTACGGAACTTTTACCGAGTCTTGCGGGGACGATCATGGACCGAGAATTGACCGCGATAAATAAGGCAATAGGTTCAAAAGAGCACCCTTGTGTAGTAATCCTGGGCGGCCAAAAGGTTGATGATTCTATCGATGTCGCGAAGAATTTATTAGAGAATAAAATTGCAGATAATATCCTCACTACTGGCGTAGTTGCGAACATGTTCCTCAAAGGCCGCGGCTACAAACTTGGTAAACCCTCAATGGAATATATAAAATCCGAAATCAAGATGTACGATGAACTTATAATAAATACTGAGGATCTATTGAAAAGATTTGACAAGAAAATATTTACACCACTAGATCTTGCTATCAAAGATAAGAATACCCGGGCAAAGATCACAATTGATGATCTACCAGTTAACAAACCAATTCTTGATATTGGGTTAGAGACCATTGTTGAATATTCCAAACAGATCAAGAAGGCAAAGATCTTAATTGCTAATGGCCCCGCTGGAGTGTTCGAGATGGAAGGTTTTGCTATAGGTACGAACGAAATATTTAATGCGATCGCTAATTCCAAAGGTTTTAGTATCGTTGGCGGCGGCGAAACGACGGCAGTTGTTAATAAATTAGGTATTGCCTCAAAGATCGATCATATTAGTACCGGCGGTGGTGCATTAATTAACTTAATTGCCGGCAAAGAACTGCCGGTGGTCGAAGCACTTAAGAACTCCAAGAAGTTATTTGAGCGGGATATATAGATTATAAAGATTCGAGATTTCAGATTCAGGATTTAAGATGGTTATTGTGGAAAGAGAGGATAGAAGTTA
>CBDVCJ010000283.1:0-5670 GCA_965372445.1 uncultured Thermoplasmata archaeon | reverse complement strand
GAAAATGACCCGTGTCTTCTGACCTCCATCTTCCTGTTTAGTAACATCTGGAATCAAATAATTACCCCTTCATCCTTCACCCTCCACACCACAAATGCCGAAGGGATTTGGGATGTTCATGCGGAGAACGAAGTTCGACGCATGCATCCTTATTTTAATACATTGAAATTCCTATAATGAAATAAAAAGAAGGATTTTATAAGTTACATATAAAAAAAAAGAGAGAATGATACATTATAATTCTAATGTATCATTAATGTTGGATCACTTTGATTATAGCTTTACCTTCAAATGCAGTACCATCCACAAGATTTCCGGTTACTGTAACTTCGACCTCCTCGCCAGGAGTTCCAATTGCATCTTCGACTGCCAATCTATCGGCTTTACCGATGTATTTATCATCATTCCAAGTACCGAATTTCAAGTCCGCATCTACATCTGCAACCTTAACGGTATTACCATCTACATCCATTGGTGAATATTCAGGGTTGTCTGGGAAACCTTCAACTTTTACATTCACCCAGTTACCCATGGAATCAAGGTTCAATGATTGCGGCTCGATCCTCACATTTGCCGGAATAGCGAAGTCTAGAACTTCGACATCGGCGGGCGCTCCCAAGCCACGCATTTGCCATACGATAGTACTAGCACTATCAACCTCGATCACTCGTCCGTTACTATAGTCTGCGATCAATGTGTTACCATTCTCTAACCGTTCGGCATCAAACGGGAAATTCAAACCCGCCGAATATTGCCATACGATCTGCCCTAATTTGTTGACTTCGATTACATTATTACCAAATGAGTTGGTTATTAATGTATTGCCATTGAGTAATCGTTCAGCATCTACAGGGCTGTTTAAACCGACCATATGCATCCAAACAATCATACCACCGGGATTAACCTCGATCACGCGGTTAAGAGCCATTTCTGTTATCAAGGTATTGCCATTAGGTAATCTTTCAACATCATACGGGATCACTGCGGGATATTTCCAAACAACACCACCGAAAGGGTTGATCTCATATGCGCCCATCGTACCCATCATAGCACCCAACGAATTTACAAATAGGGTGTTACCATTGTCTAATCGCTCGGCATCAAATGGCAAATCAAAAAGATTGACATAGTGGGACCAGACAATAATGCCATTTGGGTCAACCTCATAAATATGATCGGTAAAAAAATCTGTTATCAATGTATTGCCATTCTCTAATCGTTCGGCATCATTAATAGCAACACCTAATGGGTCCATATATTGCCAAACAAGATTGCCGTTGGAATCGTACTCGTTCACTTGATTAAATGCTTGCTCTGTTATTAATAGGTTGGGGCCCCCCCTGCTACCTGAAAATCTTGGGCTATTTGTACTCGATTGGCCTATACTCATTGGTAGTATTGCTAAAAGTATAGCAACAGCTATTATTAGCACCAGACCAATTCTTATTACTCTATCCCTCATTCTTTTGCCTCCCCCCTAAGGCTTATTGTTATTTATATCGCGCCACACCTTAGCGCTTGGCGCCAGCAAAGCGATGAGGTCGAAGCCGCTTAAGTGGCCGAAACCTTAGCGCTTTGCGCCATTTATCACTTTTACGCTAGTAAAGCGATGAGGTAAAGACTGCACAAACAGCCGTTACCTCGGTAATACGAACATTTCAATATTAGCATTTATTGCATTACCTGATTTTGTATACGGAAAATATAATACTTATAATTTTCTAGTAAATTTGCATCTTAAAAATAAATATACATTAATTGTGAGGTATAGATCTTTAAAACCGAAATAATTCAAACATAATTTTTGGATACAATAATCTTTATCCGAGCTTGAACTTTTCAAATCTATCAGCTTTGGCTTTACAAATTGGACAAACCGGCGGCGGCAATTCGCGCGCACATAAATATCCGCAAACTACACAGCGCCAGATCGTCAAACCATTTTCATCAGTCCCGACTTTGTCATGTGTGTCCGAAGGTGTGGCCAGATCATCAACTTTACCTTTATTGGCTTTGGCTTCTAAAGCCGCTTCTTGAACCTCTTCCGCACGCCGCTCCGGGATCGACCCCAGCTTGGAGGGTGCCTCATAGACCTCTTGAGAGACATACAACCCGCAATAACACATACCAAATTCGTTTACATCCGCATCGCGATATTCGCATGGGCAAATAATATCGCTGTCATAGGTTTTTAGGCCGCTTGGTATTCGACAAGGACAACATCGATATCCAAACCTATCGTCATTTTTTGCTAAGCCATCCAATAAATCCTCAAGTAGATCGTTATCGGGGCAAACGAAAAAACTATTTGTTTCAGCATCTTTTTTGGTATCTTCTAAAATGGCAGCTTTATTCGCCATTTTCGAGGCACCTCCGAATCTCATCTTCATCGAAACCAATAATTACTTCATTACCATCATCCACAACCAAGGTTGGGCAGGTAAGTCTAGGGTTGTGTTTTCTCATATCGGATCGCACTTTTTCATCTTCCTCGCCTTCGAGAAGGTCGAGGTCTGTATACTCATATTCGATACCCATTGAATCCAATAGTTTTTTTGTCTTTTTACACCAGCCGCATGTGCTGAGCGTGTATACCATTACTTTGTGATCTTTTTTACTCCCCTCAACTTTAGTCATATTTATCCCAATCGGATATCCCGTTTTTGAATAAAAGGTTTATGCATTGAGGTTGGAGTTTGCTGGTGTAAAGGCGATAGGCGATAGGCGAAAGTTCTTTGTCAACAACCGAGAGCCTGGGAGTCGGGAGCAACGGGAGTCGACCACCCCCACCTCAAGTTTTAACGCGAAAGCACGAAAACGCGAAAGAATTTTTTTCCATTAACTAACTTTCGTGTTCTTCGTGTCCTTCGCGTTAATATTATGGAGGGGTAGGGGGCTAGTTTCCCGTCTCCCGTCTCTCTGTCTATAATCGCCATATGTCGCCTCTCGCCTCTCATCTTTCTAAAACAAAATCAGTGACTTTAATAAAACATTGTAACCATTCGGGTAAGTATGATGGAGGTAAGAAGTGTGTCTTTTGACACTTCATTTCTACTCAAAGATGACCCTAAGGTTGATAAAGTCATCAAGAAATTACGTCATGATGTAATTCCATGTTTTATTACGGCAACTGTTAGATCAGAATTAGAATTGTTGTGGGTTAATGGCCGTATTAATGAATCGATCTACAAGAAAGCGCTTTCAAGATCGCAGCGAGTATCCGCCAAAGTTATCGATTTCAAGAATCGGTTATTATCAGCAGAGTTTGTTCGAGCATGCCAAAAGTCAATGGCAGAACATCATGGTGTGAAGCCGGATAATATCGTTAACGATTGTAAAATTATAGTTATCGGTCTTAAAAAAGGAATAGATATATTTTTATCAGAAGATTTTCATTTTACATCAAAAATTACAGATAAGGTAATGAAAGACGTCACAAGTAGCGCATGTAGGGAATACCGTCAAATGTGTGACGATGAGTTGCACAGCTTAGATACGAAAACGTTCTTAAAGGTATATGATAATGGCAAACTCGACCTGAAAATGCTACAGAGCTATCGCCAAAGTATTAAGAAACCCGAAAAGGATCTTCGCCGTTAAGCATTAATATATTAATAATGACTCAATGAAGGCCCCACCATGAATGATCGACCCGACACCAGATTGCCATATTGCCAAGATTACGAAGAGATTCAACACCAACGCCCCACAAGTAGCTATGATTATAAGTATAAAGATCAGATCGAAAATGTGTTAGAATTAGGTGAGTATCTTCCATTTGCGACTAACCGTAAACCTTCAGAATTAATGTTTGAACTAAGCGGTTATAAATATGTTTATAAAAAATATAATGAATTTCAAGTTCTGATTGATAATATAAAAGAATACCTTAAAACTTGGCAAGATTGTGTCAACCGTCATCGAAACAATCAAGAAAGTTATTGCTATAATAATGAATTTAGAATGCTTATGGATGGAAGTTTTGAAAATATTATGTCTATACTATTCGAATTAAATTCCTACACCATTGATGACTTTGATGATTTTGAAAAAGTTCTTGACTTCACGAGATCCTGGAACGGCATGCAGCGTAGAATTGCTGAGACGTTCTATGCACATTTAATTGAATTTCCAAAATGGCTTGATATCAATGACGCAGAGACCCAAGAGCGCAATACCTGTGCAACCTGTAATGAGCTCCAGGCGATCGGACCACCCTCAATGATGTTTATTGCGTTATCCGCATGCTTTCTACCTCAGGTCGTCCGCCTACCTGACAACACCATAATTCCGGAAGGAATATTGGCAAACGAAGGTTCAAAACCATTTCATATATTGCATGAACATATCCATGCATATCTACATGAAAAGAAAGCTCAGGGCCATCAGCACCTTAATTGTGATTGGATCGAAGAAGGAATTTCGGATTGGGCAGCGATGAGAATTCTAGAACCCGATATCAAAGAACGCAGTTATTTAATGGAAATATATGACTTTTGGATCATCTTAAATTCGATTAATGATGATGATCGTAAGCAAATAATAAAATTATGGTGTTATGAGCCGGAAAAATTTGGTTGGAAGGAATTTGTTAGCAATATGAGACAGTGCATTAGAAAGCATCGCGCCAAAAATCGTCAAAAGCTTGTGTGGTTTAGAAATGAACAATGCGAGATCTTACCTAAGATCGATAGATATTATATTTAATTTAAATTGAAAAGGTTTATATTTAAAAGAATTGATTGAGTTGCCGCTTGAAATAATAAAAATTGGGGGATTATTATGAGTGAAATTATTATTCATGAATATAAGAAGAAAGATATTGAGAATGCACTGGTGATAGTAAGTTTCCCGACTGTAGGACTAGTAAGTTCAATTGCAGCAAATTTTTTGGTATCCAACCTTAAGCTCGAGCTAATTGCAGGGATCGTCTCTGATGATTTCTATCCGGCTGCAATAATTCAGGATGGTGTACCTACACCGCCGGTAAGAATTTTCGCGGGCGACCATGAATGCGGACCGGACGATGAGTGTGACCAATTGGTCGTGATTGTTTCTGAATTACCCTTAAAGACCGCTGCATTTTCATCACTTGCAGACAAGATCATTCAATGGTGCGACGAGAAGAAATGCAAATTAATAATTGCAATAGAAGGTGTAAATAGCCAGGACCCAACCGGTGAAAATATTCAAGTTTTCCATGTAGGCAGTAACCCTGCCGCAAATAAATTACTGGATAAACTTCCATCAAAATCTTTTAAAATTGGAATGGTAAGTGGGCTATCTGGAATATTACTATACAAAGGGCATATTATAGACACTAAAGTTATTTGTTTACTTGCAGAAGCCCATTCTGAATTCCCGGATAGCCGCTCGGCAGCAGAAGTACTTAAAGTGCTGGATGAAATGGTGCCACAGATCAAAATGGACCCCGAGCCGTTATTAAAAGAAGCTGAGAGTATCGAGGAAAAGGTCAAAGCTTCGATGGCACAGATCAAGCCAATATCCCCAGCAGAATTACCGGACATACCTCCTGGAATGTATGGATAATTAAAAAGTTGCTACGCAATAAATCTTCCATAAACGCAATTTTTAAAGGGTGAAGGGCAATGAATGGATTCGAGTTTCGTGATTCGAGATTCAAGATGGCAAGTTATTTAAAAGGAAGTT